>JACESM010000058.1 GCA_013911835.1 Porphyrobacter sp. | reverse complement strand
TCATCCCGTCGAGCACATATTTGCTGTCGGAATAGAGATCGACCTTGCACGGCTCGATCAGCGCATTGAGCCCCTTGATCGCGCCCATCAGCTCCATTCGGTTGTTGGTGGTGTCTGCCTCTCCGCCCGAAAGTTCCTTCTCGTGGGCCCCCATGCGCAGCAACGCGCCCCAGCCGCCGGGGCCAGGGTTGCCCTTGCACGCCCCGTCAGTGAAGATTTCGACCTGTTTCATGGGTGCCGTTTTGGCGCGCGCGGCCTCACCCTGCAAGCAGGCCTGCGCCGTGATCGTGATAAAACTGCCACCGCCGCGCGAACTGCATCGGGTCCTTGCGGGTGACGAGCGCATCGTCGGGGGTATCGAGCCAGTCCTCGGCGCGACTGGCGACGAACCTGAGGCACGCGCCCTTGGCGACATCGGCGAACAGCGCGCGCTCTGCGGGCTCAAGGCGGCGGACCGACTGGTAACCCTCGACCAGCGCCGCCCCGCAATCCGCGCGGTAGGCATTGGCGGCATCGAAGCACCACGCCGCATGGGTCACGGCCAGATCGAGAACCATCGGCCCGGTGCAGGCGAAGTAGAAATCTATGAGCCCCGTCACCCGGTCGCCCAGCATCAGCACATTGTCGGGGAACAGATCGGTGTGGGTCTGCGAGCGCGGCAGGGCGGCGAGGTCGAGCGCGGCGGCGGTGCAGGCGTGATCGATCATGGCCGGCAGCCCTGTGTCGATCGTCGCCAGTGCCTCGGCCCCGCAGGCCTCGAGAATCGCGGCGCTCGCGGAAAAATCCATCGCATTGGCGCGGGTGTGGGGGAAATCCTGCGCGGCGAGGTGGAGGTTCGCCAGCACCGCGCCGATGCTGCGGGCCTGCGCGGGCGTGGGGCGCGTGGGCGAGACGCCGGGCAGGAACTCGATCAGCGCCGCCGCCTTGCCTTCGACCATCCGCCACGAGGCTCCGGCGCGGTCATGCATGGTGCGCGGCACCGGACAGCCCTTGCCCGCAAGATGATCGAGCAGGCCGAGGAAGTACGGCAGATCGGCATAATCGATCCGCCGCTCGTAAAGCGTGAGGATGAAGCGCGTTCCGGAGTCGCCGGAGCCGGTCGTCTCGACCAGCCAGTTCGAGTTGGAAACGCCCTCGGCGATGCCCTTGGCCATAACGAGGTCGCCCACGCCATATTCGCCGATCAGCCGGGCAAGATCCTCCGCGCCCAGATGGGTGTAGACCGCCATTCCCCCCGCCTTGCGCTTATTCGGTCAGCTGGCGCGGCAGCTTGAACACCATCTTCTCGACGGTGGCGGTGATTTCCTTCTCGTGGATCGTGCGCCGCGTGGCGAGTGCGGCAACCACCTCGCGCACCAGTATCTCGGGCGCCGAGGCCCCCGCAGTGAGCCCCAGCGTTGCCACGCCTTCGAGCCACGCAAAGTCGATCTCCGAGGCGCGCTGGATCAGCTTGGCCGGTGTGCCAAGCCGCTCCGACACCTCGACCAGCCGCAGCGAGTTCGACGAATTGGGCGCGCCGATCACCAGCACCAGATCGCAGTCATGCGCCAGTTCCTTGACCGCCGCCTGACGGTTCGAGGTGGCATAGCAGATGTCCTCCGCCTTCGGCCCAAGGATGTTGGGATAGCGCCACTCCAGCGCCTGGATCACCTCGCGCGTGTCGTCCACCGACAGCGTGGTCTGGGTGAGGTAGGCGAGTTCCTCGTCGGAATCGAAGGGCAGCTTGTCGACATCCTCGATCGTCTCGACCAGCGTCATCTGCCCGGGTTCGACCTGCCCCATCGTGCCGATCACCTCGGGGTGGCCTTCGTGGCCGATGAATATGATGTGGCGGCCCTTTTCGATCTGGCGTTCGGCCTGGCGGTGGATCTTGCTCACCAGCGGGCAGGTGGCATCGACATAGAGCAATTGGCGGCGCTTGGCCTCGGCCGGGATCGCCTTGGGGACGCCGTGGGCGCTGAACACTACCGGCGCATCGTCGGGCACCTCGTTCAACTCCTTGACGAACACCGCGCCCTTGGCCTTGAGTCCCTCGACCACGTATTTGTTGTGGACGATCTCGTGCCGCACATAGACCGGCGCGCCGTAGCGTTCGAGCGCCTTCTCGACGATCTCGATGGCGCGATCGACCCCGGCGCAGAAGCCGCGCGGGGCGGCGATCAGGAGATTGAGGGGCGGCATCTCGGTGGCCGGAGCGTCAGCGGCTGGAAAGGGCGCGTTCATGTCACCCCCTCTAGCGCAAGCCGCACGTCCTCGCTAGGGCGCTCGGGATCGTTTAATTCGAGGACGGCTTTGATGAAGCTTCGCGTGCGCGCCCTTTCTGCCCTGACCGCCGTGGCGGCGCTGTCCGCCTGCTCGAACGAGGGCGAGCTGGTGATCGACCAGGGCGTCGGCATCGCCAGCGTCCTGTCACTGTGCCCGGCGGTCGGGATTCCCGACTACACCGGCGATGTCACCACCTTCCGCGATCCGGCCGACACCACGGTCGCCAGCCTCGATGTCAGCGCGTCGATGACCAATCTGCGCAGCGAGTGCAACGACGCCGCGGACAAGATCTATTCCGAGGCGACCTTCACGGTCAACGCGCGCCGCAGTGACACGCGCGGGAGCCGCACGGTCGAGCTCCCTTATTTCGTCACCGTGGTGCGCGGCGGCACGGCAGTGGTCTCCAAGCGCATCGGCACCGTCACGCTCGCCTTCGCCGACGGGCAGGAGCGCGCGCAGGGCACCGGCAAGGCGGGTGGCTACGTCAACCGTGCCGATGCGGCGCTGCCTGAGGACATCCGCGAGAAGATCACCAAGCGACGACGCGCGGGCGACGCCGAGGCGGCGCTCGATCCGCTCGCCGACCCCGAGGTCAAGGCCGCGATCGCGCGCACCCGCTTCGAGATGCTGGTCGGCTTCCAGCTGACCGAGGCGCAGTTGAAGTATAACGTGACGCGCTGATTTTTTTGCGGGGGCGCCTCCGCGCCCCCGTCCTCGGTGCTGTTCCCTTCGCTCCGCTTCGGGGCACCTGCGGCTCGCGCTGTGCGCTCGCGACGCCTTTGGCGTCGAAGCCTCGCCACACGCCGCGTTTCGTTTGTGTCTCTTCCTCCCCGTCCCGGGCTTGACCCGGGACCCCGCTTCCTATCTTGCACGCG
This sequence comes from Porphyrobacter sp., assembly GCA_013911835.1. Lineage (GTDB taxonomy): Bacteria > Pseudomonadota > Alphaproteobacteria > Sphingomonadales > Sphingomonadaceae > Erythrobacter. Next base: position 10,394 of record JACESM010000058.1, on the reverse strand, counting down.
CGAGCATTCGCGCCGACCGCACGAGACAACCATGACCGCCACGAAAACCCTCTACACCGCCTATGGAGCGCTGATCGAAAGCGTGCTGACCGAACTGGCCGGCGAAGGCGCGCTGCCTGCGGGCACATCCTTCGCCAACGTCACGCTCGAGCCGCCGCGCGATCCCGCGCATGGCGACCTTGCGACCAATGCCGCGATGGTGCTCGCCAAACCTGCAGGCCTCAACCCCCGCGCGCTCGCCGAGGCGATTACGGCGAAGCTCGCCCAGCAGCCCGGCATCGCCAGCGCCGCAATCGCCGGGCCGGGCTTCATCAACCTGCGCCTTGCCCCTGCCGCATGGCTCGACGAGCTTGCCGCCATCGCCCAGCTCGGCGCGGACTACGGACGCTCGGGGATGGGCGAGGGGCGGATGGTCAATGTCGAATATGTCTCGGCCAATCCCACCGGCCCCATGCACATGGGCCATTGCCGCGGCGCGGTGGTGGGCGATGCGCTGGCGGGTCTGCTCGAATTCGCCGGGCACTGCGTCACCAAGGAATATTACGTCAACGACGCAGGCGCGCAGGTCGATGTCCTCGCCCGCTCGGTGCACCTGCGCTATCGCGAGGCGCTGGGGGAGGAAATCGCTATCCCCGCGGGGCTGTATCCGGGCGATTACCTCGTCCCCGTCGGCCAACAGCTCGCCGCAGAGTTCGGCGACACCTACGCCGCCGCGCCCGAAGCCGAGTGGCTGATCCTCTTCCGCACCCGCGCCGTGGCGGCGATGATGGACATGATCCGCGCTGATCTGGCGACCCTCGGCATCGCGCACGACCTGTTTTCCTCCGAGGCGGAACTGCAAGCCTCGGGCAAGGTCGATGCCGCCGAGCAATGGCTGCGCGAACACGATCTCGTCTATGACGGTGTGCTCGAAGCCCCCAAGGGCAAGGCCCCGCCCGAGGACTGGGAGCCGGTCTCGCTTCCGCTGTTCCGCTCGACCAAGTTCGGCGATGATCAGGATCGCCCGATCAAGAAGTCGAACGGGGCGTGGACCTATTTCGGCGCGGACCTCGCCTACCACTTCCAGAAGGCGCAGGCCGCCGACGCGCTGGTCGACATCTGGGGCGCGGATCACGCGGGCACGGTCAAGCGCATCAAGGCCGCGGTCGCCGCGCTGACCAGCGCGGATGGTGCCGCGCCCAAGCCGTTCGAGGTCAAGCTCGTTCAGATGGTGCAGCTGATGAAGGGCGGCCAGCCGTTCAAGATGTCCAAGCGGTCGGGCAATTTCGTCACGCTCGCCGATGTTGTGGACATGGTCGGCAAGGACGTGGTGCGCTTCACGATGCTCACTCGCAAGCCCGATGCGCAGATGGATTTCGACTTCGACAAGGTGGTCGAGGCTTCGAAGGACAATCCGGTCTTCTACGTCCAATACGCCCACGCGCGTATCCGTTCGAGCTTGCGCAAGGCGGCGGACATGGGGATCACGCCGTCGGACGCGCACCTCGACAAGCTTGGAACGGAAGAACTCGCGCTGGTCGCCCGCGCGGCCCAGTTCCCGCGCGAGATCGAGGCGGCCGCGCGTGCCAGAGAACCGCACCGGATCGCCTTCTATCTCTATGACCTTGCCGCTGACCTCCATTCCTACTGGAATCTCGGTAATGACCGCCCCGAAAAGCGCTTCATCGTGGAACAGGACGCAGAGCTGACAGCGGCAAGGCTTTTCCTCGGGCAGGCAATCGGGCAAGTGATCCGCAATGGCCTTGGCGTGCTCGGCGTCGAGGCGGTCGAGAGCATGTAGTTCTGCCTTAGGGGGGCACTGGGTCCGTGATGGTCGATGCCGAATATGAAGAGCTGAACGAGGCGGGTGACGAGCTCGGACTCGGCGAGCCCGACAGCCTGCCGTGGCTCGAATCCGACGAGGAAGACGAGGGCGCGGGCGGGGTCGACACCAGCCAGATCGTGCTGTTTGGCTTAGGGCTCGTGGCGCTGCTCGGCGTGGCGTGGGCGGGCGTTTGGTACATCACCAACCGCGCTTCCAGCAGCGAGGTGGTCGCCGATGGCAGCGTGATCGCTGCGCCCGAAGGCCCGATCAAGACGCGCCCCGACGATCCGGGCGGCAAGACCTTCGACGGCACCGGCAATGTCGCTCCCGTGGTGGGCGAGGGCGGGTCGCGCCCCGGCGTGGTGGCGGAAACCCCGCTGCCGCCGCTTCCGGGCGGGACGCCGGGCAAGCCTGCCGCGCAGCCATCTGCTGCGGCCTCCGCAGCTCCGGCCAAGCCCGCTGCCCCCGCAGCCGGACAGGCCCCCGCGACCGGCGGCGTCGGCGTCCAGCTTGCCGCCTACGGCACCCGTGCCCGCGCCGAACAGGGCTGGAGCGACGCCCAGCGGCGCACCGATGCCCTGAAGGGCGTCAAGTATCGCGTCGTCGAGGGCAAGGTCGACATCGGCACGGTCTACCGGCTGCAGGCCGTGGTCGGCACCCGCGCGGAGGCGGACACCCTGTGCCGCGCATTGAAGGCCGACGGGGTCGATTGCCAGGTCAAGTGACACCGCCTGTCGGTTGCGGAACCGATGGCGGGTCGTTGTCGGGTCGTTGTCGGGTCGTCGCCGGGTGGTTGCCGAAGCGTTGCGAGGAGGTTGACAGGGTTTTTCCCCGTCATTGACCCCCTCCGGGCCTTGCGAGACGCCCGCCACAATGCGACTCTGATGGTCTTATGACTCCGGCGATTTTCGGCCTCTCCGGCCCCGTCCTCACCGAAGACGAGCGCGCCTTCTTCCGCGATTGCGACCCTGCGGGCTACATCCTGTTCGGCCGCAACTGCGTCGACCCGGAGCAATTGCGTGCGCTGACCGATGACCTCAGGAGCATCCACGGCCGCGAGCGGCTGCTGGTCTCGATCGATCAGGAAGGCGGCCGCGTCGCGCGGCTGAGGCCGCCGCACTGGGCGGGCTATCCCTCGGGGGAAGCCTTTGACAAGCTTTATCAAATTGCCCCCGCCAGCGCGATCGAAGCGGCGCGGGCGAATGCCACTGCGATGGGGCTGGAGCTGTCGGCGATGGGGATCACGGTTGATTACCAGCCGCCGCTCGACCTGCGCGTTCCCGGTGCCCACGACGTGATCGGCGACCGCTCGCTGGGGAGCGATCCGATGCAGGTCGCCGCGCTGGGCCGCGCGGTGCTCGAAGGGCTCGCGGCAGGGGGCGTTGCCGGCTGCATCAAGCACATGCCCGGCCATGGCCGCACCGATGTCGATACCCACAAGGCGCTGCCCACGGTCACTGCCTCGGCGGCGGAACTGGAAGACGACCTCGCCCCGTTCCGGACGCTGAACCACGCGCTGATCGGGATGACCGGGCACCTCGTCTTCACCGCTTGGGATGCCGAGAACCCCGCGACGCTCTCTGAAACCGTGATCCGCGACGTTATCCGCGGTGAGATTGGCTTCGACGGTCTGCTGCTGACCGACGATATCGACATGGAAGCGCTCGGCGGCACCATCCCCGAACGCGCCGCGCGCGCGCATGCGGCGGGGTGCGACATCATCCTCAATTGCTGGGCCAAGATGAACGACATGCAGGGCATCTGCGCGGCGCTGCCCGCCATGTCCGACACCACCGCCGCGCGGCTCGACCGCGCGCTTGCGGACACGCGTGTCGCCGAGAGCCTCGCGCCGCAAGCCGCCGAACTCCTCGCCAAGCGCGACGCCTTGCTGGCGCTCACCGCATGAACGCGCCCGAGCCGCCCTTCATGCTCGCGCCCGATGCGGCACGGAACGATACAGACGCGCTCTATCTGGAGCTTGACGGCTGGGAAGGCCCGCTCGACCTGCTGCTTGATCTCGCACGGCGGCAGAAGGTCGACCTTCTCCAGATCTCGATCCTCGCGCTGGTCGACCAATACCTCATCTATATCGAGCGCGCGGGCGCGCTGAAGCTGGAGCTGGCCGCCGATTACCTCGTAATGGCCGCATGGCTCGCCTATCTCAAATCGGCGATGCTGCTGCCCAAGGCCGAGCAGGAAGACCCCTCGCCAGAAGAACTCGCGCTGCGCCTCCAGATCCGCCTGCAACGCCTTGGCGCAATGCGCGAGGCGGCGGGGCGGCTGATGGGCCGCGACCGGATCGGGCGCGACGTGTTCCTGCGGGGCGGCCCTGAGGGCCTGCGCACCGATCGCAAGACGGTGTGGCGTTCCGACCTGTTCAGCGTCATCCAGGCCTATGGGCAGGTCAAGGCACGCACCGCGCCGCGTATCTACCATGTCGCCAATCGCCCGGTGATGACGCTCGATTCGGCGCTCGAGCGCGTCTCATCGATGCTCGGCGTGACGCTCGAATGGATGGAAATCCGCGACTTCCTTCCGCCCCACGCCTCGCCGGCCCTGAAGCGCTCGGCGCTGGCGTCGAGCTTCGTCGCGGCGCTCGAACTGACCAAGCGCGGGCGGGCGGAACTGGAGCAGGATGGTGCCTTCGCGCCCTTGCGCATCCGCCGCCTGAGGGAGGGCGCGCCGGCGTGAGCGAGGAGCCCAACGACGAACCGGGTACGCTCGAACGCGCGCTTGAAGCCACGCTGTTTGCCGCCGAGACGCCGATGGGCGTCGAGGCGCTCGCCGCCCATCTGGGCGGGCTCGCGGGGAGCGAGGTGCGCGAGGCGCTTGGGATTCTGGAAGCGCGCTACCGCAATCGCGGCATCCACCTTGTCGAGCGCGGCGGCCGCTGGCATTTCGAGACCGCGCCCGACCTCGCCCACTTGCTCCGCCGCGAGAAGGAGCAGGTCCGCCGCCTCAGCCGCGCCGCGACCGAAGTGCTCGCCATCATCGCCTATCACGAACCCGTCAGCCGCGCCGAGATCGAATCGATCCGCGGCGTGCAGACCAGCGCGGGCACATTGGATGTGCTGATGGAGGCGGGCTGGGTGAAGCCTGCCGGCCGCCGCGAAGTGCCGGGGCGTCCGGTGATCTACGCCACCACCCCTGACTTCCTCGACCACTTCGGCCTTGCCAGCCGCCGCGACCTGCCCGGCATCGACGAGCTGCGCGCCGCCGGCCTGCTCGATCCGGTCGACGAGGCGATGGAAGCCGCGCTTGACGGCATGGGGCGTTTCGAGCCCGACGAGGAAGACGAGAGCGGCCCGGACGAGGATTGATCGCGCGGGTTCGAGACTTTCTCGTCCCCGGGTGGCATCCGCGCGCCAAGCTGCCTATATACCCCGCATAACCCCTATCGCGAGTCTCGCATCATGAACGTCGGTATCTGGCAAATCCTCATCGTCGCCCTCGTCGTCCTCGTGCTGTTCGGGCGCGGGCGCATTTCCGAAATGATGGGCGACTTCGGCAAGGGCATCTCGAGCTTCAAGAAGGGCATGAGCGAAGTAGACGAGCCCAAGGCGCGAATCGAGCCCCCGGCCGCCGCGCCCGCTCCGACCGCCGCGCCTGCTCCATCCGAGAAGTCCGACAGCACCGGCGCCTGATCCGGCCTGCAGGGAGGCGGCGCAGCCGCACCGCACATGTTCGACATCGGCGCAGCAGAACTGCTGGTCATCATCATCGTCGCGGTCGTCGTGATCGGGCCGAAGGACCTGCCGCTCGCGATGCGGGTGGCGGGCCGCTGGATCGGCAAGGTGCGGCGGCTCTCGGCCCATTTTCGCTCCGGGATCGATGCCATGGTGCGCGAGGCCGAGCTTGAGGACATGGAGAAGAAGTGGAAGGCGCAGAACGAGGAGATCATGCGCCGCTCCGCCGCTCTGACCGAGGCTGAAGCAGGCGCGCCGGTGATGACCGGGCCGCCCCCGGTCGAGCCTTCCGCCGCCGCGACGCTCCCCGCTGACGAGAGCGCGGCCGCCGCTGCGCCCGTGCCGCCGCCGCAGCCTTCGCTGTTTGACAAGCCGCCGGTGGCCGCTCCCGCCGCGACCGTCACGATCGGCGGCCCGGCGATCGATCCCGAGCCCGATGCGCCGCGTCCGCCCATGCTGCCTGCGCGGCCGCACACGGGGGACGAGGATGTTTGAGGTCAAGGACCTCGACGAGACCCGTGCGCCGCTGCTCGACCATCTGATCGAGCTTCGCACCCGCGTGATCCGCGCTTTGCTGGCGCTGGCGGTCGGTTTCGGCGTGTGTCTCTACTTCGCCGACGATATCCTCGGCTTGCTGGTGCTGCCGCTGAAGCAGGCCTTCCCGGAAGGGCAGGGCCAGCTGATCTTCACCAAGCTGCCGGAAGTGTTCTTCGTGGAGCTCAAGGTCGCGCTGTTCGCCGGCTTCATGGTGAGCTTTCCGGTGATCGCCAACCAGCTATGGGCCTTTGTCGCCCCCGGCCTTTATGCCCGCGAGAAGAAGGCCTTCCTGCCGTTTCTGATCGCCACCCCGGTGCTGTTCACCGCCGGTGCGGCGCTCGCCTATTTCGTGGTCATGCCGACCGCCTTCCGCTTTTTCCTCGGTTACGGGGGGCAGACCGGGGGGCTGACGGTGCAGGCCCTGCCCAGCGCAGGCGATTATCTCGGGCTGGTGATGCAGTTCATCCTTGCCTTCGGCCTGACCTTCCTGTTGCCGGTGTTGCTCCTGCTGCTCCACCGTGCCGGGATCATCACCCGCGAACAGCTGGTGGCGGCGCGGCGCTATGTGATCGTGGCCATCTTCGCCATCGCTGCGGTCGTCACGCCGCCCGATCCGGGCTCGCAGATCATCCTCGCCGTGCCGCTGCTGCTCTTGTTCGAGGCCTCGCTGGTGCTGATGCGCCTGCAGGAGAAGGCCGTCGCCGCCGACAAGGCAGCGCGTGAGGCCGAGCAAGCCGCCGAGCGCGCGGCGGCGGAGTAACTACTCCGCCTCTTTCACCTTCACCCCGCCGATCCAGACCTGAAGCACCTTCGTCTCGCGCAGGGCTTGCGGCGAGGCGAACAGCGGGTCGCGGTCGACGAACAGGAAGTCGGCGCGCTCGCCCGGGACGAGGCGGCCAAAGCGGCCATCGGCAAAGCCCGCAAAGGCGGCGTCCGCCGTGAACCCGGCAAGCGCCTGCTCGCGCGTCACCGTCTCTTGCGGGAGCCAGCCGCCGAAGGGCTCGCCCTTGGCATCGGTGCGGCTGATCGCGGCGGCCATCCCGGCCCATGGGTCGGCCGGCTCGACCGGCGCATCCGAGCCGAAGGCGAGGCGGCCCCCGGCCTTGAGCACGCTCCGCCACGGATAGGCGCCTGCCAGCCGGTCGGGCCCCAGCCGCGCCTCGGCCATCAGCCGGTCGGAGGTCTGGTGGAGCGGCTGCATCGAGGCGATCACCCCGTGCTGGCCCAGCCGCGCAATATCGACAGGATCGACGATCTGCGCATGCTCGATCCGCCAGCGCCGGTCGCCCTTGTAGCTTTCCGAAAGCTCCTCGATCGCCCCCAGCACCTCGGCATTGGCGGCATCGCCGATGGCGTGGACCGCGGTCTGGAAATTGTCCATCGCCGCGCGGCTCATCAGGTTGCGAAGCTGCGACGGCGAGAGCAGCGGCAGTCCCTTGGCCCCCGGGTCGTCATGATAGGGCGCCTTGAGCACCGCCCCGCGCGAGCCCAGCGCGCCGTCGAGATAGAGCTTGATCCCGCCCATCCGCAGCCGGTCTTGATAAAGCCAGACGGTCGGCTCGGGGCCCGCGACGGTCTCGAGCGTGTCGATGCTGTCGGCATAGACCATGATGCGCATCATCAGCCGCCCGGTGTCGCCCGCGCGGCGGAAGGTGTGCCAGTCGGCCAGCGACGTGCCCATGTCGGCGACCGCGGTGACGCCGTAGCCGAGCAGCACCTCCTGCGCCTTGGCGAGCGCCAGATCGCGGTCTTCCGGGCGCGGAGCGGGAACCTCCTTGGCCACCAGCAGCGCCGCGTTGTCGACGAACACGCCGGCCGGATTGCCCTTGGCATCGCGGATGATCTTCCCGCCTGCCGGATCGGCCGTCTTGGCGGTGACCCTTGCGATCTGGATTGCCAGCGTGTTGCCCCAGGCCGCGTGGCCATCGACCCGTTCGAGCCACACTGGGCGGTCGGCCACCACCGCATCGAGTTCGGCCGCGGTCGGGAATCGTCCGAGGCCCCACTTCTCCTGGTTCCAGCCGCGCCCGAGGATCCACGGGCGGCCCTCGTTCGCTTCGGCGAAGGCCTTGATCTTGGCGAGCGCGTCCTCGAGCGAGGTTGTGTCCGACAGGTCCAATGTCAGCGCGCCGAAGCCGATGCCCATCACATGGACATGGGCGTCGATCATGCCCGGCAGCATCACTCGGCCGCCCCCATCGACGAGATAATCGGTCTGGGGGCGCTTGTCGGCGCGACCCAGCACGGCGGTGATCGTGCCATCCTCGTCGAACACCAGACCCGAGAAGCGCCTCACCTTGCCCTCGGCATCGATCGTCACCCCGTCGACATTGTCGACCAGCGTATCGGCCCAAGCGGGCGCGGCGAGGGCGAGGGCGAGCGCGGAGACGGCGGTGGAAGCGAAACGGAGCATGACGGTCCTTGAACAGGCGTGAGGCCTTGCTGCCTATCGCCTTCGCGCCCGCTTGCCAACTTTCGCTCCCAGCAAGGATTTCCTTTCGCGCGGGGGAGGCCAAGTAACATTGCCCTTGGGCGTGCAAGGCTCTAATCGCCTCGGCATCATGTTGACGCAAGCCACTGCATCGCACCCCAAGGGCGCCGCCGCCACCCCGGCCGACCTCACCCTCGACGACGTCCGCGCCGCCGCCGCGCGGATCGCGGGCGCGGTGGTCGAAACGCCGATGATGCACTCGATCACCCTGTCGGAGATCACTGGCGCGGATATCTGGCTGAAGTTCGAGAACCTCCAGTTCACGGCGGCCTACAAGGAGCGCGGGGCGCTGAACGCGCTGCTGTTGCTCAACGAGGAGCAGCGCGCGCGCGGCGTGATCGCGGCCTCGGCGGGCAACCACAGCCAGGGGCTGAGCTATCACGGCACCCGGCTCGGCGTGCCCGTCACCATCGTCATGCCCAAGCCAACGCCCACAGTGAAGGTGATGCAGACCGAGAGCGTCGGCGGCAAGGTGGTGCTGGAGGGCGAGACCTTCGACGAAGCCTATGCCCACGCCCGCAAGCTCGAAGGCGAGTTGGGCCTGACCTTCGTCCACCCGTTCGACGATCCGCATGTGGCGGCGGGGGCGGGCACGGTGGCGCTCGAGATGCTCAACGTGAAGCCCGATCTCGATTGCATCGTCACGCCGATTGGCGGGGGCGGGCTGATCTCGGGGATGGCGACTGTCGCCAAGGCGATCAATCCGGCGATCGAGGTCGTCGGCGTGCAGGCCGGGCTGTTCCCGAGCATGTTCGACCGCATCAAGGGCGCAAGCCTCCCCTGCGGTGGGGACACGCTGGCGGAAGGTATCGCGGTCAAGGTGCCGGGCGACTTCACCTCCAAGGTGATCGCCGAGCGGGTCGACGACATCCTGCTGGTCGATGAACCCGCACTCGAACGGGCCGTCGCGCTGCTGCTCCAGATCGAGAAGACCGTGGTCGAGGGCGCGGGTGCGGCGGGGCTTGCTGCGGTGCTGCGCAATCCGGCGCGGTTCGCGGGGAAGAAGATCGGCCTGGCGCTGTGCGGCGGCAATATCGACACGCGCCTGCTCGCCAATGTGCTGCTGCGCGATCTCGCCCGTCAGGGCCGCCTCGCGCGCCTGCGCATCACCTTGCAGGATCGTCCCGGCGCGCTGTTCCGGGTGATGCGCCTGTTCGACGAGCACAACGTCAATATCATCGAAATCTATCACCAGCGCATCTTCACCACGCTGCCGGCCAAGGGCCTGATCACCGATATCGAATGCGAGGCGCGCGATGCCGAGCAGGTCGAGCGGCTGGTCGAGGGCCTGCGCGCCAATGGCTATTCGGTGCAGCTGGTCGAACTCGGCTGATTTCGGAGAAAATTCGGGCATTTGTGCCGGGGCATTTGTCCCGGTTTGCACCATTGCGGGCGCGGTTTGCCGCCGCCGCCTGCTGCCTCAAGTCGTTTTCGCGACATTTTCATGGTTAAGGGACTTTTACCGGAGCGAAGGTGTGGGCATAAGATTTTCTTAACACTTTCGCCCACCCGCGATTCACCCGCCAGCTCAGGCGCACGAAGGACAGGCCCCACCCGTGACGGCACCGATCCGCTTCCCCCGCTTCTTCGTGACGAGCCCCGCGCCGTGCCCCTATCTGCCGGGCAAGAGCGAGCGCAAGGTGTTCACCGAGCTGAAGGGCCCGCACGCGGACCAGCTCAACGAGGCATTGGGCCGGATCGGCTTCCGCCGCAGCCAGACGGTCGCCTATCGCCCCTCCTGCCTCGATTGTCAGGCCTGCGTCTCGGTGCGGGTGGTGGCGGGCCGGTTCAAGCCGTCCGCGACGCAGAAGCGCGATATCAAGCGCAACAGCGACCTCATCGTGACCGAATGCCGCCCCTGGGCGACCGACGAGCA
>JACESM010000057.1 GCA_013911835.1 Porphyrobacter sp. | reverse complement strand
TCGCGTCGTTCCCCACGAAAGTGGCGGCGGTGCCGCCGAGGATCGTCTCGTACCGCCATTGCCCGGGGGTGGTGGCGGCGTCCATCCAGTCATCGGGAATGAGGCCGCTTACCGGCGCAGGGGCGGGGGCGGGGCGGGCTGGCTGAGGGCGCGGCGCGGGGGCCGAGGCGACAGGCGTGGGCGGTGCCTTTGCGGCGGGTGCGCAGGCAGCGAGCGCCAGTGCCAGCGCGAGAAGGGGCAGGGCAGCTTTCATCCGGCCACTTTGCGCGCTAGGGCCGCGTCTTGTCCATGCCCGAGCACACATCTCGCCCCGCAAAAGCGCAGAAGCGCCGCGTCGATCAGCTGCTGGTCGAGCGCGGGCTGGCCGAAAGCCGCGCGCGGGCGCAGGCGCTGGTGATGGCGGGGCTGGTGTTCGCGGGCGAGGTAAAGATCGACAAGCCGGGGCATCAGCTGGCCGGGGACGCGCCGCTCGAGGTGCGCGGGCGCGATCATCCCTGGGTGAGCCGGGGCGGGATCAAGCTCGCCCACGCGATCGAGCACTTCGGCCTCTCGCCCGAGGGTGCGGTGGCGATGGATATCGGCTCCTCCACCGGGGGCTTTACCGATGTGCTGCTGAGCCACGGCGCGGCGCATGTGTTCTGCGTCGACAGCGGCACCAACCAGCTCGCGTGGAAGCTGCGCGAGGACCCGCGCGTCACCGTGCTCGAGCAGTTCTCCGCCCGCCTGCTCACGCCCGCGCATATCGACCGTTCGTGCAATTGGGTGGTGTGCGATGCGAGCTTCATCGGCCTGTCGAAAGTCCTCGAGGTGCCGCTGCAACTCGCAGCGCCGACATGCCAGCTCGTCGCGCTGATCAAGCCGCAGTTCGAGGTCGGGCGCGAGGAGGTCGGCAAGGGCGGGGTGGTGCGCGATCCCGCGCTTCACCAGCGGGTGTGCGACGAGGTGCACGGCTGGATAGAGGAGCTCGGCTGGGCGGTGCAGGGGATCGCGACCAGCCCGATCACCGGGCCGCAGGGCAATGTCGAATTCCTGATCTCCGCCACACGCGGATAGCGCCCAAAAGAAAAGACCGGCAGCAACCGCAGTTGCTACCGGCCTTTCTTAACCTGGCACCTGACGCTGGGTCAGGTCCGCTAATCCATCAAGGATTATTCGGCAGCCGGGGTTTCGGCGGCCATCGCGTCGCCTTCCTTGGCCATCGCGTCGCCTTCCTTCGCCATCATGGCGTCGCCGGTTTCGGCAGCCATCGGGGTTTCGGCAGCCATCGGCTCTTCAGCGGTCATGGTGTCGGCAGCGGTGTTGGCGTCTTCGGCGGGCTTCGAGCAAGCGGCGGTGGCGAGAGCGAGGCCGGCGACGGCAACGAGAGCGATCTTCTTCATGGTCATTTCCCCTATGGGTCCGGCTCGGCCGGGAATGAGCAAAAGCGCGATTTGTGTCACATCCCGCCGCTACTGCGCTTCGAATCACGGCAGGAATGTGGCAGCGTCTAGCAGAGGTTTTTCCAGACCCCAAAGCGTTTCGTGACCCTCTGCCCAATTTTCAACACATTTTTCACAATTCCCCGGGCGTCACCTGCGCGGCATGGCTCATTGCGGGCCAAGAACCTGCGGAAAAGTTGGCGAGACTGCCATGCTCTGGTATCGCCGCGCTCCCTGCCCGGACAATGACCGGCTTATGACTGGATGAGTGCATGAACGTCCTTGCTTCTCGCGCCCAGCTGCGCGCCAGCTTTCTGCGCTGGGCGCTGTTCATGGTGCCGCTGGTGCTGCTCGTCGGGTTTCTGGCGAGCCAGCTCGGCGGGCCGGACACGGCGTGGTTTGCGGGGCTGGTGAAGCCCGCGATCTATCCGCCGCCGGCGGTGTTCGGGATCGTGTGGACCGCGCTGTTCGTGCTGATCGGCCTGGCCCTGGCGCTGGTCGCGAGCGCCTGGGGCGCAGCCGGCCGGGGCCTCGCGCTGATCGTCTTCGGGTTGCATTTCCTCGTGACGCAAAGCTGGAGCGCGGTGTTCTTCGGGATGCAGGAGATGGAAATCGCCCTGGTGGTGATCGGCTTCGGCATCGTGAGCCTGGGTGTCGCGCTGGCGCTGGTGTGGCGGGTGCGGCGGGTGGCGGGGCTGTTGCTGCTGCCCTATCTGGCGTGGCTGTGCTTTGCTGCGGCGCTCAACTACCAGTTCATCGCCGAGAACCCCGACGGCGGCCAACGCGGCCTCGACGGCGCGGCGACCAAGGTCGAATTCTGAGGCGCGAGCATATCAACCTATCGTGTGGCGGTGAACGGTACGGCGCAGCCGTCCGCAAGGCCGAACGGCCGCCCGCAGCGATGCGGCCTTCAGGCCGCGTGAGCGAGGATTTCGCACGCCGGATAGCGTGCGGAACACAAGGACTCGCTTGCACATCTGTGCAAGCCTCCCCAAAAAGCAAATATGCAAAGCCAGAACCCGATCATCGCCGACCTCGTCAAGCTTGCCAACAGCGCCGCGGGGACCATGGCGGGCATGACCCGCGAAGCCCGTGAAAGCGCGCGCGAGCGGATGCGCGAGGCCTTCGGCGGGATCGATTTCGTCTCCCGCGAGGAGTTCGAGACGGTCAAGGCGATGGCCCAGAAGGCCCGCGAACAGGCCGACGCGCTCGAAGCGCGGCTAGCGGCGCTGGAAGCCAAGTCCTCCAAGTAAGCGAGGGCGCGCGGGCATGACCTCGCGCGCGTTTGCCATTGTCCTTGCCTCGCGGCCGCAGGGCGAGACCGGGGCGATGGTGCGCGTGCTGACGGCCGAGACGGGGCTGGTCGCGGCCTATGTCGCGGGGGGGCGCGGGCGGCAGATGCGCGCGGTGATGGTGCCGGGCAACCGGGTGGCGGCGGATTTCACCACCAAGCCTGGCAGCCAGCTCCCGTTTGCACGGCTCGAGCTGGAGCACTCCCGCGCCGCGCTCATCACCGAGCCGCTGCCGGCCGCCGCGATGCAGTGGGCCTGCGCGCTGACGGCGACCGCGCTGCCCGAGCGCCAGCCTTACCCCGCGCTCCACGCCGCGCTCGACGCGCTGCTCGAGGCGATCGCGATGGCCCCGTCCGCACGCGGCTGGGTGAGCGGGCTGGTCGCTTACGAGACCCTGCTTCTGTCCGAATTGGGCTATGGCGGTGAAGCGCCCGCCGCCGCCGCCGATCTGCCCGCCCAGCTCGCCCAGCTCGCCATCCTCGAGCGCCGTATCGCGCACTACCTGCTTGCAGGGCCGAAGAGCGATGTTATGGGCGCGAGGCTGCTGCTCACCGAGCGGCTCCAGCGGATGGCCTGAGAGAACCACACAGATGAAGATTGCAGTCCTGCCCGGTGACGGGATCGGCCCCGAGGTCACCGCCGAGGCGGTCGCGGTGCTTGAGGCGCTGGCGCTCCCCGGCCTCACGCTGTTTACCGGTGACGTGGGCGGGGCGGCCTATCACCGCCATGGACACCCGCTGCCCGAGGAAACCCTCACCATGGCGCGCGAGGCCGATGCGATCCTGTTTGGCGCGGTGGGCGATCCTTCCTGCGACGCGCTGGAGCGCCACCTTCGCCCCGAGCAGGCGATCCTCGGCCTGAGGAAGCACCTCGGCCTGTTCGCCAACCTGCGTCCGGCGCGGGTGTTTGCAGGGCTCGAACACCTCTCGCCGCTGCGGGCGGATATCGCTGCCGGGCTCGACATGCTGATCGTGCGCGAGCTGACGGGGGACGTCTATTTCGGCGCCAAGGGCCAGCGCACCACGGATGATGGCGAGCGCGAGGGGTGGGACGCCATGTCCTACTCCGAAACCGAAGTGCGCCGCATCGCCCATGTCGCCTTCCGCGCGGCGGCGGCGAGCGGGCAGGGGCTCACCAGCGTCGACAAGGCCAATGTGCTCGAAACCAGCCAGCTGTGGCGCGACGTGGTGCTGGAGGTCGCCGCCGAGTATCCCGACGTGACGCTCGAACACATGTATGTCGACAATGCCGCGATGCAGACCGTCAGTCACCCCGAGCGTTTCGGCGTGGTGGTGACCGGCAACCTGTTCGGCGACATTCTTTCCGACCTCGCCAGCGCCGCGGTGGGCTCGATCGGGCTCCTGCCGAGCGCCTCGCTGGGCGAGCGGCAGACCGCGCATGGCACCTTCGGCCTCTATGAACCGATCCACGGCAGCGCCCCCGACATCGCCGGGCAGGGCAAGGCCAATCCGATGGCGACGATTCTGTCGGCAGCGATGATGCTGCGCCATTCCTTCGGGCGCGAGGATGATGCCGCGCGGATCGAGGCGGCGGTGGGCAGGGCGCTCGCCGACGGCATTCTCGGCGGCGATCTCGGCGGCAGCCACGGCACCGCGGCGATCGGCGCGGCGGTGCGCGAACGGCTCTGATCCATCGTCGGACACCCCAGTTATGGTTTATAAAGAATTATGGTGCACTAGGGGCGCATGGATAACGCCTTCTTTCCGCGCCCGGGCAGCGTCGACGACGAAGCTGCCGACATCTGGCCGGCGCTCGCACCCGTGAGCCTCGACCTCGCCATCATCCTGCCGACCTTCAACGAGCGCGGCAATCTCGGCCCGCTGGTCGAGCGGATCGACCGTGCGATCGGCACGGCGGCGGCGTGGGAAGTGATCATCGTCGACGATGACAGCAAGGATGGCACCGCCAACGAAGCGCGCGCGCTGGCGCTCACTGATCCGCGGGTGCGCGTGATCCAGCGTATCGGCCGCCGCGGGCTATCGAGCGCGGTGATCGAAGGCTTCTGCGCCACCGCCGCGCCCTATGTCGCGGTGATGGACGCCGACCACCAGCACGATCCCGCGCTGCTCCCCGGCATGCTCGCCGCGCTGAAAAGCGGGGAGGCCGAGATCTGCGTCGCCAGCCGCTTTGCCGAGGGCGCCAGCACCGCCGAATGGGCCGCGCCCGAGCGCGAGAAGCTGTCGACCTATGCCAATGCGCTTGCCCGCAAGATGACCGGCGTGGAACTCACCGATCCGATGAGCGGCTATTTCATGCTGCCCGCCGCTGCCGCGCGCGCGCTGGTGCCGCGCCTTTCGGCGATCGGTTTCAAGATCCTGCTCGACCTGCTCGCCACCTCCGAGACGGCGATGACAGTCAAGGAATTCCCCCTCAATTTCGCGGCCCGCCGCGAAGGAGAAAGCAAGCTGGACCGCGCCATCCTGTTCGATTTCCTCGCCGGGCTTTACGACAAGACCTTCGGCAAGGTGATCCCGACCCGTTTTGCCCTGTTTGGCACCGTCGGCGCGCTGGGCGTGGTGGTGCACTTCATGGTGCTCACCAGCCTGCTGTTCGTGATGGACCACGCCTTCACCTTTGCCCAGAGCATCGCGGTGCTGGTGGCGATGAGCTTCAACTTCTGGCTCAACAACTGGCTGACCTATCGCGACAAGCGCCTGACCGGCTGGGGCGAGCTCATCCGCGGCTGGCTGGGCTTCATCGCCACCTGCGCAATCGGCGGCTTCGCCAACGTCGCGATCGCGACCTTCCTCGAAGGGCAGGGCGTCTTCTGGGTGCTCGCCGCGCTGGCGGGGATCGTGGTGGGTTCGGTCTGGAACTACGCGCTGTCGAGCCGGTTTGTTTGGGGTAGGTTTTGATCTGAAAGTGCCTCCCCGTTGCGTAGCAATGGGGAGGGGGACCGCTCGCGAAGCGAGTGGTGGAGGGGATGGCGGCGCAACCTTACCCCTCCGTCAGCGCCTGATGGCGCTGCCACCTCCCCATTCCTGCGGAACGGGGAGGGACTTCACTACCTCCACCCCTTGAGCCACGCCCAGATCAGGTAATCGTCGCCCCCGCTCAAGGGCAGGGCGGCGAGTATGGGGAAGTAGAACGCGAACACCGCCACCGAGGCCGCCGGGATGCCCCACGCCAGCCATGTGCCGTAAGGCAGCCGCCGCAAGTCGCTGCACGCCAGCGCCAGCGCGGCGAGCAGGAACAGGCTCGGGGCGAAGTAGTGGTAGTAGAACTGGATCGGCTTGGGCGCGATCAGCCACAACCCGAGGCTTGCCGCGTAGCCGAGCGATGCCGCCAGCCTTGCCGGATCGCGCCGCAGCGCACCCGCGACAAGGCACCACACCAGCGCCGGCAGCCCCAGCAGCATCGTCAGCGGATTGCCGATCAGCAGCACCCCGCGCCATGCGCCGTCGACCTCCTCGTAGAGATACCAGATCCCGCGCGTGTTCAGCACCCATTGCGGCCACTGGCTCATGTAGCGGTGCGGGGTCATCAGCTGGCTCTGGAGTGCGAAGATCTCCTCGTGGAGCCCGATCAGGCCCTTCTCCGCCAGCGGCGAGGGGTGGAAGGGCTCGGCGAGCCAGTAGCCGGGGATGAAGGTCGCGGCGTAAACCGCCAGCGGCAGGAGCCCGAGCCACACGAAGGCCTCGACCAGCCGGATCCCCGGCACCGGCGCGCCGCGGCGGCTGAGGAACAGGCGGCGGCGCCCCGCGCCGAGGCGCGCGAAGAAGAAAGTCAGCCCGGGCGCCATCGCCAGCGGGATGGCGTTCCACTTGGAGCCTAGCGCCAGTCCCAGTGCGATGCCGGTCAGCGCCAGCCGCCAGCGCCCTTGTTCGGGCCGCGCGGCCGCGGCGGCGAACTGCCAGGCGGCGACGGCGAGGGCGGCGATCATCACGATGTCGAGCATCGCGATGCGGGTGTGGATGAAGAGGTGAAAGCCGCTCAGCGCCAGCACCCCGAAGGCGATCGTGGCGAAGCGGTCGGCGCTCGCGTGCCACAGCGAGCGCATCGAAGCGAACAGCGCGAGCACGCCGGCAAGCCATGGCACGATCCGCCAGCCCAAGGGATTGTCGCCCAAGGCCCACATGCCCAGAGCGATCAGCTCCTTGGCGAAGAGCGGATGCTCGCGGTTGCGATAGGCTCCGTTGCCGCTCTCGAAGGCGGCGAGCATATCGCGCGCGGCGGGGAGGTAGTGGACTTCGTCGAAATAGGGCGCGGACGGGATCGCCAGCCGCCAGCCCGCCAGCAGGGTGAGCAGGCCGGTCAGAACGAGGCACCACCCGAGCGGATCACGCGGGTGGACCGCGGGGGCGGTGTCGGGGAGGAAAGAGGAAGCGCGCGCCTCGGCCATGGCGCGCGCGCTTAGGCAGCCCCCCGCCCGAGGGCAAGCGCGATTATGCGGTCGCGGGGGTGGATGCCGGCGCGGCAGCGGCGGTTTTCGTCTGGCTTTCCAGCCAGAACAGGCGCGCGGCCATCGCGAGCAGGCCGATGCTGGCCGTGCAGATCACGAAGATCGCCCAGGGCAGCACGTTCATCCCGGCGGCGCGTGCGCGCGGGATGATCAGGAACAGGCCGATCAGCACCGCCGAGACCAGATCCCACCACACCTGCACCCCGGTGAGGTTGGCCGAGTGATTGGTCCAGAACATCACCGGCCCCTCCTGCCACAACTGCACGGCGGTAAACCCGCCGAACGCGGCCGAGAGCACGGCGGCGAGCAGTGCATTACCGGTGACGCGCTGTTGCGCCACCACAGTGATAAATGCAAAGACGCCAGCGATGGCGATGGCGATGGTGAGAATTTGCGGTGCACTCATGGCAGTCTCCGGCGATTGCTGTTAGGAGTAACTCCCAGATAGATAGGGAAATGTAGCAAGTGCTACAAGAGGAAAATGTCGAGCCAGCGCCTTTCTCGTGACGTTCTGCTGCCACGCCTTACCGCACATGTGCTGGAGCATGGGCTGGGGCAGTCGAGCCTGCGCCCGCTGGCCAAGGCGGCGGGCACTAGCGACCGGATGCTGATTTACCACTTCGGCTCCAAGGAAGCGCTGGTCACCGATCTTCTGGCGCATATTGCCGGGATATATTCGGCGATGCTCGATGCAGTGATGGCGGAACAGCGCCCGACCAGTCGCCGCGAACTGATGCTGATCATCCTCGGCCAGAACGACAATCCTGCGATCCAGCCGTTCATGATGCTGTGGTGGGAAATCGTTGCCGGGGCGGCGCGCGATTTGCCCGGGTACAGGGTGGCCGCCGTTGCGATGGTCGAACAATTGCTGGACTGGCTCGAACAGCAGATGCCCGAGGATGATCCCGATCCCGCAGGCGGCGCACGCTATCTGCTCACCGCGATCGAAGGCACATTGATGCTCGCCGCGCTCGGCCATGGCGAGACCGCGCGTCAAGGCCTGCTTGCGGGCGGCCTGTTGCCGTCCTAGAGGCGGGCGCATGAAGAAGACCACCGGCATGGACCGCGCTGCCACTTCGCGCTGGCGCCCCGCAACCCGCGCGCTGCGCGGCGGAACCTGGCGCTCGGAGCACGGCGAGACCAGTGAGGCGCTGTTCCTCTCCTCGGGCTACACCTACGACGACGCCCAGACCGTCGCCGACCGGTTTGCGGGCACGGCGCAGGGCATGACCTATTCGCGCCTCCAGAACCCAACCGTGGCGATGCTCGAGGAACGCATCGCGCTGATGGAGGGGGCCGAGGCCTGCCGCGCTCAGGCGACCGGCATGGCGGCGATGACCGCGGCGCTGCTGTGCCAGCTTTCCGCAGGCGACCACATTGTCGCCGCGCGCGCCGCTTTCGGCAGCTGCCGCTGGCTGTGCGATCACCTGCTGCCGCGCTTCGGGATCGAGGTCACGATCATCGACAGTGCCGACAACGCCGCATGGGAGGCCGCGATCCGGCCCAACACAAAGGTGTTCTTCTTCGAGACCCCGGCGAATCCGACGCTCGACATTGTCGACCTTGCTTACGTCTGCGGCCTCGCCCGCGCGCACGGGATCACCAGCGTGGTCGACAATGCCTTCGCCTCGCCCGTGTTGCAGCGCCCGATGGAGTTCGGCGCGGACGTGGTGGCCTACTCGGCAACCAAGCTGATGGACGGGCAGGGCCGCGTGCTGGCGGGCGCGATCTGCGCGAGCAAGCAGTGGATCGACGAGGTGCTGATGCCGTTCCAGCGCAACACCGGACCCACTTTGAGCGCCTTCAACGCGTGGGTGGTGCTGAAGGGCCTCGAAACGTTGCTCTTGCGCGCCCATGCCCAGAGCAGGAGCGCGGTGACGCTGGGCGAATTTCTCGAGCCGCGCGTGGTCAAGGCCGGCGGGATCATGCAGCACCCGGGCCTCGCCAGCCATCCGCGCCACAACCTCGCGCTCGCGCAGATGGACGCGACCGGGCCGATCTTCGCCTTCGACGTCGGCACTCGCGCCAAGGCCTTCGCGGTGCTCGATGCGCTCAAGCTCGTCGACATCTCGAACAATATCGGCGACGCGCGCTCGCTGATGTGCCACCCGGCCTCGACCACCCACGCCAACATGGGTGATGAGGCCCGCGCGGCGATGGGCGTGACCGAGGGGCTCCTGCGGATCAACGTGGGGCTCGAGGACATCGCCGACCTCACCGAAGACATGGACCAGGCGCTCGCCGCGGCGGGCATTTGAGGATCACCCGCATGGCAACCCGCGTTGAACTCGTCTTCGATTTCGTCAGCCCCAATGCCTACCTGATCTGGTGGCCGCTGCGCGAACTACTCGACCGCTACGAGGCCGAGCTCGACGTGATCCCCGTCTTCCTCGGGGGCATGCACAAGCTCACCGGCAATGCCCCGCCGATGATCCGTGACGCCGAGGTCAAGGGCAAGAACGAATATGCGATGCTCGAGATGCAGCGCTTCATCACCAAGCACGGCCTCGGCAAGTATCGCCTCCACCCGCAATTCCCGTTCAATTCGATCACGCTTCAGCGGATGCTGTTCGCCGCCGATCAGGACGGGCGCGGGGTGCAGTTCGTGGAAAGCCTGCTGCGGCCGATCTGGGAGGAGGGGTTGGACATCGCCTCTCCGGAAGCGATCGGCGCGGCGCTCACCGCCGCCGGGTTCGACGCCGCCGATCTCTTCGCCCGCGCGCAGAGCGATGCGGTCAAGCAGGGCCTTGCCGCCAACACCGACGCAGCCGTAGCGCGCGGGGCCTTCGGCATTCCGACGATGTTCGTGGGCCCGAGAGGGGAAGGCGAGATGTTCTTCGGCAAGGAACGCCTCGGCCAGATTGAAGAACTGCTCGCCAAGGGCTGAAGCCCCGCCGCTCGCCGCATCCCTCTTGCCATGCCCGCATAAATTCATAGGGTTGGCGAATCGATTACGCTTCACAGGGACGCACGGGGCGCTATGGAAATCTTCCGGTATGTCGCCGGGCTGGCGCTGGCTGCCAGCCTGTCTTTTGCCCATATCGCCGCGAGCGCGCAGGAGGCGGCGGCGCCGGCAGCACCCGTCGCGACACTGCCTGCCGTCGACACCGGCGCTCCGCCCGCGACTGCAACCGGGACCGAACCCCCGCCACCGCGCATCGCCGCCGCTGACTTTGCCCGCCGCCCGGTGTTCCGGGACACTGAGCTTTCGCCCGACGGTTCGAAACTCTCCTACGCGAGCAAGAATTCGACCGGCGAGACGGCTCTGGTCATCACCGACACGCCCACCGGGAAAATCGTGCGCGCACTGCTGGTCAATGCCGATGACGCGCTCGACTGGTACCGCTGGGTCAACAACGACAAGCTGCTGCTCGGCGTCTCCACGCCGGGCCAGTTCCTCGGCGACGATGTGCGCTACACGCGTCTGATCCTGGTCGAGGTTTCCAGCGGTGCCATGACCCGCCTGTTCGGGCGCACCAACGTGGTCGAGGGCGACAACGTCATCCACATCGCCGAGGACGGCTCCTACATTCTCGTCGCCATCCAGTCGACGATCTATGATTATCCCTCCGTGATGCGCCACGAGCTGAGGGCAGGCGGCAAGGTTTCCACCGTCCAGAATCCGCGCGAAGACATCTGGAACTGGAGCACCGACGAGAACGGCGTCGTCCGGATGGGCACAGGTTGGGCCAATGGCAAGCTCAAGGTCTATTACCGCGCCGCGGCGGGTGACGAGCTCAAGCTGATCGCCAAGCTCAAGGATGGCGCGCAGGACGAACAATTTTTTGATGCGCTCCAGATCATCACCGGTTCGGACGAAGGCTATGTCCTGTCCGCGGGCGAGACCGGCCGGGTCGGCCTCAAGCGCTTCAACTTCGCCACCCGCGAGGTGATCGAGTCCGTGTACGAACATCCCGATTGGGACATCGACCAGGTCGTCCTCAAGAAGGGCAAGCCCTATGCCGCCTTCTTCACGGCTGACCGCGACGAGGTCCATTGGTTCGATCCGGCGGTCGCCAAGCAATACCGCGCCATGAAGAAGGCGCTCGGCAATGGCGAGGTGTGGGTGCAGAGCCGCACCGAGAACGATACGCACATGCTGATCTATGCCGGACAGGAAAACGATCCGGGCGTGCTCTACCTGTTCGATGTCGGGGCAGGCCGCATGCAGGAGATCGCGCAATACCGCCCCGAACTTGATGTCCGCGCGCTCGCCAGCCCCAAGCCGATGCAATACACCGCGCGCGATGGCACGGTGATCCGCGGATACCTAACCCTGCCGCGCGGGCGCGAGGCGAAGAACCTGCCGCTGATCCTGATGCCCCACGGCGGGCCCTACGGCATCCGCGACAAGCTCGAATATAACGACGAGGTGCAGCTGCTCGCCAACCGCGGCTATGCCGTGCTCCAGCCCAATTATCGCGGCTCGGGCGGCTACGGCGATGCCTTCTTCGCGGCCGGCGCCGGCGAGATCGGGCGCAAGATGCAGGACGATCTCGACGATGCGATGGACTGGG
Organism: Porphyrobacter sp.; assembly: GCA_013911835.1. Taxonomy (GTDB): domain Bacteria; phylum Pseudomonadota; class Alphaproteobacteria; order Sphingomonadales; family Sphingomonadaceae; genus Erythrobacter. The sequence goes on along the minus strand of JACESM010000057.1, from coordinate 1,900 downwards.
CGGTCAAGCAGGGGATCGCGGACCCTGCGCGGGTCTGCGTCGTCGGCGGCTCCTATGGCGGCTACGCAGCGCTGTGGTCGGTGCTGCGCAATCCCGAGCGTTACCGCTGCGCGGCAAGCTGGGCGGGGGTGACCGACTGGAACAAGATGCTGCGCTATGACCGGCGCTATCTCTCCGAGCGGGTCAACAAGCGCTGGTCGGCGCAGGTGCGCGGCGGTCAGGCAGCAGAAGATCTGGACGCTGTCTCGCCCTACCGTCTCGCCACCACCCTGTCGCGCCCGGTGCTGCTGGCGCACGGGACCAAGGACAAGCGCGTGCCGCTTTCCCAGTTCACCATCTTCGAGAAAGCGGCCCGCGCGGCACCCGTGCCGCCGCAGACGCTGGTGATCAAGGATGAGGAGCACAGCTTCTCCAAGGCCGAAAGCGCGCAGGCCTGGTTCGAGGCGCTCGACGCCTTCCTCGCCAAGCACAACCCGGCCGACGCGGCGCCCGCCGCGCTAGCGGCTGCGGGGAAGTGAGGGTGGGGCGCAGGTTGCTGGCCCCTTCATTCTCTCACCCGATCTGATCCGGGATCAGGCTTTTTTCTTGTCCGCTCGCCGGAGAATAAGCCCAGCTCCGTGTCAGGCACGGGACGACGAAGATGAGGGGCCCGTTTTTTGCCGTCAGACTGTCGGCTTCTGGCGGGAAACCCATTGCAACTGCCGGGCAGGTTTCGGAGCAGCGCAGGGTAGCGCGCTAAGACTGAAGCTGGGTGGGTTGGCGAATGGCGGCTAAGTGAATTTGGTCGGAAATGGGCGTTGGTCACGATCCGCGCAGAGATGACTGCCATGTCGTAGTATGATAGCCGGGGCGTAATGCCCAAACTCGCCTTCATTCTCGGTGCGCCGAACGACACGGACGGGACACTATCATCCATCTCGCTACGTCGCATTGAGACTGGTATTGAGCGGCAGCGAAACGACAATAGCATCGAATTGCTAGCGACGGGCGGCTTCGGATCCCACTTCAATTCTACAGATACGCCTCATCGCGAGTTGGTTTATCGGCATCTTGAAGCCGCAGGGGCAAGAATAGATCGGGCGGAGGCGAGCGATCTTCTCAGCGCAAACACCGTCGAGGACATTGCCCTTATCGTGGCCTTTACAAAGGCTCGCGGCATTGACGACTATTGCATTATCACGTCCCGCTTCCACGTCGCCAGATGTCACTTTATCGTTGATTGCCTTGCTAAAAACCAAGCAGTCGCGATAGTTGCCGCTGACGATCCACCAGACCTGGCTGCCGATACAAGCGACCATGAAAGCCGGGCGGTCCGGCAGCTATCAGAACAGGGCGGTGTCATCATAGACGGCGTTTTGCATTCACACCCGACATGCTCGTCGCGTTAGGCTCGGATAGGCTACTTGAAATGTCCGCCTTGGGGTCGCTAGCCGAATGTCCGCCTTTCCCCAGCGAACACCGCAAGCGGACCATGATCCGCCATCCCAAGGCCCCGCTTATCCCGTCGTCACTGTTTCCAGCGGCACGTCCATGATCGGATAGCGCCGCCATTCGGCCCAGTCGTAGTGCCACCATTCGTTGGCGAGCGGCACGAAGCCCTCGGCCACCATCCATTCCTCCAGCAACCGGCTGAGGCGCAGCGCCTCGGGCGGGGCGGCGGTGTTGCTGCGGTAGGCGGCGGGGGTGAAGTCGTCATAGGGGCTGGGCATGGTGACCTCGATGCCGCCGCGGTGGAGCGACAGATCGATCGAGCAGCCACGGTTGTGGCGCGATCCGGTGCGGGGATCGGCGACGAACTCGCGCTTGTCCGGCGGGGTCTCGTCCCACATCATCCGGGTGATGCGCCAGGGGCGATAGGCGTCGAACACGAGCAGGCCGTAGCCCTCGGCCTCGGCGCGGG
>JACESM010000056.1 GCA_013911835.1 Porphyrobacter sp. | reverse complement strand
GCATCCGGCACTATGCCACTGGCAGAAACGTCTACATCGTGCAGACGCGGATGGGCGGCAAGCTGCGGACGGTGACGCTGGGGCCAGCGTCGGTTCTGACACGCGCGCAGGCGACGCAGGTGGCGCGGATTGTGCTGGCATATGCGCGCGTGGGGCAGGATCCGGCCAGTGAGCGCAAGCGCATCCGGTCAGCCCCGCGCTACTGCGATTTTCTCGACGAGTTCTGGGAAAAGTGGGGGACCCGCTGGACGCTAAAAACATGGAACGTGAATGCCAGCTACCGCCGTCTCTATCTGCAAGATGCTTTTCAGGGCCTGTGCATAGACGAGCTGAACGAGGAGCATGTCACGCGCTGGTTCGCCGAGGTCAACCGCCAGACCGGGCCAGGTGCCGCGAACATGACCCTGGCGCTTCTGAACTCAATGCTGAACAAGGCGGAGGTCTGGGGCTACAGGCTCGAGAACACCAATCCGTGCCGTGCCGTGCGCATGAACCGCCGCAACCACCTGAAGCGCTTCCTCTCGCACGAAGAAATGCAGCGCCTTGGGGCAGTGCTGGCCAAGGAGCGCGCCAGCGACAAGCCAATGCGGGCGCTCGCGGCAAAGGCGGTGACCCTGCTGGCGCTGACAGGGTGTCGCCGGGGGGAAATTCTCGGTCTGCATTTCCAAGACGTCCACGGTATTCGCCTCAAGCTCCGCCACGGCAAGACCGGACCGCGCATGGTCTGGATGGGCGACGACGCGCGCGCCGTATTAGACACGTGTCCGCGCTACAAGGACGTTCCCTGGGTGTTCTGGAATCCAACCTTGCGAAAGCCCGTCAGGGACTTGCATAACTATTGGGCGCGGTTCCGCGATGACGCTGGCCTTCGCGATTTCCGGCTGCACGATCTGCGTCATAACTTCGCGAGCCATGCTGCGATGAGCAAGGAGACGCTTCCGATGGTCGGGCGTCTGCTTGGCCATGCTCACGTTCAGTCCACAGCCCGCTATGCCCATCTCGATGACGGACACGCGCTCGAAGCGGCGGAACAGATTGGTGCAGCTGTGGAGCGCATGCTGGGATGAGTCTGGCCGATACGTATGATTCTTCGTCCAATTTTTTGCTTACCGCATTTCACGAGACAGCGCCTCGCCTTACGCAAGGAACGTCTTGCCTCGCCGAATGCCAGAAAGTGACGGATTCCCGTTCCCTTACTGAAACCTGTAGGGTTGCCTAACGTCAAAAAATCGCAGACGTTTCAATGAGTAAAGCCAGCCAATTGGCTTGAGGCGTACGCATGCAATTTTTCCGATCCGAGGTTTTAGACAATTCCACCGAACGCCTTCATGGCGAGGTGATCTTCAGCCAGCCCCTCTCCACCAAACTTTTTGTCGGCGCCCTTTTCGGCATAGTTGCGATTGCCGGAGTGTGGGTCAGCGTTGGCACCTATGCGCGGATCGAGACAGTGCCGGGCATGCTTGTGACCAATTTAGCAAGTGCCAAGGTGGTTGCCTTGCAGCCGGGAGTGGTGAGCGAACTCCCAGTGCAGGAAGGGCAATTGGTCAAAAAGGGCGACCGATTGTTGGTAATCAATTCTGATCGCGAAGCAGCGGGCGGCGGCGATGTTGCTGGCCGAGGGTTAGATGCCCTGGCCTCGCGGCAACAGCTTGCCGAAACTCAGGTGGGAATGGCCAGCGGAATGGCAGGCGCAGAGCGTTCTCGCCTCGCGACCCTGATCTCTTCGGCAGAGCAACAAGCGCTCGATCTGAAGGATCAGATTGCAATCCAAGAACAGCTGGTAGCTTCGAACACGAAAATGTTCGAGCAGGTCACCGCTGTGGTCGAGCGTGGGTTTGTTAGCAAGGTTGAGCTCGAGCGTCGTCACCAGGCGCTGCTGTCATCGCAGCAAGCTTTGTCGAGCCTGAGGCAACGACTGACCGCCTCACGAGGGGAGGCGCAGCAGGCGCGCGATCAACTTGCATCGGTATCGATCAACGCTGAACAGGGTATCACGCAGATCCGCGAGAGCCTTCAGGCGCTCAGTGCCGAACAGGCACGGCTCGAGGGCGAACAGAGCTACGTCATCACTGCACCGATCGACGGCAGGGTCACCGCACTGGCTGCAGGCTTGGGGCGCTCAGTGAATGCTGCGCGTCCCGTGATGGTAATCGTGCCGGATGAAGCGGAGTTGATGGCGGAGCTGTACGCTCCCACTCGCGCTGTTGGGTTCGTCGAGCCCGGTAAGGAGACCCGGTTGCTCTACGACGCGTTTCCCTATCAGCGGTTCGGCAGCTTCGGTGGCAAGGTCGACAACATCTCACGTATCGCTGTTGATCCGCGCGAGACTGATATCCCCTTTCCGTTTGAGGAGCCGGTTTATCGCATCAAGGTGAAGCTCGACCGGCAGACGATCAATGCGTTTGGGGGGCCTAGTCCGCTTCAAGCTGGCATGACTCTTCAGGCCAACATCGTGCTTGAGCGCCAAACCTTCCTTGCCTGGCTCTTGCAGCCGCTCAACGCCGTGTTGAACCGCACATCATGAACAGCCCGCTCGACCTTGTGGAGTTCTCGGGGCGTCAACGAACCCCATACATCCCGCAAGGCGAAGCAAGCGAATGCGCTCTAGCATGTCTGGCGATGGTGGCCGGGTTCCACGGCTACAAGACCGACCTGATCACGCTGCGCCAGCGTTACGGGATGAGCCTCAAGGGGGCGACCCTCAAGCAGGTGATGCAGGTCGCTGAGGATATCGGGTTCAACGCCCGGCCACTGCGGGGCGAGATCGCTGATTTGCCTCACCTTGGCATGCCAGCGATCCTGCATTGGAACCTCAATCATTTTGTCGTGCTGACCGCGATCACGGGCGGCATCCGCGGGCGACGCTATCATATCCATGATCCGGCGCGTGGGGCCCTCATACTGAGCGAGGCAGACATCTCTCGCTCTTGGACGGGGGTTGCCCTCGATCTGCTTAGGTCCGAAAGCTTCAAGCCCAAGATCGAGCAGCGCCAGCTCAATATCACTCAGCTCTGGTCGAAGATGACCGGGTTCTGGGGCACGATCCGGCAAGTCGTGTTGCTGTCGCTGGTGATGCAGTTTGTGGTGCTAGCAACGCCGTTTTTCCTGCAAATTTCGATCGATACCGTGTTCCCCGCGTTCGACCGCGATCTCTTGCTGATGCTGGCGCTGGGGTTCGGCGGTCTTACAGTGGTCAATCTTTTGGCTAACTGGCTGCGCTCGCTGATCCTGGTCACCCTGTCGAACTCGCTTGCCTATCAGGTGATCGTCAACCTGTTCCGCCACCTGATGCGCTTGCCGCTCGACTATTTTGAGAAGCGTCACGTCGGCGACATCATCTCGCGGTTTGGCTCGACCCAGCCCATCAGCCAGCTGATCAGCCAAGGTATGATCGCGGCCTTCATCGACGGGTTGATGGCGGCGCTGACGTTGGCACTGATGTTTGTCTATTCTCCGCTGCTGGGTGGCGTGGCTTGCGTTGCCCTCGGGCTCTATGTCGGCCTCCGACTTGCATTTCTGCAGGCGATTAAGCTCCGCAACCTTAATGTCATCACCGCGATCGCCAAGGAAAACTCTGTTTTTATCGAGGGCATACGCGGGATCGCCGCGATCAAGGCTTTCGGACAGGAGGGCAACCGTCAGCGGCTATGGCAGAAAAGCAAGGCTGATGCGGTCAATGCGCAGGTCAAGCTCGGGCGCTTGACCGCCGCGTTTGAAGCTCTTGGGCAATTCGTGATCGGTGCAGAGCGGGTGGTGTTCGTCTACATGGCAATCGGGCTGGCGTTCGACAGCGTACTGACCGTAGGCATGATTTTTGCTTTCCAAGCTTACAAGCAGCAGTTCCTCGACGCGGGCATGCGGCTGACCGAGCAGGCGATTAACTACCAAATCGTCAAGGTGCACCTCACCCGCATCGCCGATATCGCCCTCTCGCCGCTTGAGGAAGGCGAGGTTGAGAAGAGCAACGAGGAGCCGGACTTCACCAAGCCGCTCGTGCTAGAGCGCGTGTTCTATCGGTACGGCTCCAACGAGCCGATGGTGCTGAACGGCGTAAGCCTGACGATCGAGCCGGGAGAGTTTCTCGCAATCACCGGTCCGTCGGGCGGCGGCAAGACGACGATCACCAAGATTCTGATGGGCCTGTTCGAGCCTTCGAGCGGGGAAGTCCGACTTGGACAACGTCCAATCGGCTCTTACCGGAAGTACAAGTATCGAAGCTGCATTGGTTCGGTATCGCAGGGCGACATGCTCTTCGCAGGCTCCCTGGCAGAAAATATCGCGTTTTTCGATCCAGAGATCGACATGGCCCAAGTGCGCAAAGTTGCCGCGATGGCGCAGGTCGATGAGGAAATTGAACGAATGCCGATGGGCTATGAGACGCTCGTCGGCGACATGGGCTCGGTTTTGTCCGGCGGGCAATTGCAGCGCGTGCTGCTCGCGCGCGCCCTCTATCCCGATCCCAAGGTGCTGATCCTCGACGAGGGCACTGCAAATCTGGATACAGAGAATGAGGTAAAGATTCTCGAAACACTGAAGGGCCTCGAAATTACCCGGATTGCGGTGGCGCACCGTCCGGCGACGCTCGAAGCGGCGTCACGGGTCATCGAATGCTGGCGCGGGGGTATTTCGCAGAGGCGCGCTGCACCCGCTGCCGATGCGTCCATTGTGCCATTTCGTCTGGCGTCAGCCGATATCAGCCCATTGCCCGATCCGTCTGCGGCTTCAGTTCCGGCACAGGGTCCGCGTGATTTAAGCAAGGGGGGCGGTTCCGATGTATCTTGATCACCCACGGAAGCTGGCGTTCGTTCACAATCCTAAGACCGGAGGTCGCTCGATCGTCAAACTGCTCGGTTTCGACGACACAGACTCTTTTCGTTTTGCGCATGTCTACGCCAACACATTTCGAAAGAAATTCCTCCAAGATGACTGGGATAAATTCTTTTCTTTTTGCGTCGTTCGCAATCCGTGGGAACGATATGTCTCGCTCTACCGGTTCCAACGGAGCGCGATTTACGCCGCCATGCTGCGCAATAATCATTCATCGGTGGTCGCGGGTCGGTTCGGCATTAACGAGTGGATTGAATACAACGCGATGGCCGATGCCAAGGCCAACTGGTTCGGCATCGACCAGAAACGATGGTGGGAAGGCGTCACGCAGGTCTACAGATACGAGGACCTAGTGTCTGCCATGCAGGAACTTGCAGCAAGATTTGGCTCCGTGGTGCCAATCCCTCATGACAACGCCTCTCCTGTGGCTGACAGCGCCTCGCGAGACGAGCTAAACGACCGGTCCAAGGCGATCATCGCCGACCTTGACCGGGCGACAATCGATAAGTTTGGCTATGTTGCAAATTAAGCCGAAGGCATTCCAAATCCGCAGGCGGCCGATGCCGTGCTTGCCGAAGCAATTGAAGACCAAGCTTTCGGGCATTTCGCTTGGCGATCTAACGATCGACGGACTGGGCGAGAATTGCTGGCCAGTCGGGTACGAGGCGGCGCTCTACGGTCACTATGCTCATTTGTTGGTCGTCGAACCGCCGGCAAATGACACGCTGGCGTTTTTCGGAGCGCATTACGAGCCTGGCTTGGGGGCAGATTTTGCCGCCCGCCCTCCGAGCGAGCTCGGCGCTTTCGCGGCGTGGCAGGCCGTCGGAGCAGGAACGCTTGACGTGCCTGCGGTGATCAACATCAATCGGATTTTGGGAGGGAGCGAAGAACTCCGCCGGGGGCGCATCGAAACCACCCCCTTCAAGTCCGGACACAAGGTGATGTTCGATTGCAGCTCACCGCCTAAAGCTTTTCTCGCGCAATGGCTCGATGCTTTCGCAGAGCCCTGCGCACTTGGCGACGTGATGGCACGTGCGATCTGGCTTTTCGTCGATTTCCTAATCGCACACCCGTTCCGTGACGGGAATGGCCGGACGGCCCGCGTGTTGTTCCAGGCCTTCCTCAACGCGAATGGGATGCTCCCGGCGCCGCTATTGCCGCTTTATCCGGCTTTACTGGTCAACCAGCGCGCCTTCCTTGGTGCAGTATGGGCTTGGGAGCTGCTCGGCGATCCGAGACCGATATTTGAATTTACTTATTCAGCCATCAATAAAACGAAGGAGATAGCAAAGACATCTTCGAATGATTTCTCACCCAAAACCACAGGATATTAACCATGAAAAATGCATTTCGAGCGCTGACAGATGAAGAGCTACAATTCGTCAGTGGCGGGGCGGACATCGTCGTGACTGCCCCACGTCCGCCAAGCGGTGGCGGCGGAGGAGGCTTCCCCGGTTTCGATTGGGGCGGTGGCTGGGGCGGCGGCGGCGGCTCCGGGAATGACTATGGTGGCGGCGGCGGCGGCGGCGATCCCGGCGGATTACCACCCATCACAAGCATTCCCGACGCTAAAGACGCCGCCTGCCCGCCCGGTATGACTTGCACTCCACTCGAAGGCACGAATGATATGTTCGTGCGCGGGTCGGACGGAAAGGTCTACTTTTCCCCGACCGGCGTGGAACGAGCACAAAATGGTGCTGACACAAACTGGTGGGGGGTTATCACTGACCTTGCCATTATCGTTGGCGGAAGTCTTGCAGGACTTAATCCAAGCGTCCTCAACGTCCTCGGCGCATTGATTGGTGTTGCGGGCGTTACCCTTGAAGAATATTTCCAAGGGGATTAAGATCCCAGACTGAATAATATCTTACAACAATAATTTCGCTGCTAATATGAATCTGATGCCTGGTGTGTGTAGTAAGTGGAGCTGTGCACACCAGGCACGTCATATGAATGAGTTTCGAATTATGAATCCAAAATACCTTCAATGTCGAAGTAACGACACAAAAATTCTCCGGATGGTTATAACACTTTCTGCGCTATCATTCACTGCCGAGGGGTGCCAACCTCGCCCGTATCTGACTTGTTCAGGCCCCATTTGCTTCTCAAGTCAAGTAAACATTAAGAGTCAGGTCGATTCACCCGAAGTCGACAGCCTTTTAATCGAATGGGACGATGAAAATTTTGGCGTGATGATTGCGAATGAGCAATTTCCGATTTCTGGCCCATCAATGGAAATTGAAATACCGATAGATAAAAGCTCTAAGCTCTATATTATCAATGGCGTTGGATACGTACAAAGTCACATCAAGGGCGAAAGCGAGAAACATATTCAGATAGTAGGACCATGCGATACGAAAATAAAATGCAAAGCTGCCTCATTCGCAGAGACTATTACGCAATTGAAATATTCATGATCGTTATTTTGACTTCGTAGTTTCTCTTTGAAATATGGATATCCGAAATGTTAAATTTAATTTGGATATGCGCTTCGATCATTGGTGCATTTCTCATAATTTATCCATCAAATTCTATTAATGAATTGGATAAGCGGAATAATGGAAGGGAGGGGCAGCTAAAAGCTGGTCAACAAGAGAAATTTTTTGAAGAAAGTAGAGCAATAGATGCTTACCGGAAAAAGAAATTATGGCCGACTCGACTTCTGGGAATTATTCTTGTGTTCGTCAGCATCACAAAACTCTCCGGGATAGGATAAGGTATATTATCGCCTAGTTTCAATTTATTTGTCACATTGACTGACTCGATCAGATTGACTGGCTTCGGATCACACCGCCAGCTTCGCCCACGACCTCGTGCGGCCCGGCCTGCGAGTACCGCTGACCGCCGATGCGGCGCTCTACGCCGAAGCCGCAAAGCTGGGCCGCGAGGTGATCGGGCTAGACACCTTCGTGGAACGCTTCGCCACCGAAGACCCGCCCCGGCCGCCGCGCGTTGGCGAAGGCGGTCGGACGCTTCCCAAGAACGGTGCAATCCCCTCCACGCCCGAAGGTTTCCCCGACACGCTCGAATACGATGCCGCCATTGGCCGACTGCTCATCGGCAGCGGCTTTATCGACAATGTTCCGCCTTCCGTTTGGGCCTATGAAGTGTCGTGCAAGCAGGTGCTGCGCCAGTGGTTCAGCTACCGCCGCAAGAAACGCGAACGCCCCCTGATCGGCGACAAGCGCCCGCCTTCTCCGCTCGGCGATATCCAGCCCGATCGGTGGCTGCCCGAATACACCAGCGAACTGATCAATGTGCTCAATCTGCTGGCGCTGCTGGTCGAGCTGGGGCCGAAGCAGGCGGACCTCCTGAAGCGCATCTGCGACTGCCCTCGGATTCCCGCCAACAAGCTGGACACCCGCAACAACCGTGATTTCGGCCGCGTGATGACCCGTTCGGTGTTTGACGAGGTCAGCGTCGGCATTTGAGCGGGCTGAGGGGCATGGCTAGGGTGCCTTTCGGTCAGCCTTTCAGTCCCTACCACAGATTTCAGGTGGGCCCATCCCGTGGCTGCGCACCGTTCGTGGAAGATCAGGCGGTCGAAGTTGTAGGCCAGATTGGCGAGCGTGAGCTTTGCCTGCGCCCGGGCAATACCGATGGTGCGGATGAAGAGGCCATAGCGGTTTTTCTGGTGCGCGAAGACATTCTCGACGCGGGCGCGGATCGCGGACTTTACGGCGTTGGCGCGCGCCATTTGCTCGGGCATCAGCCTGCCCTTCGGCTTGCGGCAATGGATGCGGCTGTTGAGCATGTTGGCCTTGAGCCATGCCTCGTTCTTGCTGCTGCGATAGGCGCTGTCTGCCCAGACATCGCCGGCTGTGTTGGCGGTGTCGATCACCCGCCGCAACTGCCGTCCGTCGCTGTCGGCGGCCGAGGTCACCGCTGCCTTGCGGATGAAACCAAAGTGCCGATCGATGCTGATATGCGACTTGTAGCCAAACACAGGCGTGGCGATCTGCGGAAGCGGGGTCCCGTCGGGGCGCTAGCGGATCTTGCCGCCGATCTTCACGGTCCAGCGCGCATCGACATCCTTCTGGTGCGCCTTGTTCGGCTTGCCGCGCCAGATCTGCTTTACTGACTTGCCTGCCTTGGTGGCAGCCTTCTCGTCCTCGGTGTTGCATTGCTTGGGCGCTGGCACCAGCGTTGCATCGACGATCTGGCCGCCCATGGCAAGATATCCTGCCTCGCACAGTTGGGCTCGAACGCCTGCATCGAAGCCTCGAGCGTGCAGCTCTCGATCAGCTGGTTGCGATAGTGACGGGTGGTGTTCTCATCCGGCATCGCACCGCCAAGGTCAAAGCCGAAGAAGCGCATCCAGCTCAAGCGATCCCGGATCATGAACGCTCTCCTGAGCTTGTCGAAGGATCCATGCGCGCATCCGACAGATTATGCTGCGCCTGAACCACCGGCACCTTGAACATCGCCACGGGGTCAAACGCCGGGCCGCCACCCTTGGCGCCGTCGCTATAGCCAAGCCCGCGGACCAAAAGTGGCCGGAAACGCTCGAACTCCACCGTGCCGGCCAACACCTCCAGCGGATCGCCGTCCTTGCTCAGCCGCTCCAGGTGCTCCGCCAGCGAAAACAGGCTGCGTGGGTGCATCGAAACTCTCCGGCCAATGCACCGGGTGAGACGAAGTACGGCGACGCCAATCAGATCATGGTCACGAACGCGAGGGGTTTTTGCGGGTGTCCAGCTGACAGCATGAGCCAGCCCGCCATGGCTGACCGCGCGTGTTGGGCCCCAGAGCCCGAAAGCGAAATCCTGCCCAAATGCGTAGTATGGACCTCGCGGAATCAATGCCGAGAGCATGCGCGCCAGTGATGGCTATTTGGTCCCCATTCCGGAACAAACCGAGATTTTGGCCAAGGCATCACAGCAATCTCATGGCCGTTCGGCCACGCTTTTCCCAACCGGAAGCCTGTAAAATCATGCACTTCCAAGAACCGCAACAACGTCAGGATCGCGGCTCCAGTCCCTCTTGACGAAAGCACAGGAAGGGTGCGGTGGTCAGCCGTTCCTCCAGCGGCATCAGCAGCGCCTGTGCGGCGGCGCGGTGGTCGGTCTCGTCCGCGCCGTAGCGCCCGGGGTATTTCGCGCGGTCGAGGTGGTGCTTGAACGGCCCGTCATTGGCTGCGATCAGCGCGGCATCCTCGCCCGTCAGCCAGCCTTCCGGGTCGTTCTGCACCAAGGCCCAGCGCATGATGTCGAGGCTTTCCTCGATCACCTGCCCGTCCGCCAGCACCAGCACCGGCACAGTGCCCTTCGGGCTCGCGGCGAGCAGCGCCGGGGGCTTGGCCGCGAGCTTCACCTCGCGCAGCTCCACGGTGATCCCAGCCGCCCACAGCGCCATCCGCGCCCGCATCGCATAGGGGCAGCGGCGGAAGGAATAGAGGACCGGCAGCGTCATTCGGGCGGCTTGCGAACCGCGCCCACGTGCAACTCCCCCCGCGCCCGGGCGAGTGCCTCTTGCCGCTGACGCTCGGCATAACCGGCGCGCTGTTCGGGCGTGCGTTCGGTGATGCAGGCGGGGCAGCTCACCCCGTCCGCATAATCGGGATGGGCGAGGGCCTCGGCATCGAGCGGTCGGCGGCAGGCGCGGCACAGCTGGAAGGTGCCTTGCTCCAGCCCGTGGCGGACTGTCACGCGTTCATCGAAGACGAAGCATTCACCCTGCCACAGGCTTTCGGATTCAGGGATTTGCTCGAGATACTTCAGAATGCCGCCCTTGAGGTGATAGACCTCGTCGATCCCCTCAGCGCGCAGGAAACTGGTCGATTTCTCGCAACGGATGCCGCCTGTGCAAAACATCGCGACCTTCTTCTTGCCTTCGAGCAGTTCTTCGCGGTGTTCGCGGAACCAGGCGGGGAAATCGCGGAAGGTCGGCGTCTGCGGATCGACCGCGCCCCGGAAGGTGCCGACTGCCACCTCGTAATCATTGCGGGTGTCGATCACGATCGTGTCCGGGTCTGCGATCAGCGCGTTCCATTCATGCGGATCGACATAGGTGCCCACGCTCAGGGTGGGATCGATGTCGGGCTCGCCCATGGTGACGATTTCGCGCTTCACGCGGACCTTCATGCGGTGGAAGGGCATGTCTGGGGCGGCGGAGAATTTCACGTCGAGCCCCGCACATCCCGGCAGCGCGCGGATGTGGGCAAGGACGGTCTCGAGCCCTTGCGCAGATCCTGCAATCGTCCCGTTGATCCCTTCGCGCGCGAGCAGGAGCGTGCCCTTGATCCCCGCGCCGTCGCAGGCGGCGAGCAACGGGCCTTGCAAGGCCTGCGGATCGTCGAAACGCGTGAACTGGTAGAGCGCGGCGACGCGGATCGGCGATGCAATCAAACCCGCATCACCCAGCCGTGGGTGTCGGCGATCCGGCCGGTCTGGATGCCGACGAGCGTCTCGCGCAGGGCTGCGGTGGTCTGGCCGATGCCGCCTGCGCCGATGGTGAATTCGCCGTCGGCGCCTGCGACCTTGCCGACCGCGGTGACCACCGCCGCGGTGCCGCAGGCCATGACCTCGATCAGCCGGCCGCTCGCCGCATCATCGCGCCACTGGTCGATCGAATAGGGGGCTTCCGAGACGGTCAGACCCTGCTCCTCGAGCAGCGTGATCAGCGAATTGCGGGTGATGCCGGGCAGGATCGTGCCGGTCAGCGGCGGGGTGATGACGGTGCCATCGGCAAAGACGAAGAACAGGTTCATGCCGCCCAGTTCCTCGACCCACTTGCGCTCGGTCGCATCGAGGAACAGCACCTGGTCATGGCCCATGGCGAAAGCCTGTCCGGTGGGGACGAGGCTGGCGGCATAATTGCCTCCGCACTTGGCTGCTCCGGTGCCGCCGGGGGCGGCGCGGGTGTAGTCGGAGATCCAGATGCTCACCGCCTTCGCGCCCGATTTGAAGTAGTTGCCGGCCGGACTTGCGATGACGATGAACTTGTACTGCTTGGCCGGGCGCACGCCCAGGAAGGCCTCGGTGGCGATCATGAAGGGCCGCAGATAGAGCGAGCCGCCCTCGACCGCCGGATACCAGTTGCCGTCCACTTCGAGCAGAGCGCGGATCGCGCCGAGGAACATCTCTTCCGGCAGCGCAGGCATGGCGAGCCGCTCGGCCGAGGCATTGAAGCGCGCGGCGTTCGCCTCGGGGCGGAACAGCCCGAGCGCGCCGTCGGGGTGGCGATAGGCCTTGAGGCCCTCGAATATCTCCTGCGCGTAATGCAGCACGCTCGCCGCAGGATCGAGCGGGATCGCCTCGCGCGGGCCCAGCACCGGGGTCTGCCAGCCACCCAGCGCCTCGTCATAGTCGATCACCACCATGTGATCGGTGAACACCGTGCCGAAGCCCGGATCGGCGATCAGGCTCTCGCGGGTGGCATCGGGCGTGGGCGAGGGGTGGGGACGGCGGGTGACGTGCATGGAATGCGCCTAATCCTGCGAAGGCCGAAGGGCAAGCGGGTCCCTCCCCGTCCTGCAAGGATGGGGAGGTGGCGCGCGCTGCAAGGCGCGTGACGGAGGGGGAATGAGACAAGGGAAGAACCCCTCCGTCATCGCTTTGCGATGCCACCTCCCCATTCGCGGTGCGAACGGGGAGGGACTCTCCAGTCCCCAACTTGAAGGGGGGCGCCATTTCGGTCGCGCAGCGACCGCGAGGCCACGCGGCCGAGCCGCAGGCGCTCCGTAGCGCAGCGAAGGAAACAGCGCCGAGGACGAAGGCGCGGAGGCGCCTTCGCAAAACAAAATGAAAAGGGCGTTTCCTGCCCGTCGGAGGAAACGCCCTTGACATGGTCAGCGGCCGGAAGCGCCGCTCACGGTGCCTTACTCTGGCAGAGGATTACCGAGTATGCTCCGTAGGGATCTTCACCGACCTCGCTACTGAACCATGAGACATCGGATCACCTCCTTTCAAGCTTGTGAGCAGACCCGCCGTTTCACTGGGGGCCGAGACGCGTGTGCCGCTGGTCTCGGGATGTAATGTGAGTCATTGTGGGGGCTTCCACAAGACTTGAAATAATCTTTTCCGGCGTCATACTCACACCTCGCCGCGCAATGCGCGCGGACTGGCCGCCCGGGGGAAACCTCGGGCGTTTTTCGTTTCGGGCGCGGCTGTGGACAGGCTGGGCACAAGCCTGTGGATATTAATGTATAGAATCGGAAAGGTGAGGTCATCGTTGGTTCGCTCGCCCCAACCGGGCGAGCGCCCTCGGCGCTGTTTCGATCCCTGCGGGATCGAGCGCCTGCGGCTCGCGCGCGTGCGCTCGCGGTCGCTGCGCGCCCGAGCCCGCGCGACATTTGGACCGTGGTAGTGTGTCGGTCCGCCATCGGACGGACCGCAAGGGCGAACGCCCGCCCGCAGGCGCCCGTGGCGAAGCGAAGGGACCGCGCCGAGGACGAACCTGCGGAGGCAGGTTCGCAAATCAAACATCATCGACAATCCTCGATCACCCGGCTGACCTCGGCCCAGCTCGGCAGGTAGAGCGGCAGCATTCCCTCTGCGCCAATCGCGAACTTGCCTTTGCTTAGCGCGATCGCATCGAGCAGGGGCAGGTCGCCCCGCATCACGACCTCGGCCCGGCCATCGCGCACGGCAAGCGGGAGCGCGGCGGTCTGCGTCTCCGTCCGGATTTCTACCGCTGGAGAGCGCGCCGCCGCCGACGTCAGCGCGAGGATCATTGTCTTGCTCCCGCGCTCGCACCGCAGGCGGGCCAAAGCGCTCGCGTCGTTCCCCACGAAAGTGGCGGCGGTGCCGCCGAGGATCGTCTCGTACCGCCATTGCCCGGGGGTGGTGGCGGCGTCCATCCAGTC
>JACESM010000055.1 GCA_013911835.1 Porphyrobacter sp. | reverse complement strand
TGAGCGTGCTCGCCGCGCGTGACGCTCTGCGCACGTGGACGATCATGCTCGGCGTGCTTGCCTTTTCGATGTCGATGCTCGGCACCTTCCTCGTGCGTTCGGGGGTGTTGACCTCTGTCCATGCCTTCGCCGTGGACCCCGAGCGCGGGGCCTTCATTCTCGCCTTGCTCGGGCTCTACATTGGCGGGGCCTTCACGATTTTCGCCATGCGCGCGGGCGCGGTGGCCGAGGGCAAGCGCTTTGCCGTTACCAGCCGTGAGGGCGCGCTGGTGTTCAACAATGTCATGCTCTCGGCGATCCTCGCGATTGTGTTGCTAGGCACGCTCTATCCGCTGCTGACCGAGGCCTTCAATGTGCGCGTCAGCGTCGGCCCGCCCTATTTCAACCCGGCGGGCGCGATCTTCGCGGTCCCGATGCTGCTGGTGATGGCGGTCGGGCCGCTGCTGCGCTGGAAGAGCGACAAGCCGGCGCGCATCCAGTTCGAACTGATGCTGATCGCCGCGCTGGTGATCGGCGCGATCGCTCTGGTCAGCTTCTTCGGGCAGTTCCCGCTGCTGCCGCTGCTCGGCCTCGGCCTTGCCGCTGGCCTCGCGGTTGCCGCCTTGCTACCCTTGCGTGGTCGCAAGGTCGTACGCGTGCCGTTGGCCACTTGGGGCATGGTGGTTGCCCATTTCGGTATCGCGGTCTCGCTGTTCGGCATGGCCTGCGAGGGCGCCTTCTCCGAGGAACGCCTCGCTGCGGTCGCCCCGGGCGGGACCGAGCAGATCGGCGGTTTCGCAGTCACGCTTGAAGCGGTTACGCCGATTGCCGGGCCCAACTGGACCGCGATGGAAGCGCGGCTGGCGGTGCGGCAGGATGGCGGCGAGCCGGTAATCCTCACGCCCCAGGCGCGCAGCTTCTGGTCGCCCCCGCAGTCGACCTCGGAAAGCGCGCTGCTGACCCGCTGGAACGGCCAGCTCTACGCCGTGATCGGCAATCAGGCCGAGGACGGGCGCTGGCAGATCCGCATCTGGTGGAAGCCCTTTGTCACCTTTATCTGGTACGGGGGCCTGCTGATCGGTCTGGGCGGCATTCTGTCGATCGTCGGGCGGATGCGGGTCGACCTCAAGCGCCGCAGCGCCACCACCAAGGGCGCGCAGCGCCGCGCCGATATCGAAGCGCTGGGCAATTCGGGGGGCGTGCCCGCGCCCCAACCGGCGGAATAGGCGATGCGCAAGATCACCCTGTGGCTCCCGCTCGCGCTGTTCGCCTTCTTCGCGGGGCTGGCGGCCTATATGCTGACGCAGGAGAAGGACCAGTTCGTCGAGAGCGCGATGATCGGCCAGCCGCTCCCGGCCTTCGCGCTCGAACCGGCCTTCGATGGCCTGCCCGGCGCTGCCACGGCCGATTTCACCGGCAAGCCCAAGCTGCTCAACATCTGGGCGAGCTGGTGCCTGCCCTGCATCGCCGAGGCGCCGCATCTGGAAGCCCTGAAACGCAGCGGGGTCGAGATCATCGGCATCGCGATCCGCGACAAGCCCGCCGATGTCGCCAACTTCCTCGCGCGTCACGGCAACCCCTATACCCGCATCGGCAGCGACCGGATTTCCGAGGTGCAGCTCGCTATCGGCTCCTCGGGCGTCCCTGAGACTTTCGTGATCGATGCCAAGGGCATGATCCGCTACCAGCATATCGGCGATGTCGGCGCGGATGATGTGCCCACCTTGCTCGCAGAACTGGAGAAGGCGAAATGATCCGCTGGGTGATCGCCGCGCTGCTGGCTGTGCTGGCGCTCCCGCTTGCGGTGCCGGTGCTTGGGCAGGATTCGATGCCGCCAGCGCCCTATGCCTATAACCAGCTCTCCGACCCGCGGCTCGAGGCGGAGGCCGCCGCGCTGATGCAGACGCTGCGCTGCCTCAAGTGCCAGTCGCAGAGCATTGCCGATAGCGACGCGCCAATGGCGGGCGACATGCGCCATCAGGTGCGCGCCCGCATCCTCGCGGGCGAGAGCCCGGAAGCGATCCGCGGCTGGCTGATCGCGCGCTATGGCGACTATGTGAGCTATGAGCCCGAGGTGAGCAGCACCACCTGGCCGCTCTTCGCGATTCCCGTGCTGGTGATCCTGATCGTGGCGGGGGTGCTGCTGCGGCGGCTCGGCAAGCGGCGCGATGATGATGCGGGGGCAAAGGCGTGAGCGGCGAGATGTTCGGCGCCTGGCTCGCGGTGGCCGCGCTGGCGCTGGCGGCCTTCGCCTTTGCGGTGCTGGTGATGAAGCTGCCGCGCCACGGGCTCACGCTGTTCGGCGCAGCGCTGGTGTTCGGGCTTGCAGGCTATGCCTGGCAGGGCTCGCCCGGCGTGCCCTCCGCGCCCAAGGCGACTGCCGCGCAGCTGGGCGATCAGGGCGAGGAGATGGTCGAGGGCCGCGCCGCGCTGTTCGACGGCAGCCGCACGCCCGATTACCTCGTCACTTCTGACGCCTTCGCCCGGCAGGGCCGCTTCGGCGATGCGGCGGGGCTGCTGCAGAAGGGGCTGAAGGACAACCCCAATGACTTGGAAGGCTGGCTCGCGCTCGGCCTTGCGCTGGTGGGCCATGCCGATGGCTTCGTCACGCCTGCCGCGGTGCAGGCCTTCGCCCGCGCCGATGCGATCAACCCGCGTCATCCCGGGGCGGCCTATTTCCTCGGCAATGCCTATCTCCAGAGCGGCGAGGTGGTCGCGGCGCGCAATGTCTGGAAGGGTCTGCTCGACCGTTCGCCCCCCGACGCGCCCTGGCGCGAGGGGCTGGCCGCGGATGTTGCGCGGCTTGACGACATGATTGCACGCGCGCCGATGCTTCAGGGCCGATAGGCGCGCCTGCTGCCCGCCTGATACCGTCATGTGTCAATCGGCGGGGCCATATTGCGGCTGCGAACATGCGGTGCTAGGCGCGCCGCCTTGCAGCGGGCGAGTCTAACGCCCCGCTTGGGCAGTACCGGGGGGATACGGGAAATCCGATTACTATGAGCAGCACCGCAGCTTCCTCCGCCGACAACACCTCCGGTGCCGCTTCCGCCCCGGATCATGGCCACGGCCACGGCCATACCGGCTCCCCCCTGACGCTTGCGATCGGCGCGATCGGAGTCGTGTTCGGCGATATCGGCACCAGCCCGCTCTATGCCTTCCGCGAAACCTTCGCCTCGCACCACGGCGCGCCCGGCATCTCGCCCGATGTTGATCACATCCACGGGGTGCTGAGCCTCGTCTTCTGGTCGATGATGATGGTGGTGACGGTCAAATATGTCATCACCATCATGCGCGCCGATAATGGCGGCGAGGGTGGCAGCCTCGCGCTGCTGGCGCTGATCAAGCGCACCTCGGCGACCAAGACCTGGACCGGCCCGCTGATCCTGCTCGGCGTCTTCGCCACCGCGCTGTTCTATGGCGACAGCATGATCACCCCGGCGATCTCGGTGCTTTCGGCGACCGAGGGGCTCCAGTACATCGTCCCCGGCTTCAAGCCGTGGATCGTGCCGACCGCGATCGCGATTTTGTTCGCCCTGTTCGCGATCCAGTCGCGCGGGACGGACCGTGTGGGCAAGCTGTTCGGACCGGTGATGCTGACCTATTTCGGCATGCTCGCGGTGCTTGGCGTGATGCACCTGACTGCCGACCCTTCCATCATCCTCGCGACGATCAATCCGCTCAACGCGCTGAAGTTCTTCGCGACCGACGGCTTCGTCGCCTTCGTCGCGCTGGGCAGCGTGGTGCTGGCGGTGACCGGGGCCGAGGCGCTCTATGCCGACATGGGGCATTTCGGCAGGAAGCCGATCGGCATCTCGTGGCTGACCTTCGTCTATCCGGCGCTGATGCTCAATTACATGGGGCAGGGCGCGCTGGTGCTGTCGCAGTCCTCGCCGGCCGAGGCCGCCGCGCTGATCAAGGACCCGTTCTTCCTGATGATCCCCGACATGGTCCGCGTGCCGGTGATCATCCTTGCACTGCTCGCCACGATCATCGCCAGCCAGGCGGTGATCTCGGGCGCGTTCAGCCTCACCCAGCAGGCGATCCAGCTGGGCTTCATCCCGCGCATGGAAATCCGCCACACCAGTGCTGCCGCCGCCGGGCAGATCTATATCCCGGTGATCAACTGGGCGCTGATGGTGATGGTGATCCTGCTGGTGCTGTTCTTCCAGTCATCGAGCAACCTTGCCGCCGCCTATGGCATCGCGGTGACTGGCGCGATGTTCATCGACACGCTGCTGCTCGCCGCGGTATTGTTCTCGCTGTGGAAGTGGCCGCTGTGGAAGGGCCTGCCGCTGGTGATCACTTTCCTTGTCGTCGACATTGCCTATTTCGGCGCGAACCTCATCAAGGTGCCGCAGGGCGGGTGGGTGCCGCTGATGATCGGCGGGGTGATCTTCACTCTGCTCACCACTTGGTCGAAGGGCCGCGAGCTGATGCGCGCGAGCATGGCCGAAGGCTCGCTCCCGATCGAGATCTTCGCCAAGAGCGCGCACAATTCCTCGACCCGCGTGCCGGGGACGGCGGTGTTCATGGCCTCGACCAATTCGGGCGTGCCGAGCGCGCTGCTCCACAACATCAAGCACAACAAGGTGCTGCACGAACGCGTGCTGATCCTCACCGTGCAGGTGCGCGGCATGCCCTATGTCGAGGAATCCGCGCGCTATGAATGCAAGAGCCTCGGCAACGGGTTCTACCGCGTCACGATCTATTGCGGCTTCCTCGAGGAGACCGACGTGCCCAGGCTGCTGAGCACGCTCGACCTGTGCGACGGGGCGTTCGACATGATGAACACCAGCTTCTTCCTGTCACGCCAGACACTGCTGCCCTCGTCGAAGCCCGGCATGGCGATCTGGCGCGAGAAGCTCTTCGCATGGATGCTCAGGAACGCCGCGAGCGCGATGGCGTTCTTCCGCCTGCCGACCAACCGCGTGGTCGAGCTGGGGAGCCAGGTGGAGATTTAGGCCGCTTAAGAGGCACTTAATCGTATCGCGTTAAGACCGGGTGCGATGAAAGATGCAGCGCTCCGATTGTTGATGGCGGCAGGCTGGACGGTGGTGTTGCCGCTGATCGGGTTTCAGGTCTTTGGCATTCTGACCATCATTCCCCTGTTCGGGCTGTTTCTCGGACTGAAACTGCTGCCTTTCATCTACGCTGCCGGAGCCGCACCCGCCTTCGTCACCGCTGCCGCGTTCGAGCTGCTCTTCCGGCGCTGGGGGTTGGCGCGAAGCCTTTTTGCAACAACGGCTCTGGGAGCGATGTCATCTGTGCTTTGGATGACCGGTCTTCTGTATATCTCGAGCGGACGGGACGAGGCGCCGTTCAATTATATGTACTTTGCCCTGGCCATAAGCGGCGCATTCTCGGCGGCGCTGATGCCGCTCACGCGGTTCGCGAAGGACCGCAGGCGATGGCGCTAACTGCCCGTCGGCGGCTCGTCCTTCAGCACGTCGTCCTGCTCCTCGAAGCTCAGACCGTGCTTCAGCAGCATCGGGATCTGGCTGAAGGTGAACAGGAACGTGAGCGGCAGGAACACCCAGATCTTGGCCCACAGCCAGCCTTCGAAGTCGAGCTGCGCGCGCAGCACCTCGTTGAGCGCGGCGAGCACCAGAAAGAACACCCCCCAGTTGCGCGACAGCTTCAGCCAGCCTTCCTCGGACAGCCCTTCGAAGGCAGCCTCCAGCAGGATCTTGAGCAGCGCGCGACCGGTGAAGAACCCGCCCAGCAGCGCCACGCCGAAGCTCGCGTAGATGATCGTGGGCTTTAACTGCACGAAGGTCGGGTCGCCGAAGAAGATCGTGAGGCTCCCGAAGCCCATAATCAGCGCGGTCGAGAACCACAGCATCGGCGAAACCTTGCCGAGCCGCCATTTCGACACCAGCAGGGCGATCACCGAGGCCGCCATGAAGGCGCCGGTGCCGTAGATGATCGCGATGATCTCGCCCGCCGCGCTGGTCTCCTTGGGCGACATCCAGCGATAGACGCCGAGGAATACCAGCAGCGGGCCGTAATCGACCACGACATTGAGCCAACTCGAGGCGGCTTTCTTGCCTTCGCCTTCGCTCATCACGCCACCCCGGCGATGACGCGCGCAACGAGGTCGGGGTCGAAGGGGCGCAGGTCCTCCATCTTCTCGCCGACGCCGATGGCGTGGATGGGGAGGCCATATTGCTCGGCCGCGGCGACCAGCACGCCGCCGCGCGCGGTGCCGTCGAGCTTGGTCATGATCAGGCCGGTGACGCCCGCGACCTCCTTGAACACGTCGATCTGCGAGAGCGCGTTCTGGCCATTGGTGGCATCCAATACCAGCACCACATCATGCGGTGCCTCGGGGTTGAGGCGGCCAAGCACGCGGCGGATCTTGGCTAGCTCTTCCATCAATTCCTTCTTGTTCTGCAAGCGCCCGGCGGTGTCGACGATCAGCGCGTCGATCCCGGTGTCGGTGGCCTGCTTGACCGCATCGAAGACGATCGCCGCCGGATCGCCGCCCTCGGGCCCGCGCACCAGATCGACGCCGATGCGGCCCGCCCAAGTCGCCAGCTGGCCGATGGCAGCGGCGCGGAACGTGTCGCCCGCCGCCAGCAGCACGCCGTAGTCGTCCTCCTGAAACAGATGCGCGAGCTTGGCGATGGTGGTGGTCTTGCCGCTGCCGTTGACCCCGATCACGAGGATCACCTGCGGGCGGGGGAAGGCGGTGATCTCGAGCGGCTTGGCCACCGGACGCAGAATCGCGGCGATTTCCTCGGCGACCGCCTCCTTCAACTCGCGCGACGTGATCTCGAGCCCGAAACGCTTGTCCGAAAGCCGCGCGCGGATGCGAGCAGCAGCCGAGGGGCCAAGGTCGGAGAGGATCAGCGCGTCCTCGACTTCGTCCAAGGTCTTGTCGTCGAGCTTGGCGGTGCCGCCGCTGCTGCCGGGCAGATTGGCGCTGAGCCGCTCGGAGGTCTTGGCGAAGCCTCCGAACAGGCGCTGCGTCCAGCTGGTTTCACTCATGCGAGCAGGCCCTCCCTGAGGCCGCTTGGGGTCACTTCGATGATCGTGCCCGCCGCCGTGCCGGAGGGCAGGGCAACGGGGGCGTAGTTGGGGGCATAGCCCGTGCCGCCGCGCTCGGCGAGGACTGGCAAGGTTTCGCCCACAAGCCCGGCAAGCCACGCGGCCCGGCGGGCGGCGGCGCGGGCGCGCAGATCTGCGGCGCGGGCCTTCACGACCTCGCGGGAGAGCTGCGGCATGCGCGCGGCAGGGGTGCCGGGGCGGGGGGAAAAAGGGAAGATGTGAGCGTGGACGATGTCGAGCTCGTCGACGATCGCGAGGTTCGCTGCGTGATGGCCCGCGTCCTCGGTCGGAAAGCCGGCGATGAGGTCGGCGCCGATGGCGATATCGGGGCGCAGCGCCTTCAACCGCGCGACCAGTTCAACGGCATCGGCGTGCAAGTGCCGCCGCTTCATGCGCTTGAGGATCAGGTCGGCCCCGTGCTGGAGCGAGAGGTGCAAGTGCGGCATGACCCGCGCCTCGCCTGCCAGCAGATCGAAGAGCAGGGGATCGATCTCGATCCCGTCGACCGATGACAGACGCAGGCGGGGGAGGGCCGGAAAGGCGGCGAGGATCGCCTCGACCAGCGCGCCAAGCCGCGGGGCATTCGGCAGATCATGGCCCCACGAGGTGAGGTCGACGCCGGTCAGCACCACCTCCTGCGCGCCTGCCGTCAGATGGGCTTCGATTTCGGCAAGCACCTGCGGCACCGTCAGCGAACGGCTCGCGCCTCGCCCCTGCGGAATGATGCAAAAGGTGCAGGCATGGTCGCAGCCGTTCTGCACCGCGACAAAGGCGCGGGTGCGTGCCGGAGCGAGCGGCGGGGCCTCGCCGGGGACATTCCACGCGCGCGGATCGAGCTTGGCCGCGTTTGCCACCAACCCGTCAACCTCCGCCATCGCGCCGATGGCCGCACGGTCGATCTCCGCCGCACAGCCGGTCACCACCAGCCGCGCCGCCGGATGATCGCGCCGCGCGCGGCGGATCGCCTGGCGGGTCTGGCGCAAGGCCTCGGCGGTGACCGCGCAGGAATTGACCACCACGAGGCCCTCTTCGCCCGCCAGCATCGCGCGCATCCGTTCGCTCTCCGCAATGTTCATGCGGCAGCCGAGGCTGATGATTTGCGGGGCGTTCAACCCGCGGCCCCCGCCGAATAGTCGTCCCAGTCGAACGTGCCGCGATAGCTCTCGGTCGCAGGCCCGCTCATCAGGATGGAGCCGCCGGGCTCCCACGCGATCACGAGGTTGCCGCCGGGCAGGGTGACGCGCACCGGGCTCGCCACCAGCCCCCGGCGGATCGCCGCGACCGCCGTGGCGCAGGCGCCGGTGCCGCACGCGCGGGTGAGGCCCGCGCCGCGCTCCCAGACGCGCAGCTTGAGGTGATCCGGCCCTGCAAGGCTGGCGACATTGACGTTGACCCTTTCGGGGAAGAGCGGGTCGTTCTCGATGATCGGCCCGAGCCGCTCGAGTTCCACCGCATCGGCATCCTCGACGAAGAAGATTGCGTGCGGATTGCCGACATTGACCGCCATGGGCGCGTCGAGGCCTTCCCAACCGACCGGCATCGCAAAGGTGTCCATCGGATAGGCCAGCGGAATGGCATCCCAGTCGAAGCGCGGTGCGCCCATGTCGACCCGCGCGCCGCCGTCCAGCGGTTCGAGGCGAAGCGCCCCGCCGCCGGTCTCGACGGTTGCGGGCGCGCCGTGGAGCAGCGCCACCGCGCGGCTGCCATTGCCGCAGGCGCCAGCCTCGCTGCCGTCGCAATTGAAGAACCGCACGCGGAAGTCGTGACCCTCGCTCGGTTCGAGCAGGATCAGCTGGTCGAACCCGATCCCCGTCCGCCGGTCTCCCAGCGCGCGCGCTACCGCGGGCGTCATCGCCGGGATGGCAGTCTCGCGCGCGTCGATCACCACGAAGTCGTTGCCGAGCCCGTGCATCTTGATGAAGGGGATGGTCTTGCTCACTGGACGTGCATCTATGCACGCAAGGGTCCCGCGTCCAGTGTTAGGGGCAGTCTTGAGGCAAGCCTCAGGAACGGGCGATGCGGTAAGGCGGCTGCGCGTCCCCGCTTGCCGCGGGCTGGGCCGGAGCATTCTCTGCACCAGCGCCGGTCAGGCGGCCCGCTGCCCGCAGCCGCGCGCGCACGCCCTCGGCATCCTCGGGCTGGCCGTAGTAAAAACCCTGCGCCTTGAGCTTGCCCATTTCCTTCAGCGCCTTGAGGATCGCCTCGTCCTCGACACCCTCGGCCGTCAGCGGCAGATCGAGCCCGCGCCCGAGCGAGACGATCGCCTCGACCAGTCGCGAACTGTTGCCGGGGTCCTTGAGTTCGCTCACGAAGCTGCGGTCGATCTTGATGCGATCAAAGGGCAGGTTGCGCAGCTGTTCGAAGCTCGAATAGCCGGTGCCGAAATCGTCGAGCGCGATCTGCACGCCCTGATTACGCAAGCTCATGATCATCGAGCGCACCAGGCCGATGTTCTCGTGCAGGCAGCTTTCGGTGATCTCGATCTCGAGCCGGTGCGGCGGAAAGCCGGCGGCGACCAGCTTCTTGAGAACGCGCTGGGCAAACCACGGGTCGCGCAGCTGCACCGGCGAGATGTTGACCGAGAGCGTCAGCGTCTCGTCCCATTCGCGCGCATCGGCGAAGGCCTGCTCCATCAGGCGTTCCGACAGCTCGTTGATGAGGCCGATTTCCTCGGCGACCGGCACGAAGGTGTCAGGACTGATGAGCCCCAATTGCGGCGACCGCCAGCGCGCGAGCATTTCGAAGCCGACCAGCGCGCCGGTGTCGAGATCGATCTGCTGTTCGTAGAACGGCACGAATTCGCCGCGCGCCAGGCCGCGGCGGATGCCGGTTTCAAGCTGGTTGCGGAAGCGGAGTTCGCTTTCCATCACCGGCTCGAACCAGAAGTAGCGGTTCCGGCCCTGCTTCTTGGCGTGGTAGAGCGCCATGTCCGCGCGGTGCATCAATGTGGCCGCATCGACCACCAGACCGATCGTGCCATCGGCCTCGTGATCGGCGGCAAGGCCGATCGAAAGCGTCAGCTCGACCGTCAGTTCGGGCATGGCGAAGGGCTGGGCGAGGCTTGCGAACAGGCGGATGACGAGATCGTCGACCCGGTCGGCATGGCCGGCGGGGAAGGGCATGATGAAGGCGAATTCATCGCCCCCCAGACGCGCCAGCCGCGCCTCGCGCGGGAGCAGCGCGCGGATCCGGTCGCACAGCATGACCAGCACTGCATCGCCCGCGCCATGGCCGTGCATATCATTGATCTGCTTGAAATTGTCGAGATCGATCATGCAATAGACGACCGCCTCGCCGCGTTGCGCCGCGCGGGCGCGCAGTTCCTCGGTCGCATCGAACATCGCGCGGCGATTGAGGCACTGGGTGAGCGGATCGGTGGCCGCCAGCAGCCGGGCGCGGGCCTCGGCGCGGCGGCGCTCGTCGATCTCGCGGGTGAGCTCGCGGTAGCGCCGCCAGCCGAAGATGACGAGCGCAATGTTGAGCAGCAGGGCGTTGACAATGATGACATTGGGCGCGCCGCCGGTCCCGGTCAGCACGTCCATCACCTGCGGCATGACCGTGCCTCCGGTGCCGACCAGCAGGATGATCGAGGCGGTCGCAATCCCCAGCGCGATGATGTCGCGTTCAGCCGCTCCGAGCGGATTTTCTGGTTCGTGCTCCGTCAAGACCGCTGCCCCTTGCCTCGCCCTGCCTGCGGGGCGGCGTGCCTTGCCTCCCCGTGTCCATCCTGGCCTCATTGCAGATTGCACTAAACATCGGGTTAATTGGCGGGGCTTGGCGAGAGGGCGCCTGGCAGTCTATCGGAGCGCGACACTCGCATGGGAGCCTGCGCAAGATGGCCTATTGGCTGATGAAATCCGAACCCTTCAAGTACAGCTGGGACGATCTTGTAGCGGAGGGCGAGGGGACGTGGGACGGGGTGCGCAATTACCTCGCCCGCAACAACCTGATGGCGATGCAGCCGGGGGACGAGGCGTTCTTCTATCACAGCCGGGAGGGGCTCGAGATCGTCGGGATCGCCGAGATTACCGTCTCGGGCATCGGCGATCCGACCGACGAGACCGGCAAGTGGGCGGCGGTGAAGCTGAAGGCGAAGGAGAAGTTCGCCCGCCCTGTGACGCTCGCCGAGATCAAGGCCGAGCCGCGGCTGGCCGAGATGCAGCTGATCCGCCTGTCGCGGCTGTCAGTCTGCGCGGTCAGCCCGGCAGAATGGGCCGTGATCCGAGAGCTGGCGCAGGGCTGAACCGCGTCGCAATGTTTCACGTGTAACATCGCGCCACGGGGCAACCGGCAGGGGACGACCTGCCGATGACCGTACAACGGGGCGGCGATGCTCAGGCAGTGCGGTTGGCCCGCGCGCGCAGCCCCGAAATTGTCGCGCCGCTCGCCGCGATGCGTTCCAGATCGGTGAGCGCATGGATCAGGCGGATGCCGGTGCGGCCCTTGGCGTCCTCAAGCGCGGTGATGAATTCGGCCGTGGTCTCCACCCGCGTGCTCCACGCGCCATAGGCCGCGCCCAGCATCGCGAAATCGGGATTGGCGAGCGCCGTCGCCGAGACGCGGCCCGGATATTCGCGCTCCTGATGCATGCGGATCGTGCCGTAGGCGCCGTTGTCGACCACCACCACGATCAGGTCCGCGCCATATTGCGCGGCGGTGGCGAGTTCCTGTCCGTTCATCAGGAAGTCCCCGTCACCCGCAACGGCGACGACCGTCCGCTCGGGAAAGCGCAAGGCGGCAGCGACGGCAGCGGGCACGCCGTAGCCCATCGCCCCGCAGGTCGGGGCGAGCTGGCCGGGATAGGCGGCATAGCGCCAATAGCGGTGCCACCACCCGGCGAAATTGCCCGCGCCGTTGCAGATGATGGTATCGGCGGGGAGCATCTCGCGCATCGCCCCCACGCAGGCGGCAAGGTCCATTGCGGCATCGGACGGCTGGGGCGTCGACCACGCCAGCCACTGCGCATGCGCCTCGGCCCCGGCATCGAAGGGGATAATGTCGCTGTGATCCCACAGCGCCGCGCATTCCGCGAATTCGTCCATGGCGCAGCACAGCGCCAGATCGGTGCGGTAGACACGGCCGAGCTCCTCGGGATCCGGGTGGATGTGGACCAGGGTCTGGCCGGGATGTTCCAGCGTCGGTACCTCGTAGCCATCGGTGGTCGCCTCGCCGAGCCTTGCACCCACCGCGATGACGAGATCGGCCTGCCGCACGCGCTCCACCAGCTGCGGGTTCGGCCCGTAGCCGAGGTTGCCCGCATAGACCGGCGAATCCGGCGCAATCGCGTCCTGACGGCGAAAGGCGGTCGCCACGGGAAGCCCGATGCTTGTCGCGAATTGCTGGAAGTAATGCCGCGCCTTGGCGTTCCACCCCGCGCCGCCGATGATGGCGATGGGGCTGGCGGCATCGGCAATCATGTCGAACAGCGCGCGCATCGCATCGGGGCAGACGGCCTGTGCGGGGCGCAGCACCTGCGGGCGCGGCGCGAGACTGGCGGGCACCGCTTCGACCAGCATGTCCTCGGGCAAGGCCAGCACCACCGGGCCGGGCCGGCCGGAGATGGCCACCGCGTAAGCGCGGGCGATGTATTCGGGGATGCGCAGCGGATCATCGATCCGCGCGGCCCACTTACAGATGGGGCCAAAGAAGGCGGGGAAATCGACCTCCTGAAACCCCTCACGTCCCTGCATTCCGCGCGCGACATCGCCGACGAACAGGATCATCGGCTGCGAATCCTGATGGGCGACATGCACGCCGATCGAGGCATTGGTCGCGCCCGGCCCGCGGGTGACGAAGGCGATGCCGGGTGCTCCGGAGCCAGCGGCGTTCAGGGCTCCGTCGGCGCAGGCCATGAAGGCGACCCCGCCTTCCTGGCGGCAGGTGACGACTTCGATCTCAGGCCGCTCGGGCAGGGCATCGAGCACCGCAAGGAAGCTTTCGCCCGGCACGGTGAAGATCCGGCTCGCGCCCTGCTCGGCAAGGCAATCGACCAGCAGCGCGGCGGCTGTCCGGGTGGAATCGGTCATCGCAAAAACTCTCCCGTCGTCCTGCCACGAGCCTCTAACCGCGCCAGCGCCCGGGCGCAAACTCACCCTGTCCCACGTTGCGACACACCCGCCGCAAACCATTTTCAATGGTTAAGAAAGTCTTAAAGCTGGCATCCCTGACACTCGGAGATTCGCAAAGATGCGCCGCAGCCTGGTTCTCACTGACGAGAGCGCCCGCCACTGGTTCCGCATGAGCCTGCCGCCGCATGTGAAGCGCGACATCTTCCCGATTCCCGCCGAGAGCCTGTGGCGCCTGACGATGGACGACGTGCGCGGCGTGGCCAGCACCTATGTCGCGGTGACGCTGGCGGTGTTCGCCTTCATCATCTGACCTCAGGCGGGCAGCGCGCCGCGCCCCTGCTCCACCCGGTAGAGCTTCCGCGCCAGCTGCGCCGAGATGAAGACCAAAGCGAGGCTCAGCAGCAGCTGTTCTTCGAGCGGAATGCCGAAAAAGCCGAGCACGCCTGCCACGCCCGCGCCCACCGCCATGAACACGCAGGAGACGAAGTTGTTCGCCGCAACCGAGCGCGAGGCTTCGGACTTGTCGACCCGCGTCGTCAGGAAGGCATAGAGCGGCACCACGAACATGCCCCCCGCGACCGCGATCAGCA
>JACESM010000054.1 GCA_013911835.1 Porphyrobacter sp. | reverse complement strand
GCGCCCGGCCCCGGCTTCGACGTCAAGCGCGGGCGCGGCGGGATCCGCGAGATCGAGTTCTACGCCCAGACCCACCAGCTGATCCACGGCGGCCGCGATGCGAGCCTCAGGGTGCGGGGCACGCGCGCCGCGCTCGATGCACTCGCGGCAGGCGGCTGGATCGCGCCCGAAAACGCAGTGGTGCTCGGCGAGGCCTATGACCGGTTGCGCTCGATCGAGCACCGCTTGCAGATGGTGAACGACCGCCAGACCCATGCGCTGCCCGATGGCGCGGCGCTCGACAACGTCGCGCGGCTCGATGGCTTGCAGGACGGCGCGGCGCTGGTCGCCGAGCTAACCGCGCTGACAGCCCGCACCGCGCGCATCTATGAGGAGCTGATCGGCCACGCCGAAGCATCTCCCGCGCCCGTCGCCATGCCGACCAGCGCGCTGGCGACGAGCCTTGCCGCGTGGGACTTCGCCGAGCCCGAGGTGCTCGCCGAACGCATCGAGAGCTGGCGCGACGGGCGCCATGCCGCAATCCGTTCACCGCAGGCGGTCGAGGCGTGGGATCGCCTCGCCCCGGCGCTGCTTACCGCGATGGCGACGAGCGACGATCCGATGCGGGCGATCACCCGCTGGGAACGGATCATCGAAAGCGTGCCGAGCCTCGTCACCACCTTCCGCCTGCTCGATGCCCGCCCTGACCTGACCCGGCGGCTGGTGGCCGCCCTCACCCTCGCCCCGGTGCTGTCGGACGAGCTGGCGCGCAAGCCCGAGCTGCTCGATACGCTGATCGACAAGGACGCGCTCGACCTGCCGGGCGAGACGCACGCAATCATGGCGCGGATGCGCGGCGCGGCGATCCGCGAGGATTACGAGGCGCTGCTCGACGCGATCCGCATCGTCACCGGCGAGATCCGCTTCGCGCTCGGCATCCAGCTGATCGAGGGGCTGGCCGATCCGCTCGCCATCGCCCGCGCGCTCTCGCGCACGGCGGAGGCCGCGATGCGGCTGGCGACTGATGCGACCGTGGCCGAATTCGCCGCCAAGCACGGGCGCATCGCGGGAAGCGAATTGCTGATCCTCGGCCTCGGGCGATTGGGCGGCGGGGCGCTGACCCATGCGAGCGATCTCGACATCGTCTACCTGTTCACCGGCGATTTCGCCGCGCAATCGGACGGGGTGCGGCCATTGGGCGCGACGATCTATTACAACCGCCTCGCCAGCCGGGTGAGCGCCGCGCTCTCGGTGCCGACTGCGCAGGGTGCGCTCTACGAGGTCGACACGCGCCTCAGGCCGCAGGGCAACCAGGGGCCCTTGGCGGTCTCCTGCGAGGCTTTCGGCAAATACCAGCGCGAGGCGGCGTGGACGTGGGAGCACATGGCGCTTGCCCGCGCGCGGGTGCTTTATGGTTCGCCAAGGGCGCGTGCCGAGCTAGAGGCGGTGCTCGCCGAGGTGCTCCACGCCCGGCGCGACAGGGCGGCCCTGCGCGAGGCGGTTCTGGGCATGCGCGCCGAGATGGCGAAGCACAAGCAGCCCGGCGGCCCGGTCGACGCCAAGCTGACGCGCGGGGGGCTCGTCGATATCGAATTTCTGGCGCACTACCTGCAATTGAAGGGAGAAACGGCGGACGGTCGCCCGCTCGCCGAAGCCGCTGCGAAGGCGCTCTCTCCCGATCTCGAACAGGCCCTCGCAGGGTTGGCGGCGGCGGGGCTGATCCCGGCTGACCTCGCCGAGCCGCACGCGCTGATGAGCCGGATGCTGGTCGCCGGACGCCTGCTCGCCCCCGATGGCCGCGAACCCCCGCCCTCGGGCGCGCGCGCGCTGGCACGGGCCTGCGGGTTCGATTCGTATCCGGCGCTCGAGGAGGCCTTCGCCGCGGCGCGGCTCAGGATCGCGGGCGTGTGGAAACAAATTCTGGGCACAGACATTCTCGCAAGCGAACAGGAGAACCCCGCATGACCACTTTCCCCGGCGTCGGCGACGCCATGCCCGACATCGCGATGGAAACCCCCGAAGGCGGGAGCGTGAAGCCTTCCGACTTTGCCGGATCGAAGCTGGTGATCTTCTTCTACCCCAAGGACGACACCCCGGGGTGCACCACCGAAAACAAGGATTTCTCCGCGCTGAAGGACCAGTTCGAGGCGGCGGGCACCAAGCTGCTCGGCGTCAGCAAGGACCCGGCCAAGAAGCATGCCAAGTTCATCGCCAAGCACGGCCTCACCGCCCCGCTCGCGACCGATGCGGAAGAAGGCGGCCTCAGCGACGCGCTCGGCGTGTGGGCGGAAAAGCAGATGTACGGCAAGACCTATATGGGCATGGTCCGCGCGACCTATCTGGTGGGCGCCGACGGGAAGATCGCGCGCATCTGGGACAAGGTGAAGGTCGCCGGCCACGCGGAGGAAGTGCTGGCGGCGGCCAAAGCTCTTTAAGCCCGTGACCACCGTCGCCCGCGCCATCCGCGCCGCGCTCAGCACCCCCGGGCCGCGGGCCAAGTGCTTCGCCACCCGTCAGGTCGCGCGCGATTGGCGGGCTGGCAAGCTGGCGTGGGAATTCGACGTGGCGATGCCCGACCAGCCCGCCTGGCCCGATGCGCCCGAATTGCTGCCTCCCGGCCAGATGCCCAAGCGCCGCAAGGCCAGGAGCGAGCGCGGGCGGATCGCCCTGTGGCATTCCCTCGCCCATATCGAATTCGTCGCAATCGACCTCGCGCTCGACATGGCGGGGCGATTCGGAGGGGAGATGGGGCCGGGATTCGTCAGCGACTTCCTTGATGTCGCCGCCGACGAGGCGATGCACTTCGCGCTGCTGGCGCGCAAGCTCCAGAGCCTCGGCAGCCATTACGGCGCGCTGCCCGCGCATGCCGGACTGTGGGAGGCCGCTTACGCCACCCGCCACGATGTCGCCGCGCGGCTGGCGGTGGTGCCGATGGTGCTCGAGGCGCGCGGGCTCGACGTGACCCCCGCCACGCGCGAACGGGTGCAGGCGGCGGGGGACGAGAGCGGCGCGAAAATCCTCACAAGGATACTTGACGACGAAATCCGCCATGTCGCGGCAGGCACCAAGCACTTTCTGCAATGTGCCGAAACGGCGCAGATCGAACCCGAATCCTACTGGCAAGACCTCGTAAAACGGCATTTCCGAGGACAGGTTAAGGCGCCGTTCAACGACTCGGCGCGTCTTGCTGCCGGTTTGTCGCGCAGATTTTACGCAACGATTGCCTATTAATGATCCACCCGGATAACCCTGTTCCAGCGAAAGGCGCGCGATAGACGTGCCGGAACATTCCTACGGCACCGCAGCAATCGCGGGTCGCAATCGGGACCGGGTCTTTTTATGATTTTTGCCTTCCGCGGTGCGCTGAAGCTGGTTGGAACGACCGCCTGCGCCATTCTGGTTTCCGCCGCTGCGCCGGCCCTCGCCAACACCAATTCAGCCGCCTCGACCTCCACCGCCAGCGCCGATGTCGTGCCGCCGCTGCGTGACGCGCAGGGCGAAGTGGTCGACAACGGTGACACCCGCTTCAAGTCGCTGTTCACGACGATCCTCGAGAACGAGCGCAACACCCCGACGCTCGGCGCGGTCGAAGCGCCCACCGCCTTTTCCTCGCCGGTTCCGACCCGCGGCATCTCGGTGCCCTCGCGCATGCCGCTCGAAGGCGCGGCGCTG
Source organism: Porphyrobacter sp. (assembly GCA_013911835.1). GTDB lineage: Bacteria > Pseudomonadota > Alphaproteobacteria > Sphingomonadales > Sphingomonadaceae > Erythrobacter. The sequence continues at coordinate 10,275 of JACESM010000054.1, read as the reverse complement.
ACCAGCAGCTTCGGGATGCGCACCCACCCGGTGCTTGGCGGCCGCCGTCAGCACCACGGCATCGATCTCGCCGCGCCCTCCGGCACCCCGGTCTACGCCACCGCCGACGGCATCGTCAGCCGCGCCGACTGGTATTCGAGCTACGGCCTCTACATCAGCGTCGAGCACGGTGCCGCGATGCAAACCCGCTACGCCCACCTCTCGCGCCTTGCGGTCGCGGCAGGTGACAGCATCAAGAAGGGCGACCTCATCGGCTATGTCGGATCGACCGGCCGTTCGACCGGCCCGCACCTCCATTACGAAGTTCGCGTGGAGGGTCTTGCAGTCAATCCGATTCCGTATATGGTGGAGAGCGAAGCACAGCTGGCCTACGCCCGCGATGCACGCCTCACCGGCGCTGGCGGCGAATAACCGCCCAGCCACAAGGCACCAAGAGATTGCCCGTGAAACGGGCCGGACATTGGAGAGGGTGTCCGAACATGGGCGGCGGGTTATCCCGCCGCCTTTTTTTGTCTTTGGCTTTCGCCTCTGGGCCACCCCGCCACCGCCCGCCGAGGGGGTGACGCGCCTGTTGGGTAGCACTTTGAATACTCTTTTCCCTTGCGAGCGTTCCCGCGCCCGCTAGATTTTCTCCCGAGAGAATGTCGGCCCGCCCGCACACGCGTGGCCGCAGGGAGAGAGAACATGTCGATGCACCCGATCGCGCACGCCGCGAGCCGCCCTGATCATCCCGCTGTCATCATGGCCGGATCGGGCGAGCAGATGACCTATCGCGCAATGGACGAGGCCGCGAACCGCTTTGCCCAGCTGCTGCGTGCGCGCGGGTTTGCGCCGGATGACGCCTTTGCGGTGCTGCTCGAAAACCGGATCGAATATTTCACCCTGATCTGGGGATCGCAGCGCGCGGGCACGCTGCTGGTGCCGATCTCCTCGCGCCTGACCGCGCCGGAGATCACCTACATCCTCAAGGACAGCAACGCCAAGCTGCTGATTACCTCGCCCTATTTCGATGGGGTGATGGCCGATATCCGGCGCGAATGCCCTGATCTTGATGTGCTGGTGACCGGCAACGGCGGAGCGGAGGATTTCGCTGCCGCCCTAGGCGCGCATCCGGCCACCCCGATCCCGGACCAGCGCGCCGGACTGACCATGCTCTATTCCTCCGGCACTACCGGGCGGCCCAAGGGCATCCGCCCCGCCCCCCCTGCCGATACCGATCCGCAGGCGATGATCCCCTTCATCGGCCTCGCCACGATGGGCGCAGGGATGCCGGCCGATGGCTCGATGATCTACCTCTCCCCAGCCCCGCTCTATCACGCCGCGCCGCTGGCGTGGTGTTCGGCGGCGCAGCGGCTCGGGGGCACGCTGGTGGTGATGGAGAAGTTCGAGCCCGAGGCCGCGCTCGCCGCGATCGAAAAGCATCGCATCACCGACAGCCAGTGGGTCCCGACCCATTTCGTGCGCTTCCTCAAGCTCGATCCGGCGATTCGCACCAAATATGACCTCTCCAGCCACAAACGCGCGCTCCACGCCGCCGCGCCCTGCCCGGTGCCGATCAAGCGCGAGATGATCGAATGGTGGGGGCCGATTGTGAACGAATATTACGCCGGGTCTGAAGGCATCGGGATGACGATGATCGGTTCGGCCGACTGGCTCGCCCATCCCGGCAGCGTCGGCCGCGCGATCTATGGTACGCTCCACGTCTGCGGGCCGGAGGGTGAGGAAGTGGGGCCAGACGAGGACGGGCTGATCTATTTCGAAAACGCGTTGCTGCCGACCTATCACAACGACCCCGAGAAAACCCGCGAGGCCATGCACGCCAATGGCTGGATGACGCTGGGCGACATTGGCCATGTCGATGCCGACGGGTTCCTGTTCCTGACCGACCGCAAGAGCCACATGATCATCAGCGGCGGGGTCAATATCTACCCGCAGGAGATCGAGAACCTGCTCGTCACCCATCCCAAGGTGATGGACGCAGGCGTGATCGGCGCGCCCTGCCCCGACCTTGGCGAGAAGGTGGTGGCGGTGGTGCAGCCCAAGGACATGGCCGATGCCGGGCCAGACTTGGAGGCGGAGCTGCGGGAGTTCCTTGCCCCCAGCCTCTCCAAGATCAAGATGCCCAAGCTGTTCGACTTCCGCCCCGACCTGCCGCGCGAGGCCAATGGCAAGCTCTACAAGCGCGAGCTGCGCGACGAATATGCCGCCCGCGCCAAGGAAGCGGCAGCATGACCGAGGCGGTGCTGCCGGGCGATATCGCGAGGCAGGTGATCGACCCCCACGCCTATGCCGAATGGGACGGGCTGCTCGACACCTTCGATGCGATCCGTGCGAGCACCCCGGTCGCCAAGGTGCAGCCCGATACGCCCGGGCTGTTCGAGCCGTTCTGGCTGGTCACCGGCTATGACGACGTGATGCGCATCTCGAAGGACAACGCCGGTTTCCTCAACAACCCGCGCCCGGTGGTGTTCAGCTTCAACCAGGCGATCGAGTTCAGCCGCGCGGCGACGGGCTCGAACATGCTGGTCGATTCGCTGGTGGTGTTCGACGCGCCGATCCACCCCAAGTATCGCAAGCTGACGCAGGAATGGTTCATGCCGAGGAACCTCGCCCAGCTGGAAGGCGAGCTGCGGGCGCTGGCGGCGCGGACGGTCGAGCGGATGCTCGAGCAGGGGAGCGAAGTGGACTTCGTCAAGGAGGTCTCCGGCCCCTACCCCTTGCGCGTCGTCATGCAGATCCTCGGCGTGCCGCCTTCGGACGAGTTCCGGATGCAGATGCTCACCCAGCAATTGTTCGGCGGGCAGGACAAGGACCTCTCGGGCTCCGGCATGGACAAGATGTCGCCGGAGCAGGTGGTGCAGATCGTCGCGGGCGCGGTGAAGACCTTCGAGGACTATTTCGCCGCGCTCGCCGAAGAGCGCCGCAAGCACCCGACCGACGATGTCGCAAGCGTCATCGCCAATGCGCTGGTGGATGGCCAGCCGCTCCCGCCCCGCGACATGGCGGGCTATTACATCATCGTCGCCACCGCCGGGCATGACACCACCAGCGCCAGCACCGCGGGGGCGATGCAGGCGCTGGCCCGTGACCCCGAACAATACGCCCGCGTGCGCGCCGACCGCTCGCTGCTCCCCGGCATTGTTGAAGAAGCGATCCGCTGGACCAGCCCCGTCCAGCACTTCATGCGCACCGCTGCCGAGGACTGCGAGATCGGCGGGCAGCAAATCAAGGCGGGCGACTGGCTGATGATCAACTATGTCGCCGCCAATCACGACCCCGCGCAGTTCCCCGACCCGCGCCGCTTCGACGCCGCGCGCTCGCCCAACCGCCACCTCGCTTTCGGCGCAGGGGCGCACCAGTGCCTCGGGCTGCATCTGGCGCGGCTGGAGATGAAGATCCTGTTCGAGGCGATCCTCGACCGGGTCGCCGCCGTGGAGCCGGCGGGCGAGGCGGCCCGCGCGACCAGCACCTTCGTCGGCGGATTGAAGACCCTGCCGCTCAGGGTAACGCCGGCCTGATCCGGGCAAAGCGCCACCGAACATGACAGCAACCCCGCTCTTCTGCACAAAAGGATTGTTGCGAGTGCTACATCGCGTATACAAGCCTGACGAAGCAGTCGCTACAGGGGGAAGTGCAGCCATGTCGATCCTCGAGCACTGGGCCGTGACCGGTGGGCCAGAACACACGCAAGAGCGACTCGGGGACGAGATCGTCTTCGTCAGGCACCGCTACACGGGCCTGGCGCTGCTGGTGGCTGTGCCCGATCACGATGGCGGCCCGCAGGTCGTGACCCTGCAAGACCCTGCGCGCGATGTGGTGATCGTGTCGCGCGGGAGCGTGTTCCCGGTGACGGTCACTCTGGGCACACAAACGGCGCGCTGCGGCCCGCATTCGAGCGACCGCGTGACCTTCGTCCCTGCGGGCACGCGGATGGTGCTCGAATACACGCGCGATTGCTCGATGCTGTGCGTGCTGATCGTGCCCGCTGGACGGCTGGCGGCGATGCGGGCCGGGGGCGCCCCGCTGCCCGGATCGTTCGGCCTGCGCGACGATGCCGCGCTCGCCGAGCGGGTGCACGCCGTCTGCCGGCTGGTGCTGCGGCAGAGCGAGACCGACAATTCCCTCATCGAACAGGCCACCTCGCAGCTCGCGCAGGGGCTGGGCGAGAGCTTGGCGGATAGCCTGGGGCAGCCGGACCCGCGCATCGCGCTGCCGCCGCACAAGCTGCGCCGGGTGCTCGCCCATATCGACGCGAACTTGGGTGGCCCGATCACGCTGCGCGAGCTGGCCGAGCTCGCGCACCTGTCACCCTACCACTTCGCGCGGGTGTTCAAGCACGCCACCGGCCGCTCGCCCTATGATCACGTGCGCTGGCGGCGGATCACCCGCAGCACCGCGCTGGTCGCACGCTCGGAGCTCAAGATCGCCGAGATCTCCGCCTCGACCGGCTTTGCCAGCGCCGCCCATTTCAGCAGCGCCTTCCAGCGCGCGGCCGGCATCCCTCCGCTCCAGTTCCGCCGCGTGGTGCGCCCGCGGTTGCTGAGCGGCCGCAGCTTCGGCCCCACTCGGGGACACTGACGCCGCCCGCTCCCGGTCGCCTGCCGATTTCTTGCCGATTTTCCTGTTACAGCGCCGCAGCTTGTCCTAGATTTCGGGCATGGGATCGAGCCTTTGCCTTGCCTTGCAGGGGTGCGCAGCGTGAATCTGCTGGCCGCCTCCAACCTGCCCTTCGTCATCGCGCTGGCTGCGCTGGCGCTGATTGCGCTCGTGCAGGTGACGGGCCTCGGCGATGTGTTCGAGGGCGATGCCGATGCGGGCGGCGGGCTCGAACTGGGCGGCTTCGGTGATGCGCTGACCGCGCTGCTCGGGCTCGGGCGGGTGCCGCTGCTGATCTGGCTGGCGAGCCTGCTGCTGGTGTTCGGCAGCATCGGCCTCGTCGGGCAGATGTGGATCGCCGACTGGCTGGGCGCGCCGCTGTCTGCCGGGTGGGCGGTGCTGGCGGCGGGCGCTGCCGCGCTGCCGCTCAATGCCCTCGCGATGCGCCCGCTCGCCGCGGTGATGCCCAGGGACGAGACCACCGCCATCGCGCTCGACGAGCTGGTGCGGCGCGATGCCGAAATCCAGATCGGCACCGCGCGGGCCGGCTCGCCCGCCCGCGCCAAGGTGATCGACCGCCACGGTCAGGCGCATAACGTCATGGTCGAGCCCCATGACGCGGCCACCCAGTTGAACGCAGGCGACACCGTCCTGCTGGTCCGCCGCGAGGGCGAGACCTTCTATGCCATCCAATATGAAAGCCCGCTGCTCGGGCTCGACAGCTAAAGGGGAACGCCAATGTCTCTGACCACCACCAACGCGGGCACCACCGCAGGCGAGGTCGCCACCACCGGCGATTTGGTGGCCTCCACCGGGGGCCTCGTCACCTATGGCGTGGTCGGGGTGAGCGCGCTGGTCTTCGTCGTGGTGTTCTTCGCCTTCCTGATCCGGCTTTACCGCCGCGCGACCAAGGAAACCGCCTTCGTGCGCACGGGTCTCGGCGGCGAGAAGGTGGTGATGAACGGCGGCGCGCTGGTCTTCCCGGTGTTCCACGAGGCAATGCCGGTCAACATGAACACGCTGGTGCTGCCCGTGGTGCGGCGCGATACCGAGGCGCTGATCACATTGGACCGGCTGCGGATCGACGTGAAGGCGGAATTCTACGTCCGCGTCCGCCCCGATGCGCAGGCCATCGCCATGGCCGCGCAGACGCTGGGCCAGCGCACCATGCAGCCCGATCTGCTCAAGGACCTCGTCGAGGGCAAATTCGTCGACGCGCTGCGCTCGGTCGCGGCGGGGATGACGATGAACGAGCTGCACGAACAGCGCGCGGACTTCGTGCAGAAGGTGCAGCAGGTCTCGTCCAACGATCTCGCGATGAACGGGCTGGAGCTGGAATCGGTCTCGCTGACCGGGCTCGACCAGACCAGTATCGAGCACTTCAACGCCAATAACGCCTTCGATGCCGAGGGTCTGACCAAGCTGACCGAGCAGATCGAAGCCCGCAAGAAGCTGCGCAACGATATCGAGCAGGACACCCGCGTCCAGATCGAGACCAAGAACCTCGAAGCCAGCAAGCGCAGCTTCGAGATCAGCCGCGATCAGGAATATGCGCGGCTCGAACAGGAGCGCGAGGTCGAGGTGCGGCGCGCAGGGCAGGCGGCGGAGATCGCCCGCGAACAGGCCGAGCGCAACCGCGAGGCCGAAGCCGCGCGGATCGAGGCCAAGAAGCAGGTCGATGCCCAGCAGATCGAGGCGGATCGTCTGGTCGAGGAAGCGCGCATCATCCAGCAGCGGGCGCTCGAAATCGCGCGGCAGGAACAGCAGATCGCGGTGCAGAACAAGTCCCGCGAGGAAAGCCAGGCCAAGGCGCAGGCCGATGACGCCCGTGCCAAGGCGGTCGAGGCCGAGGAACGCGTCACCACCGCGCGCGAAAGCGAGATTGCCGAGCGCAGCAAGAAGATCGAGCTGATCGAGGCCGCCAAGCAGGCCGAGCGTGACGCGATCGGGGTCAAGGTGCAGGCCGAGGCGGAAAAGGACGCCGCCACCAACCGCGCCGAAGCGATCCGTCTGGAAGCCAAGGGCGAGGCCGAGGCCGAAAAGCTGCGCGCCGAGGCGGCGGCAGTCCGCTTCGAGGTCGAGGCGGCGGGTCAGCGCGCGATCAACGAGGCGGCGAACATCCTCTCGAACGACCAGATCAGCCTCCAGACCAAGCTGGCGCTTCTGAAGGTGCTGCCCGAGGTCATCCGCGAGAGCGCCAAGCCGATGGAGGCGATCGATTCGATCAAGATCGTGCAGGTCGACGGGCTCACGGGCGGCGGTGGCGGCAAGTCGGGCGGCGGCCCCGCGAGCGGCTCGACGGGCAACCTCGCCAGCGATGCCGTGTCCGCCGCTCTCGCCTACCGCGCTCAGGCGCCGTTGCTCGACGGCCTGATGAAGGAGCTAGGGCTCGATGGGTCCTCGCTTGGCACTCTGGTGCAGGCGGCGCAAGATCCGAACCGCGATACCGCCAAGGCGCTCTCGGCGCTCAGTTCAGAAGGCGTTGCGCCCGAGCCGGACGATCCTGCCATGCAGGAGCGTAAGTCCGTGAGCGAGGCTTGATGGCAGCCTTCATCCAAGCAGTTCAAAAGGGGGCGAAATTTTCGCCCCCTTTTTTGGTCTGCGCCTTGGCGAAGGAACAAGCAGACCGAGTCATTCAGCCGTCAGTTCCCTGATGGCTTCTTCCGCATAGTGGCCGACCACTGCTCCGGCGATGACACCGCCCGGACCGGCGGCGCTACCAATAGCTGCGCCAATCACCGCGCCCAGCAGGCCGGCGCCCTGAACGCCCCGGACTTCAGCTTCATTCAGTTCGATCATGGATTTTCTCCTTCTAAGGCGCTGACGACGTGCCGACGCTAGAGGAAAATTGGGCAATTCTGAGGCCGTCCGAAATCGATCAGCGGTGCTAGATCGGCTGCACTACTGATCAGCCGGTTCAGCCCAGCAACCGCTGCGCAATCGCCCGCACCTCGGCGCCCATGTCGGGCCGCGAGAGCGCGATGGCGAGGGTGGCTTCCACGAAACCGACCTTGCTCCCGCAATCATAGCGCGCGCCGTCGAAGGTCACCGCGTGGAACGGCTGGCTGCCGATCATCTTCGCCATCGCGTCGGTAAGCTGGATCTCGCCGCCCGCGCCCTTGCCCTGGTTCTCGAGCACCCGCATCACCTCGGGCTGGAGGATATAGCGGCCGGAGACGATCTTGTTCGAGGGGGCCTCGGCCACCGGGGGCTTCTCCACCAGCCCGCGCACCTCGGTGAGGCTCCCGCACACCTCGCCCGGATCGATCACGCCGTAGGAGGAAACCTGCGCCATCGGCACTTCCAGCACCGAGATGAGGTTGCCGCCGACCTGTTCATAGGCTTCGACCATCTGCTTCATGCAGCCGGTGCCACCCTCGCGCGCAACCATCAGCTCGTCGGGGAGGAAAATCGCGAAGGGATCATCGCCGACGATCGCGCGGGCGCACCAGATCGCATGGCCGAGCCCGAGCGGCACCTGCTGGCGCACTGCGATCACGTCGCCGGGAGTCGCACGGGTCGGTTCAAGCACCGCGAGGTCCTTGCCGCGCTCGGACATGGTCTTTTCCAGCTCGAAGGCGATGTCGAAATGCTCGACGATTCCCGTCTTGCCGCGCCCGGTGACGAGGATCAGCTGCTCGATCCCGGCTTCGCGCGCCTCGTCCACCGCGTACTGGATCAGCGGGCGGTCCACCACCGGCAGCAATTCCTTGGCGACGACCTTGGTCGCGGGGAGAAAGCGGGTGCCAAGTCCGGCAACGGGGAACACAGCTTTGCGGATCGGCTTGGGAGACATGGATGGCTCTCTTGTATCGGGGGCGCTGGCTGGCCCGTCCGCTGCTCCCGTGCCTTGCGCCATAACCAAGGTCAATGATTGTTCGGATTCGTCACCCGTCCCCCGCGCGGGCGAGTTGCACGAAACGCCCATTTCGCTAAGGCGGAATCCATGGACAAGCTGATCATCAAGGGCGGCAACCGCCTCAAGGGCACGATCCCGATTTCCGGCGCGAAGAATGCGGCGTTGACGCTGATTCCCTGCGCGCTTCTCACCGAGGAGCCGCTGACGCTGCGCAACCTGCCGCGGCTGGCTGATATCGACGGGTTCCAGCACCTGATGAACCAGTTCGGCGTCACCACCGTGATCCAGGGCACGCGCCCCGAGGATTTCGGCCGGGTGATGAGCATGGAGGCAACCCGCATCACCTCCACGGTCGCGCCCTATGATCTGGTGAGGAAGATGCGCGCGAGCATCCTCGTGCTCGGCCCGATGCTGGCCCGCGCCGGCGAAGCGACTGTCTCGATGCCCGGCGGCTGCGCGATCGGCAACCGTCCGATCGACCTGCACCTGAAGGCGCTGGAAGCCTTCGGCGCGAAGATCGAGCTTGCGGCGGGCTATGTGAAGGCGATGCAGCCCGATGGCGGGATGCCGGGGGGCGATTTCGACTTCCCCGTGGTCAGCGTCGGCGCGACCGAGAATGCGCTGATGGCCGCCGTCCTCGCCAATGGCACCAGCCGCCTGTTCAACGCCGCGCGCGAGCCGGAAATCGTCGACCTGTGCAACATGCTCAGCGCAATGGGCGCGGAGATCGAGGGCGTCGGCACCTCGAACCTCACCATCCACGGCGTCAAGCGCCTCCACGGCGCGACCTACCGCGTCATGCCCGACCGGATCGAGGCCGGCTCCTACGCCTGCGCAGCGGCGATCACCGGGGGCGAGGTGCGGCTCGAGGGCGCCAAGGCCGAGGACATGATGGCGACGATCCATGCCCTGCAAGCGATCGGCATCCATGTCGATTGGGACGCCAAGGGGATCAACGTCGCCGCCAACGGCAGCCTGAAGCCGGTCGACCTCACCACCGCGCCCTATCCGGGCCTCGCCACCGACATGCAGGCGCAGCTGATGGCGCTGCTCGCCCGCGCCGAGGGCACCAGCGTGCTCAAGGAGACGATCTTCGAGAACCGCTTCATGCACGTGCCCGAGCTGGCGCGCATGGGCGCGAGCATCACCACCGAAGGGCGCACCGCGATCGTCAAGGGCGTCGAGGGCCTGACCGGCGCCGAGGTGATGGCCACCGACCTGCGCGCCTCGATGAGCCTCGTGATTGCGGGCTTGGCCGCAGAGGGCGCGACGACGGTGCGGCGGCTCTATCACCTCGACCGCGGGTATGAGCGGCTCGAGGAGAAGCTCCAGCTGGTGGGCGCGGATATCGAGCGGGTGGACGACTAGGCGAAGGCCAAATGGGCAAGCGCAGCGGCGTCATTGATCACGAGGAAGGCCTCGCCAGACTGACCCTCGCCGAGCTCGATGCTGAAATTGCGCGCTGCGAAATGATGCGGAAGATCGCGACCACGGCAAGAGGCCGCAAGTCGCTCGAGAGCCGCATCCACTGGCTCGAGCGCTTTCGGGCGCGCCATTGGGAAGACTGACCGAAAATCAGCCGTTCACCACCAGCCACACCCGGATCGCGCTCGCCAGACCCGGGGGCGTGGGCGATTTGATCCGCTCGGCATCGATGCGGGCGACCAATGCCGCGACCGCCAGCCCCTCGCGCGCGGCGGCGGCCTTCAGCATGTCCCAGAACAGCGGTTCGAGGCTGATCGAGGTCTGGTGGCCTGCGATTGCAAGCGAACGCTTGACCGGGGGGTGGTAGGGCGACGTCATCGCCCTCTTCATACTCA
>JACESM010000053.1 GCA_013911835.1 Porphyrobacter sp. | reverse complement strand
CTTGTGTCAACACGGCCTAGTGAGAGCAGCATGCGCGGGTGGCTACTTTCAGGAAAACGCAGGGCGAAACTTAACGTCCACAAAGGGGTCGTTTGCTGAAGGGCAGGAATTTTTCAACAAAGTCAGCTTCCTGCCGTTCGACTTATCGTGATGGAACCTTCCAGTCAGCTTCTGCGCGTTTCTCGCCAGCAGCCGACATTCCGGAATCGACCCCGAAGCGGACATCGCCCCGCAGGGTGTTTCTCCTGCCAATTTCTATCAGTCGTTGCAGCAAATGCCCTGCTGGATTGGAGGGCATGGCACCGTTCCGTAGGAACAAAATACGCAGCAGTCGCCTTCCAGAGGTTTTAGTCGGGTGCCGCAGCCCGAACAGGTATAAAAATACCAGCAGGCGTCAGTCGGCATGACCTCATTCTTTTCAGTCCCACAATCGGGACACCTCAGGCGAGAGATCAGGATTGGGTCAGACATAGATCATGGCTCCTGCAAAGAGAGCGGTGCCGATCAACAATCCGAATGCAGTCAGCGCTCTGAAGATTGGGCTTCCACAGGCCGTATCCGACGGACAAGTGCGTGCGAGCCGGAATTGCCAGACTAAGCGTGCCGCCCCTGCCAACAGCAGCACTGCTGCAACCACCAATAAAGGGGTTCGGTAGGGCGCGAAAATCGGTGCGATGCTGCCGAGCCATGCCGTGCCTAGTCCGGCAGATGCAAGCATCAGAGGCAAAGCGCAGCATGTCGCTGCGCCGAAGGAAGCCAGAACGCCCCCACCCGTTGCTAGTCCGCTGAACCAATTTTGAATGCTACGCATAACGTGTGCCTTTGCATGACTTCGCTCTGCTCCTCGTCTACACTCTGTAGCGGCTACAGACTCAAGAGGTATTCCCATGAAGATCGGCGTGGTGTCGGAACTGACCGGCTGCAACATTGAAACGATCCGCTATTACGAACGCATCGGGCTAGTCGCTGCGCCGCCGCGCAGGGGATCTTATCGCGATTATGGGCCGTCGGATGTGGATCGACTGAGGTTCGTCCGGCGTGGCCGCGAACTCGGTTTCTCATTGGAGGAAATCGGGACTCTGTTAGACTTGGCTCCACAAGACGGAGCCACTTGCGAGACGGTTCAGACCCTTGCCGAGCAGCATCTGCGAAATGTCAGAGCCAAGCTGGCGGACCTTATGAGGATAGAGACCGCCCTCGCGGAACTCGTCGCGCAGTGCGGAACTCGTCCCGTAAATTGCTGCCCAGTGGTCGAAAGCTTGGCGAGAGTATACTGACTGAGGATCGCGTAGCAGACCTTCAGCCAGCCACCCATTCCCGGCCATCACCCGGGCCGACGCGCGATCCTGATTCCTGCCGGGCAGCTATCAAGGGTTGTTCGTCAGGAGCGGAAATTCTGAAAGCGACCCCATTCCAGCCATTGCCTTATCACCTTAGTCCCGTTGCCGAGGATGCTGGATTTTGTTCACTCATGGCTGCTAACGTGAGATCGAACAACGGCTTGATCAGCATCGTGTTCGATCAGGTTGCCATGAAGGGGACGCGCTGAAATCGATGTTCAGACTGCGCGGAAGCATCAAGCTGGCGCTGGCCTTGGCGATCGGCTCGGGCGTGGTGGTGGTGCGGCTTGCGGCTATGGTGACTACGCTTGCCAAAGGTGACCCGGATAACCTGCTCGCCTTCCCGCTGGCGGTGATCTTCCCGGCGATCCTTGCTGGCTTGCTGCTCGCCATGCCCGCGACCCGCTCGCGCGAGGGGGCGCTGATGCGGCTCGGCACGATCATCCAGCTGGCGCTGATCATCCTGTTGCCCCCGGTGGCGCTTTACCTCGCACTGGGCCTTCCGGTCGTGTTCTTGGTGGTCGAGCTGTTCGAGACCCGGCTGCCCCAGCCCTTGCGCGACCCCATCGTGCGGGCGGTGCTGGCATGATCGACGTCGATCTGCCGCGCGAATGGCTCTGGGCGCTGCGCTGGGCGCTGTTCCTCGGGCCGCTGGCCGCCGTTCTGGTGCTGGGGGCAAGGCACCGGCACGAGCCGCGCGTGATCGTGGGTGGCCTGTTCGCCTTCCTCTATGGCTTCGCGGTGATCTTTGCCACGCACCAGCTGGCGATTGCCGCAGGATGGTGGCGCTATGGCGGCGATGTGCTGATGGTTATGCGGCTGCCGGCGGACATCTGGATCGGAGGGGCGATCCTGTTCGGGCCTGTGCTGGCCTTCCTGTTCCCGACCATCCGCCCGCTCTATCTCGTGCTGCCGATCATCCTTGCCTTGCATGGCATGGTGTTCTCCTCGCTCGATCCGCTGGTGATGGCGGGGCCGTTCTGGTTCGCGGGCGTCGTGCTGGTGTTCCTCGTGGCACACCTCCCGGCGATCCACCTCGCCCGGTGGACGGCACGCGGGGAGCATCTCGCCTGGCGAGCGGCGCTGCTGGCGCTGGGCTATGGCTTCCTCGCCTTTTACGTGCTGCCATCGATCATCATGCTGGCGATGGGCGGCAGCTGGAACATCGGCGCGCGGCCCGCGTGGCTGATCATGGCCGGCCTGCCGCTGCTGGGCGCCTGCTTCGTGCTCGGCCTTTCCGCGGTGCAGATGTTTGTCGTGCATGGCGAGGGCACGCCGATCCCGCTCGATCCCACCAAGCGCCTCGTGCGCAGCGGCGTGTTCGCCTATCTCGTCAATCCGATGCAGCTGTCATCGGCTCTCAGCTGGATCGTGATCGGGGTGATGATCGGCAATATCTGGGTGGCTTCGGCGGCCGTGATGGCGTGGGTGTTCGTCGCCGGAATGGTGCGCTGGCACCACCGTCACGATCTGCTCCAGCGCTTCCCCGAGGGCTGGCCGACCTACCGCGCCAATGTGCCCGAGTGGCTCCCCCGGTGGAGACCATGGGTGCCGGCACCGGCGCGGCTCGTGTTTGATCCGGGGCACACTTGGAATGCCGCCTTTGCCGGATGGTTGCAGCGCTGCGACCCCGTCGGCCTGATCCTCGAGGCGCAGCCCGGCGCGGCGCTCACCTATCGGGATCCGACCGAGGCGCAGGATTTCACCGCGGCAGCGGCGCTGGGAAAAGCGCTGGGCCATGTCAACTTCGCCTTCGCGCTGCTCGGCGCGGCCGTGCTGTTGCTGGTCCTGCCGCTACGCCACCTGCGCGACAAGGATGCGCCGACGCCTTTGGGCGAACCGGTCGCATGACGAACCCAGCCCAAACGCGGCGAGCATCCAGCCCGCCGACCTTGTCGCTCGGGCTCGGCCACCTCCTGCGGATCAAGCACGACCAGCTTGCCTTCTATGCCGACATGCGCGCCCGCCACGGCGATGTGGTGCGGTTGCGGCTCGGGCCTTACCGCTCGTGGCTTCTCTTCCACCCCGATGACGTCGAAGCCGTGCTGGTCCACCAGTGGCAAAGCTTCATCCGCTTCGAGAAACTGACGCAGGTCGTTGCCCAGTGGACGGGCGCGAACATGCTTTTGGCCGAAGGCGAGGAATGGCGCGCCCGCCGCCGCAAGGTGCTGCCCGCCTTTGCCCGCCAGCGCCTGCCCGATTATGGCGCGAAGGCGGTGCTCCACACCCGCCGCCTTGGCGAGGCATGGGCCGAAATGGCGGGCGACCGGGGTGAGGTCATGATCGAGACCGATGCCGCCATGGCGCGGCTGACGCTCGACATCGCGGCCGACACGTTTTTTTCCAGCCCTCCGCCGCCTGATGGCGAGGTCATCGAGGCGGCGATCCAGACCCTTTCCGACACGGCCTTCCGCGAATCCACCGCACCGGTGGTGCTGCCCGACTGGCTCCCGCTTGCGGCCAAGCGCCGCAAGCGCTGGGCGATCGGGGTGATGGACGAATTCGTCTGCCGTCTGGTCGATGCCCGCCTTGCCGAGGCGGAAGGCGACCGGGGGGATCTGCTCTCGATGTTGGCGGAACAGCACGCGGGAGACCGGATAGCGATCCGCAACGATGCGATGAGCCTGCTGATCGCGGGACACGAAACTTCGGGCGCGCTGCTGGGCTGGACGGCGCATTGCCTCGTGCAGTCAACCCAGTGGCGCGAGCGGCTGTGTGCCGAACTGGGCACCGTGCTGCAAGGCGCACCCCCGCGGGCTGAAAACTTACCGAGCCTGCCGGTGCTGCGCGCGGTCATCATGGAGGTGCTGCGGCTCTATCCGCCTGCCTATGCACTGTTCCTGCGCCGCGCGACTTGTGACGTGGAGATGCCAGGCTTCACCATCCGCAAGGGCGATCTGGTGCAGATTACGCCCTATGCGATGCACCGCGATTCGCGCTGGTTTGCCAAGCCCGAGTGTTTCGATCCAGCGCGGTTCCTTGCCAGCGAGGCAGCCTCGCCCAAGGCCTATCTCCCGTTCGGCAACGGCCCGCGCATCTGCATCGGGCAGGGCTTCGGGATGATGGAGGTCTGTCTGGTGGTCGCGAGCCTGTTGCAGCGTTGGATCCCGGTCGCAGGGCCAGCTGACGTCATTCCCGAACCGCAGTTTTCGCTGCGCCCGCAAGGAGGGTTGGCGATCACATGGCAGCAGGCGCAGCGTCCCGCCTGACCCTTAAGCCCGGTCGATGAAGCGGTGTGCCATATCAGGCGGAGGCACAAAGCAATGGTCGGTCTTGCCGAACCAGCGATAACGATTGCGGGCGACCAGATCATAGACCCTGTCGCGAATGGGGCGCGGCACCACCCGCAACCACGACAGAAATCGCCAAGGCGCGCGCATCCGGGCCAGCAGCGCCAGCCCGGCATCGGATCGCACCAGCCCGCGTCCTTCGTCTATAAACAGGTAGGTCGCGTCCAGATCGCGCTGCGAAAGGCCATGCTCTGCAGCCAGCGTCAGACCTTGCTCCGACCAAGCGCTGACGAAGATGATGTCGCGGCCGCGCTCGTGCCTCAGGATCAGATGGACCCACCGGCTGCATAGAACGCAGTCACTATCGAACACGACCGTTGGCGGCATGGCACCTGCATAGACGGCCCCACAGCACCATGCCAGTGCCTCTCTCCGCCACGGCGTTCCATAGCAGACCTTCAGCTTTCCACCCACCAGCAGCCATTCCGCGTCCCGATCCGCATTCCCGAAAGCGGACGTTGCGCAAGAGGCGAGCTAGCCCCTGCGCATCTTCTCCAGATAGCCGCTCGGCCCCATCTGCGCGGCGGTCCAGGTGAAGATCGCCATCGCGGCGACCCCCGCCGCAAGGCACACCGCGAAGACCGCCACCGCGAGCGCCTGCGGGCCCTGCGCGGGCGTCAGCGCGTCGCTCAAGGCGCCAATCACGAACAGGCTCAGCGCCTGCCCGATGAGATTGTTGAAGAACAGCGCGATCGCGACTGCGAAGCCCCGGCTTGCGGGCTCGACCGCCGCCTGGATGCCCGACAGGATCCCCGCCTGCGAGGCGACATAGATCGCATAGGCGAAGCCGAACCACAGCAGGAAGGTGGTGAAGTCGCCCGAGGTCAGGCTCAGCGCCAGCGGCAGCACCGCGCCGAGGCTCGTCACCCCGGGCAGCCACGCGCGCCAGCGCTCGTCGCGAAGGCACAGCCAGTGGGTGACATAGCCGCCGAGGATCGGACCCGGGATGCCGCCGAGGAAGAAGGTGAGGCCGAGGTAGAGGCCCACATCCCCGGTCGAGATGCTGAACTGCCGCAGCATGATCGGCGCCATCCAGAAGGCGAGCGCGTATCCGATCATGATCTGCACCGCCCAGCCCAGCGCCAGCCCCATGAAGACGCGGTTGGTGACGAGGCTGCGGATCGTCTCCCCCAGCGGTCGCTGCGCCATGTCGGTGCCCGCCGGGGCATAGCGCCCGCGCTCGGGCTCGCGCATCGTCAGAAAGATGATCGCCCCCAGCACCAGCCCCGGCAGGCCCATCAGCACGAAGGCCCAGCGCCAGTCGAAGATCTCGGCGAGCTGCCCGCCGATCAGCAGGCCCCCCGCCGTCCCCATGCTCGCGCCGATGGTCAGGAAGCCCATCGCCTTGGCGAGTTCGGCGCGGGTGAAGTAATCGGCGACGAGGCTCTGCGAGGAGGGCCCCGAACACCCCTCCCCCACGCCCACCCCGGTGCGCGCGAGGAACAGCGTCCAGAACCCCGTCGCCAGCCCGCAGGCCGCGGTCATCAGGCTCCAGAAGCTGATCGCCGCGGCAACGATGGTGCGCCGCGTCGAGCGGTCGGCGAGCCGCGCGGCGGGGAAGCCCGCCAGCACGGAGATGATCGAGAAGGCCGCGCCGCCGATCAGGCCGAGCTCGGTGTCGGACAGGCTGAAGGCGGCCTTGATGTCCTCGAGCAGGATCGAGAACACCAGCCGGTCGGCGACGCTGAACGCGCTCGTCAGCGTCAGCAATCCGAGCACATACCAACGGTACGCCCCGGGTTTGCCGCCCTCAGTGGTGAGGGCGGGCGTTGAGGCCATTGTCCACCGGGATCGTCAACCCGTTGAGGAAGCGCGCCTCGTCCGAGGCGAGGAACAGCACGCAGCCCGCCACGTCCCTGGGGTGCCCGAGCGCGTCGGCAGGGAGCGGGCCTTCGGGGATTTCCATCGGCGTCTGCCCGGCGCGGCCCGAGACGCCCATCACCATCGGCGTCTCGATCCCGCCCGGCGCGAGGGCGTTCACCCTGATGCCGTAGCCCTTGTCCTGGAAATCGACCGCGAGCGCGCGGGTCATCCCCGCGATCCCGGCCTTCGACGCCGCATAGGCCGGGATGTTGCCATAGCCCATCAGCGCCGCGGTCGAGGCCATGTTGACGATCGACGAGCCCCCGCCGCCGACGCTCTGGTGGCGGTGCTTCATCAGCGGCACGGCATATTTGCACCCGAGGAAGGTGCCGACCACATGGATGTCGAGGTGCAGCTTGAAGTGCGCGAGGCTGCAATCCTCGATGCTCTCGAAGATGACGTTGCCGGCATTGTTGACGAGGATGTCGAGCCCGCCGTGGCGTTCCTGCACCGCGCGCATCACCTCGATCCACTGCTCTTCGCTGGTCACGTCGAGCGCCATCGCGTCGCCGCCGATGGAGTCGGCCACCTGGCGCGCGAGGGTGCCAAGGTCATCGTCACCGACCGCGAGGCCGAACTCGCGCACCAGGTGGCCGACTCCATCGGCGGCGACGCGATGGCGCTCGACGTGACCAGCGAAGAGCAGTGGATCGAGGTGATGCGCGCGGTGCAGGAACGCCACGGCGGGCTCGACATCCTCGTCAACAATGCCGGCAACGTCATCTTCGAGAGCATCGAGGATTGCAGCCTCGCGCACTTCAAGCTGCACCTCGACATCCATGTGGTCGGCACCTTCCTCGGGTGCAAATATGCCGTGCCGCTGATGAAGCACCGCCACCAGAGCGTCGGCGGCGGGGGCTCGTCGATCGTCAACATGGCCTCGACCGCGGCGCTGATGGGCTATGGCAACATCCCGGCCTATGCGGCGTCGAAGGCCGGGATCGCGGGGATGACCCGCGCGCTCGCGGTCGATTTCCAGGACAAGGGCTACGGCATCAGGGTGAACGCCCTCGCGCCGGGCGGGATCGAGACGCCGATGGTGATGGGCGTCTCGGGCCGCGCCGGGCAGACGCCGATGGAAATCCCCGAAGGCCCGCTCCCTGCCGACGCGCTCGGGCACCCCAGGGACGTGGCGGGCTGCGTGCTGTTCCTCGCCTCGGACGAGGCGCGCTTCCTCAACGGGTTGACGATCCCGGTGGACAATGGCCTCAACGCCCGCCCTCACCACTGAGGGCGGCAAACCCGGGGCGTACCGTTGGTATGTGCTCGGATTGCTGACGCTGACGAGCGCGTTCAGCGTCGCCGACCGGCTGGTGTTCTCGATCCTGCTCGAGGACATCAAGGCCGCCTTCAGCCTGTCCGACACCGAGCTCGGCCTGATCGGCGGCGCGGCCTTCTCGATCATCTACGTGCTGGCGGGCTTCCCCGCCGCGCGGCTCGCCGACCGCTCGACGCGGCGCACCATCGTTGCCGCGGCGATCAGCTTCTGGAGCCTGATGACCGCGGCCTGCGGGCTGGCGACGGGGTTCTGGACGCTGTTCCTCGCGCGCACCGGGGTGGGCGTGGGGGAGGGGTGTTCGGGGCCCTCCTCGCAGAGCCTCGTCGCCGATTACTTCACCCGCGCCGAACTCGCCAAGGCGATGGGCTTCCTGACCATCGGCGCGAGCATGGGGACGGCGGGGGGCCTGCTGATCGGCGGGCAGCTCGCCGAGATCTTCGACTGGCGCTGGGCCTTCGTGCTGATGGGCCTGCCGGGGCTGGTGCTGGGGGCGATCATCTTTCTGACGATGCGCGAGCCCGAGCGCGGGCGCTATGCCCCGGCGGGCACCGACATGGCGCAGCGACCGCTGGGGGAGACGATCCGCAGCCTCGTCACCAACCGCGTCTTCATGGGGCTGGCGCTGGGCTGGGCGGTGCAGATCATGATCGGATACGCGCTCGCCTTCTGGATGGCGCCGATCATGCTGCGGCAGTTCAGCATCTCGACCGGGGATGTGGGCCTCTACCTCGGCCTCACCTTCTTCCTCGGCGGCATCCCGGGTCCGATCCTCGGCGGCTATGTCACCCACTGGCTGTGCCTTCGCGACGAGCGCTGGCGCGCGTGGCTGCCCGGGGTGACGAGCCTCGGCGCGGTGCTGCCGCTGGCGCTGAGCCTGACCTCGGGCGACTTCACCACCTTCCTGCTGTGGTTCGGCTTCGCCTATGCGATCTATGTCGCCTCGCAGGCGGGGATCCTGTCGGGCATCCAGGCGGCGGTCGAGCCCGCAAGCCGGGGCTTCGCAGTCGCGATCGCGCTGTTCTTCAACAATCTCATCGGGCAGGCGCTGAGCCTGTTCGTGATTGGCGCCTTGAGCGACGCGCTGACGCCCGCGCAGGGCCCGCAGGCGCTCGCGGTGGCGGTCTTCGCGGTGTGCCTTGCGGCGGGGGTCGCCGCGATGGCGATCTTCACCTGGACCGCCGCGCAGATGGGGCCGAGCGGCTATCTGGAGAAGATGCGCAGGGGCTAGCTCGCCTCTTGCGCAACGTCCGCTTTCGGGAATGCGGATCGGGACGCGGAATGGCTGCTGGTGGGTGGAAAGCTGAAGGTCTGCTATGGAACGCCGTGGCGGAGAGAGGCACTGGCATGGTGCTGTGGGGCCGTCTATGCAGGTGCCATGCCGCCAACGGTCGTGTTCGATAGTGACTGCGTTCTATGCAGCCGGTGGGTCCATCTGATCCTGAGGCACGAGCGCGGCCGCGACATCATCTTCGTCAGCGCTTGGTCGGAGCAAGGTCTGACGCTGGCTGCAGAGCATGGCCTTTCGCAGCGCGATCTGGACGCGACCTACCTGTTTATAGACGAAGGACGCGGGCTGGTGCGATCCGATGCCGGGCTGGCGCTGCTGGCCCGGATGCGCGCGCCTTGGCGATTTCTGTCGTGGTTGCGGGTGGTGCCGCGCCCCATTCGCGACAGGGTCTATGATCTGGTCGCCCGCAATCGTTATCGCTGGTTCGGCAAGACCGACCATTGCTTTGTGCCTCCGCCTGATATGGCACACCGCTTCATCGACCGGGCTTAAGGGTCAGGCGGGACGCTGCGCCTGCTGCCATGTGATCGCCAACCCTCCTTGCGGGCGCAGCGAAAACTGCGGTTCGGGAATGACGTCAGCTGGCCCTGCGACCGGGATCCAACGCTGCAACAGGCTCGCGACCACCAGACAGACCTCCATCATCCCGAAGCCCTGCCCGATGCAGATGCGCGGGCCGTTGCCGAACGGGAGATAGGCCTTGGGCGAGGCTGCCTCGCTGGCAAGGAACCGCGCTGGATCGAAACACTCGGGCTTGGCAAACCAGCGCGAATCGCGGTGCATCGCATAGGGCGTAATCTGCACCAGATCGCCCTTGCGGATGGTGAAGCCTGGCATCTCCACGTCACAAGTCGCGCGGCGCAGGAACAGTGCATAGGCAGGCGGATAGAGCCGCAGCACCTCCATGATGACCGCGCGCAGCACCGGCAGGCTCGGTAAGTTTTCAGCCCGCGGGGGTGCGCCTTGCAGCACGGTGCCCAGTTCGGCACACAGCCGCTCGCGCCACTGGGTTGACTGCACGAGGCAATGCGCCGTCCAGCCCAGCAGCGCGCCCGAAGTTTCGTGTCCCGCGATCAGCAGGCTCATCGCATCGTTGCGGATCGCTATCCGGTCTCCCGCGTGCTGTTCCGCCAACATCGAGAGCAGATCCCCCCGGTCGCCTTCCGCCTCGGCAAGGCGGGCATCGACCAGACGGCAGACGAATTCGTCCATCATCCCGATCGCCCAGCGCTTGCGGCGCTTGGCCGCAAGCGGGAGCCAGTCGGGCAGCACCACCGGTGCGGTGGATTCGCGGAAGGCCGTGTCGGAAAGGGTCTGGATCGCCGCCTCGATGACCTCGCCATCAGGCGGCGGAGGGCTGGAAAAAAACGTGTCGGCCGCGATGTCGAGCGTCAGCCGCGCCATGGCGGCATCGGCCTCGATCATGACCTCACCCCGGTCGCCCGCCATTTCGGCCCATGCCTCGCCAAGGCGGCGGGTGTGGAGCACCGCCTTCGCGCCATAATCGGGCAGGCGCTGGCGGGCAAAGGCGGGCAGCACCTTGCGGCGGCGGGCGCGCCATTCCTCGCCTTCGGCCAAAAGCATGTTCGCGCCCGTCCACTGGGCAACGACCTGCGTCAGTTTCTCGAAGCGGATGAAGCTTTGCCACTGGTGGACCAGCACGGCTTCGACGTCATCGGGGTGGAAGAGAAGCCACGAGCGGTAAGGCCCGAGCCGCAACCGCACCACATCGCCGTGGCGGGCGCGCATGTCGGCATAGAAGGCAAGCTGGTCGTGCTTGATCCGCAGGAGGTGGCCGAGCCCGAGCGACAAGGTCGGCGGGCTGGATGCTCGCCGCGTTTGGGCTGGGTTCGTCATGCGACCGGTTCGCCCAAAGGCGTCGGCGCATCCTTGTCGCGCAGGTGGCGTAGCGGCAGGACCAGCAACAGCACGGCCGCGCCGAGCAGCGCGAAGGCGAAGTTGACATGGCCCAGCGCTTTTCCCAGCGCCGCTGCCGCGGTGAAATCCTGCGCCTCGGTCGGATCCCGATAGGTGAGCGCCGCGCCGGGCTGCGCCTCGAGGATCAGGCCGACGGGGTCGCAGCGCTGCAACCATCCGGCAAAGGCGGCATTCCAAGTGTGCCCCGGATCAAACACGAGCCGCGCCGGTGCCGGCACCCATGGTCTCCACCGGGGGAGCCACTCGGGCACATTGGCGCGGTAGGTCGGCCAGCCCTCGGGGAAGCGCTGGAGCAGATCGTGACGGTGGTGCCAGCGCACCATTCCGGCGACGAACACCCACGCCATCACGGCCGCCGAAGCCACCCAGATATTCCCGATCATCACCCCGATCACGATCCAGCTGAGAGCCGATGACAGCTGCATCGGATTGACGAGATAGGCGAACACGCCGCTGCGCACGAGGCGCTTGGTGGGATCGAGCGGGATCGGCGTGCCCTCGCCATGCACGACAAACATCTGCACCGCGGAAAGGCCGAGCACGAAGCAGGCGCCCAGCAGCGGCAGGCCGGCCATGATCAGCCACGCGGGCCGCGCGCCGATGTTCCAGCTGCCGCCCATCGCCAGCATGATGATCGATGGCAGCACGTAAAAGGCGAGGAAGCCATAGCCCAGCGCCAGCAGCGCCGCTCGCCAGGCGAGATGCTCCCCGCGTGCCGTCCACCGGGCGAGGTGGATCGCCGGGAGGTGTGCCACGAGGAACACCAGCACGACGCCCGCGAACCAGAACGGCCCCGCCATCACCAGCGGATCGAGCGAGGAGAACACCATGCCATGCAAGGCAAGGATGATCGGCAGCACGAGATAGAGCGGGCGGATGGTCGGGAACAGGAAGGCCAGCACAGGCCCGAACAGGATCGCCCCTCCGATCCAGATGTCCGCCGGCAGCCGCATAACCATCAGCACATCGCCGCCATAGCGCCACCATCCTGCGGCAATCGCCAGCTGGTGCGTGGCAAAGATCACCGCGAAGCCATAGAGGAAGGCGAACAGGCCACCCACGATCACGCGCGGCTCGTGCCGGTGCCTTGCCCCCAGCACCAGAACGGCGGCCAGCGGCCCGAGGAACAGCGCCCAGCGCAGCGCCCAGAGCCATTCGCGCGGCAGATCGACGTCGATCATGCCAGCACCGCCCGCACGATGGGGTCGCGCAAGGGCTGGGGCAGCCGGGTCTCGAACAGCTCGACCACCAAGAACACGACCGGAAGGCCCAGTGCGAGGTAAAGCGCCACCGGGGGCAACAGGATGATCAGCGCCAGCTGGATGATCGTGCCGAGCCGCATCAGCGCCCCCTCGCGCGAGCGGGTCGCGGGCATGGCGAGCAGCAAGCCAGCAAGGATCGCCGGGAAGATCACCGCCAGCGGGAAGGCGAGCAGGTTATCCGGGTCACCTTTGGCAAGCGTAGTCACCATAGCCGCAAGCCGCACCACCACGCCCGAGCCGATCGCCAAGGCCAGCGCCAGCTTGATGCTTCCGCGCAGTCTGAACATCGATTTCAGCGCGTCCCCTTCATGGCAACCTGATCGAACACGATGCTGATCAAGCCGTTGTTCGATCTCACGTTAGCAGCCATGAGTGAACAAAATCCAGCATCCTCGGCAACGGGACTAAGGTGATAAGGCAATGGCTGGAATGGGGTCGCTTTCAGAATTTCCGCTCCTGACGAAAAACCCTTGAAAGCTGCCCGGCAGGAATCAGGATCGCGCGTCGGCCCGGGTGATGGCCGGGAATGGGTGGATGGCTGAAGGTCTGCTACGCGATCCTCAGTCAGTATACTCTCGCCAAGCTTTCGACCACTGGGCAGCAATTTACGGGACGAGTTCCGCACTGCGCGACGAGTTCCGCGAGGGCGGTCTCTATCCTCATAAGGTCCGCCAGCTTGGCTCTGACATTTCGCAGATGCTGCTCGGCAAGGGTCTGAACCGTCTCGCAAGTGGCTCCGTCTTGTGGAGCCAAGTCTAACAGAGTCCCGATTTCCTCCAATGAGAAACCGAGTTCGCGGCCACGCCGGACGAACCTCAGTCGATCCACATCCGACGGCCCATAATCGCGATAAGATCCCCTGCGCGGCGGCGCAGCGACTAGCCCGATGCGTTCGTAATAGCGGATCGTTTCAATGTTGCAGCCGGTCAGTTCCGACACCACGCCGATCTTCATGGGAATACCTCTTGAGTCTGTAGCCGCTACAGAGTGTAGACGAGGAGCAGAGCGAAGTCATGCAAAGGCACACGTTATGCGTAGCATTCAAAATTGGTTCAGCGGACTAGCAACGGGTGGGGGCGTTCTGGCTTCCTTCGGCGCAGCGACATGCTGCGCTTTGCCTCTGATGCTTGCATCTGCCGGACTAGGCACGGCATGGCTCGGCAGCATCGCACCGATTTTCGCGCCCTACCGAACCCCTTTATTGGTGGTTGCAGCAGTGCTGCTGTTGGCAGGGGCGGCACGCTTAGTCTGGCAATTCCGGCTCGCACGCACTTGTCCGTCGGATACGGCCTGTGGAAGCCCAATCTTCAGAGCGCTGACTGCATTCGGATTGTTGATCGGCACCGCTCTCTTTGCAGGAGCCATGATCTATGTCTGACCCAATCCTGATCTCTCGCCTGAGGTGTCCCGATTGTGGGACTGAAAAGAATGAGGTCATGCCGACTGACGCCTGCTGGTATTTTTATACCTGTTCGGGCTGCGGCACCCGACTAAAACCTCTGGAAGGCGACTGCTGCGTATTTTGTTCCTACGGAACGGTGCCATGCCCTCCAATCCAGCAGGGCATTTGCTGCAACGACTGATAGAAATTGGCAGGAGAAACACCCTGCGGGGCGATGTCCGCTTCGGGGTCGATTCCGGAATGTCGGCTGCTGGCGAGAAACGCGCAGAAGCTGACTGGAAGGTTCCATCACGATAAGTCGAACGGCAGGAAGCTGACTTTGTTGAAAAATTCCTGCCCTTCAGCAAACGACCCCTTTGTGGACGTTAAGTTTCGCCCTGCGTTTTCCTGAAAGTAGCCACCCGCGCATGCTGCTCTCACTAGGCCGTGTTGACACAAG
>JACESM010000052.1 GCA_013911835.1 Porphyrobacter sp. | reverse complement strand
GGCGGGGGCGTAGGGGCGGCGGGAGCCACCCCGCTTTCGAACGGGCGCATTGCGAGCGAGGGGAAGTCCCCCGACCCCGCCGCGCAGGCCGAAAGGCCCGCAGCAAGCAGGGCGATCGCGGTGGATTTTGTCAGGTGTGCGCGCATCATGATCCCATGTCCCGTTACCATGACACTCCGTGCTGGCAAAGCGTCGTGACTCTTCGCTTCGTCCGACTTTTTGGTGATGGGACCCGCGCGAGGGGCGTTGACTTGGGCCTGCCTTTCCCCTAACGGCACCCATCCTTTACGGGGCTGCATCTGCGCAAGCCCCGCATTGCCGTTCGGTTCTTGTGGCGCAAGCGCAATGGCCGGACACTGCACAGACAAGAGAGTTTAGAGCCATGTTCGCTGTAGTGCGCACGGGCGGCAAGCAATATCGGGTTGCCGCCGGAGACAAGATTGCCGTTGAAAAGCTCGCAGGCGAAGCCGGCGACACGATCACGCTGGGCGACGTCCTGCTGGCTGGTGAAGGCGAAACCCTCGCCGATGCCAAGTCGGTGACCGTCTCGGCCGAGATCATCGCCCAAGCCAAGAGCGAAAAGGTGATCGTCTTCAAGAAGCGTCGCCGCCACAATTATCGCCGCAAGAACGGCCACCGCCAGCAGATGACCCTGCTGCGCATCACCGCCGTGGGCGCTGGCGAAGCCGCCAAGCCGGCCAAGAAGGCCGCCGCCAAGAAGACCAAGACCGAAGACGCCCCCGCGGCGGCCTCGGCCGAATAAGGAGCGAGTCGAACCATGGCACACAAGAAAGCAGGCGGTTCGTCGCGTAACGGTCGTGATTCGGCCGGTCGTCGCCTTGGCGTCAAGAAGTTCGGCGGTCAGGAAGTGATCGGCGGCAACATCATCATCCGTCAGCGCGGCACCCGCGTGTACCCGGGCGTGAACGTGGGCATGGGGAAGGACCACACCCTCTACGCGCTCGCCGAAGGCGTGGTCCGATTCCACGCGGGCAAGCTCGGCCGTAAATACGTCTCGGTCGACGCCATGGCCGAAGCGGCCGAATAAGCGGACGATTCGCTGAAGGGATCGTCCGCAAGGATGGTCCCGGTGGGTGCAAGACCCGCCTATTGAGGGAGACAGGGCCATCCTCGCACCGAGGGGGCCCGTCTCCCTTTTCTCGTTCTCCCTCACGATTGCCGCGACAATTCAAAAGCTTCGCGGCCACGAAATTGTCATGCGTCATCCCTAGGGGCAGGCGCGGGGCGAGGTAGGGAGAACTCTCGTGTTCCATCGCAGCGAAAGACTGTTCCTGAGGCCCGCTTTCCCAGAGGATTGCGGCGCCATCCTGGCCGGCATCGGCGAGGAGGCGATTGTGCGCAATCTCGCCCGCGCGCCGTGGCCCTATAGTCTCGACGACGCGCGCGCCTTCGCTGCCATGCCGCAGGACATGCGCCTGCCGCACTTCCTCGTGACCTTGCCGGGCGTCGGCGTGATCGGCAGCGCCGGCATGGGTGAGCATGAGGGCCAGCCCGAACTGGGCTACTGGATCGCGCGCCAGCATTGGGGCCGCGGCTATGCCACCGAGGCGGCGGGCGCGGTGCTCAAGATCGCGCGCGCGCTCGGCCACCGGCGGGTGGTCGCGGGGCATTTCGTCGACAATCCGGCCTCGGGCAAGGTGCTGCGCAAGATCGGATTCGTCCCGACCGGGCGGATCGGCCTGCGCTTCAGTTTGGGTCGGGGGTGCGCGACCGAATCGGTCGAGTATGCGCTCGATCTGGAGGCTGACATGGACCCCGCCCCGTTTGCGCGCGCCGCCTGAGGGGCAGCTGGGGGGCGGGTGGCTTGTTCGCACCTGCAAAATCCCCTAGAGGCGCAGGCCTATGGTCGCCAGAAAGAGACTGACTCCCGAGGAATCGCGCAGCACCGCGCTTGCCGCCGCGCGCGCGCTGCTGATCGAGACGGGGCCGCAAGCGGTGACGCTGAAGGCGGTCTCGGCCCGCGTCGGGCGCACCCATGCGAATTTGCTGCACCACTTCGGCTCGGCCTCCGGGCTCCAGCGCGCGCTCGCCGAGCATCTGGCGCGCACGGTGTGCGAGACGATCCTGCAGGCGGTCCACGCCAGCCGCGCGGGGCTGGGCTCGGCGCGTGAGGTGGTCGATCTCGCCTTCGACGCCTTCGACCGCGAGGGCGCGGGCGCGCTCACCAGCTGGATGCTGCTGACGGGCAACGAGGACGCGCTGGACCCGATCATCTCGGTGATCCACGACCTGCTCGACGAACTCGCGCCGACCGAGACCCCCGAACACATCGCCGAGCGGCGGCTGCACCGCGACACGCTGTCGCTGGTGCTGATGGCGCTGGGCGATGCGCTGATCGGCGGGCCGCTGGCGAAATCGCTCGGGCTGGGGCGCGATGCCGCGCGCGAGCGGGCGACGGCGATGCTCGAAGCGAGCCTTGCCGGGCACCAGACGGCTTAGTTCGCGGCCGGCAGCACCCCGACGCGCTGCCACGCGGGCAGGGTGGCCGGATCGAGATTTTCCACCCGCAGGTGATCGATCGCAAGGCCGAGGTCTTCGTAAGCCGCTTGTCGCCGCGCTTCATCCGACGCCGCTAGCGGCACCACCACCAGCCGCCGGTTCACCTTCTGCCGCCAGTTCATCCGCGCGGTGTTCTCCTGGCCGACGTAACAACCCTTGGTGAAGCTGACGCCATTGAGCTCGACCGCGTTGGTTTCGAGCCAAAGGATGTCGCCCATCTCCGCGCGGCCCTCGGGCACGCCCAGCGCAAGGCGGTGGGCGAGGTAGGCGGCATCGGAGCTCTCGCCCTCCGCCGCGCCGAGCCAGCGGTAGCCGAGGGCGGGGAGGCGGGGGTCAGCCACCGCACCCTCCTGCGGCACGGGGCTCCAATGCACGCCAAGGCTCTCGTCGCGCGCGATGGCTATCTTGCGGCGCAGACGATACATCGAAAGGCGCTTCACCAGCTCGTCCGCATGCGCAGTCTCGCAATCGAGCAGCAGGCTTGCTCCATCCGCCCACACCAGAAAATCGAACAGGTGCTTGCCCTGCGCGCTCAGCAAGGCGGCATAGCAGGGCAGCGGGCCGGCCACGTCGTTGGTGACGAGGCCTTGGAGGAAGGCGGCGACATCCTCCGCTGGATCGAGGGGCGAGAGGCGCACCAGCGCGCGGGTGGTCAGCAGGGTTGCAGTCATGGGTGACAGATAGGCATGGCCGCCGCTAAGGGGAAGCCATGAGCGAGAGCATCACCATCCTCCGCCCCGACGACTGGCATCTTCACTTCCGCGATGGTGACATCATGCGCGAGGTGGTGCCCTACACCGCGCGCCAGTTTGCCCGCGCGATCGTGATGCCCAACCTGACCCCGCCGGTGACGACAACGGCGCTCGGGGCAGCCTATCGCGACCGCATCCGCGCCGCGGTGCCCGAAGGTGTGCGGTTCGAGCCGCTGATGACCTGCTACCTCACCGACACCACCGACGCCGACGATCTCGCACGCGGCGCGGCCGAGGGCGTCTTCACCGCCGCCAAGATGTATCCCGCCAACGCGACGACCAATTCGGCTGCGGGCGTGACCAATGTCGAGAACCTCTATCCCGTCCTCGCGCGGATGGAGGCCGAGGATATCGTGCTGTGCATTCACGGCGAGGTGACCGACCATTCGGTCGACGTGTTTGACCGTGAGAAAGAGTTCATCGAGAGGCACTTGCGCGCCATTGTTGCGAGCTTCCCGACGCTTCGCATTGTGTTCGAGCACATCACCACCAGCGACGCAGTGGACTTCGTCAACGAGGCCGGGCCGCAGGTCGCCGCGACCATCACCCCGCAGCACCTCCACATCAATCGCAATGCGATGCTGGTCGGCGGGATCCAGCCGCACAATTACTGCCTCCCCGTCGCCAAGCGCGAATCTCACCGCCTCGCCCTGCGCAAGGCGGCGACGGGCGGTTCGCCGAAGTTCTTCCTCGGCACCGACAGCGCCCCGCATCTGCGCCGCGCGAAGGAGACCGCTTGCGGCTGCGCGGGGATTTTCGGCGCGCCCTATGCTTTGGAAAGCTACCTCACCGTGTTCGACGAGGAGGGCGCGCTTGGGCATTTCGAGGGCTTCGCCTCGCTCCACGGCGCGGCCTTCTACAAGCTGCCAGTCAACGCGGAGACGGTGACGCTCGAGCGTGCCGAGGTGGCGGTGCCGCAGTGCCTCCACGTGACCGGCGAGGAGATCGTCCCCTGGCACGGCGGCCAAACGATAGGCTGGAAGTTTCTAGGTTAAGGCCGCTTTGCGCTTCGCCCACAGGTCCCACACGAACACGCCGACCGCCACCCAGATCAGCACGAAACTCGCCAGCTTGGCGGGCGCGAGCGGCTGGTGGAAGACGAACAGGCCGAGGAAGAACACGATCGTCGGCGCGATGTACTGGAGGAAGCCCAGCGTCGAATAGTCCATCCGCCGCGCCGCCAGCGCGAACAGCAGCAGCGGGATCGCGGTGACCACGCCCGAGAAGATGATCAGCGCGCTCAGCCACGCATCATGCCCGAAGGACGAGCCCTGCGGGCTGAACGCATACCACCCCGCGATGGCCGCAGCGATGGGCAGCAGGATCGCGCTCTCGATGGTGAGGCCGGGGAGCGACCCCACGGCGACCTGTTTCCGCACAAGGCCATAGACGGCAAAGCTGGTGCCGAGTGTGAGGCTGATCCACAGGCTGGTGACCGCACCCGCGGCGAGCAGCGCCACCGCCAGCGCCGCGATGGCGACCGCCACCCATTGGCGGCGGCTCAGTCGCTCGCCCAGCACCAGCGTGCCGAGCAGCACGTTGAGCAGCGGGTTGAGGTAATAGCCGATGCTCGTCGCATAGACCTCACCCGCCATGATCGCCCAGATGTAGACGAACCAGTTGATCCCGATCAGCACGGCGCTCGCCAGCAGGGCGAGCAGGCTCTTCGGGCTCTTCAGCGCCGCCAGCAGTTCGGGGAATTGCCGCCGGAAGGCGACGATCAGGAGGCACAGCGGCAGCGTCCAGATGATCCGCCAGCCGACGAATTCGAAGGCGGGGACGCTGCGCACCAGCACCAGGTAGAGCGGCAGGAAGCCCCAGATCAGATAGGCGCCAAGCGCAGGCGCGAGGCCCGAGGCGACCGGGCCCGAGGCCGAAGCGGCACCAACTGCGGGCGTTACGGGGGGCTGGGTGGTCATGGAGGCCCGCCGTTAGGCGTGGGGTGCCCCGCGCGCAAGCGATCTTGCGCCGGCCCCCGCGGCTGAATGGCGACTGACAAGTGCCACGCCGATTTGTTCAGATAACTTGTGCTAACTATTAACAATCGAGACGCGCGGGTCGCATTTTCGAGTCTTCGAAGCCCTTGGCGTCTCATCATCTTGCGGCCATTCCCACCAAATGGTCGCGGGCGCAAAGCAACAGCTTTGCGGAAGGCGCCCCGGGTTGCCGCAGAGGCACCCGGGGCGTTTTCATGGCGGCAATGAGGGCGAAATTAACCATCCTCGTGCCACGCTCCCCGCGATGCGCTGCGTCTTGATCCTTGTGGCCTGCCTCGGCCTGCTTGCTGCCTGCGCCCCCAGCGGGGACGCGCCCGCGTCCGGCGAGGCGCTGATCGCGACCGATCCGGTGATCGCCCGCGCGCTCCACGATCCCTTGATGAGCGACCCTGACCTCGCCAGCCGCAACGAGGCTGCGGCCGCGATCGGTTTCGCCGACAGCGCTGCGCTGCCGGTGCTCGCCGGATCGAGCGAGACCGCCGCTGCCGCGCGCGAGGCGATGCGGATCGAACTGCTCGAAAGCGGCGCGCTCCCCGATCTGCCACCCGCCAGCAAGGCGCGGGGGCCTGCGTTGCTCGGGCCGATGTCGGGGCCGCTGGAACTGCTCGCCGCAGTCGGTGCGCCGGGCACCTGCGCCAGGGGGTTGACGGAGGATTTCGCGCTTGCCGCCAACCTGCCGCCGGCCGCCGCGATCCCGCCGCGCGCCATGGTGGTGCAGGCGGGCGCGAGCAAGGCCAAGGGCTGTGCCTTGCGGATCGTCCGCTATCTCACCCCGGCCGCGCCCGAGGTGGTGCTGCAATATCACCACGTCCGCGCGCGCCGCGCGGGTCTCGCGCCGACCCGCCACGCCGCGCCCGGCGACAGCATTGCGGCGACCGGCAAGGGCGTCGAGCGGCTCGTGGTCAGTCTTAGGCAGGCGGCGAACGGGTTGACCGGCGTGACGCTGGTCTACCGTGCCGCCAGCTAGGGCCTGAGCCCCACCATGACGCCCGCGCGCGGCTGGTCCATCTCGGTGCTGGCGACCGGATAGGCGCTGTTGTCGGCGGCGTAATAGGCTGCGGGGCGGTGGTTGCCGGAAAGGCCGATCCCGCCGAAGGGGGCCTTGGACGAGGCCCCCGTGGTGGGGCTGTTCCAGTTGATGATCCCGGCGCGGATATTGGCCCAGAAGCGCCCGTAATCCTCCGGGCTGCCGCCGATCAGCGATGCGGCGAGGCCGAAGCGGGTGTTGTTTGCCTCGGTGATCGCGGTGTCGAGATCGGGGACGCGGATCACTTGCAGCAGCGGGCCGAACAGCTCGATATCGGGGCGGTCAGGCACGTCGGTGACGTCGATGATGCCGGGGCTGAGGAACGGCAGGTCGGGCAGCGAGCGGCGCATGTGCAGCAGCGGTCGGCCGCCGCCGGTCATCAGCGCGACGAAGCTCTCCATCAGGCGGTCGGCGGTCTCGTTGTCGATCACCGGGCCCATGAAGGGCTGCGGCTCGCCCAGCGGATCGCCGACCATCAGCCGGCGCGCGAGCGGCACGAGTTCGGCCATCAGCGCACCATAGACGCTCTCGACCACGATCAGCCGCCGCGCCGCGGTGCAGCGCTGGCCGGCGGTGGCAAAGGCGCTCTGGACGATGATCGCGGCGGCGTCGGCCAGCTTGGGGGTGTCGGTGACGACGATAGGGTTGTTGCCGCCCAGCTCGAGCGCGACAATCTTGCCCGGATTGGCGGCAAGCTTGCGGTTGATGGCAATTCCCGCCTGGGCCGAGCCGGTGAACAGCACGCCGTCGGTTCCCGGATGGGCGACCAGCGCCTTGCCTTCCTCCGGCCCACCGATGACGCACTGGATCACGTCGGCCGGCACGCCCGCGCCGTGGAACGCGGCAACCAGCGCCTCGCCCACCGCGGGGGTCTTTTCCGAGGGCTTGAACACCACCGCATTGCCCGCGATCAGCGCGGGGATGATGTGGCCGCAGGGAAGGTGCGCAGGGAAGTTGAACGGCCCCAGCACCGCCATCACCCCGTGCGGCTTGTGGCGCACCGCGGCGCTCGAATGGATGCCGGAATCGAATTTCTTCTTGCCGGTGCGCTCGGCATAGGCCTGGACCGATATGTCGACCTTGGCGACCACCGCGTCGATTTCCTTGCGCGCTTCCCACAAGGGCTTGCCCGTCTCGCGCGCGATCAGATCGGCGAAGGTGTCAGCATCGCGGCGCATGGCGTTGCCGAAGGCGCGCAGCAGCGCGATCCGCTCGGTCAGCCCGCGCGCGGCCCACGGCGCCCAGGCACGGCGCGCGGCGGAGACCGCCGCGTCCACATCGGAGACGGGGCCGCGCCACAATTCCTCACCGGTGGCCGGTTCGCAAGAAATGAGGATGTTGTCGGTCACGCTCGAATTCGTTGCCTGTTGTGTCCTGCTTCAGAGGATGCGCGCATCTATAGTGCTTGTGACTGAAAAGATAGGGGTAAGCCCGTTACGCATGTCCCGCAGGTTCGGGCGGAATGCCATGCGCCTCGCCCATGCGGCGCAAGGCGGCAACCTTGGCGTGGAGCGGGGTCCAGTCGTCGCTTTCGTCGATTGCGGCCCAGACGCCCTCGACCTCTTCGATCAGCATCGACTGGGGCGCAGGGTCGGACCAATAGGGGTGGCCGTTCTCGACTGGCCGGTAATGGCTGAACGCCTCGGGCAGGCCGCGCCCGCCGCGGTGCGCGAAGAAGAAGGCGTCGGGCTGGACCGAGCCTGCGCGCATCTGCGCCTCGCACCCGGCGACGAGCTGCGTGTCCTCCTCGATCCCCTGCGATTGCACCCCCAGCCGCCAGCACCATCGCCGCGCGATTGCCGCCATGTAGAGCGGCCCGAAGCGTTCAAGCGCGGCGACCAGCGGCGCAGTCTCGGCATGGAGCCGCAGCGCGACCGCAAGCTGCCCGCAATTCCAGTGCAGCGCCTCGGGCTGGCGGCCGAAGGCATAGAGGCCGGCATGGTCGAAATAGGCGGCGGTGAAGCCCGGCTCCCACGCCGGTAGCCAGCGCCATGGGCCATAGTCGAAGCTCTCGCCGGTGATGTTCATGTTGTCGCTATTGAGCACCCCGTGGACGAAGCCTGCCACCATGTAGCTGGCGGCCAGATCGGCCATGCGTTCGGTCACGGCGTGCATCAGGCGGATCGCGGGGTTGTCGCGGTCGGGGGCGTCAGCGGGCGGGGGCGGGGCGGGGAAGTGCTGGAGACAGTAGCCGATCAGCGCCTCCATCTCGTCCGCTGCCTCCAATGCCAACAGCCGCTGGAAGGTGCCGAAGCGGATGTGCGAGTGGCTGAGGCGCACCAGCACGGCGGAGCGGGTGGGCGAGGGCTCGTCCCCGCGATACAGCGCCTCGCCGGTCTCTATCACGCTGAAGGTCCTGGAGGTGTTGACGCCGAGGGCCTCGAGCATTTCGGTGGCGAGGATCTCGCGCACCGCGCCCTTCAGGGTGAGGCGCCCATCGCCCGAGCGGCTCCACGGGGTCTGGCCCGAACCCTTGGTGCCGAGATCCATCAGCCGCCCGTCGGTTGTGCGCATCTGCGCGAACAGGAACCCCCGCCCGTCGCCGATCTCGGGGTTGTACACCCGGAACTGGTGCCCGTGATAGCGCAGCGCGAGCGGCTGGGGGAGGTTGCCCTCCAAGGGCGCAAACCGCCCGAAATGGGCGAGCCATTCCGCGTCGCTGAGGCCCGCCATCCCGATGCTCGCCGCCGCGCGATCATTGCGCCAGCGCAGGCGTGTTTCGGGAAAGTCCGCCGCAGCGACGGGATCGCCCAGCCAGCCTGCCAGCACCAGGATGGCTGGATCGGGTTGATAGGTGCCGGATGCATCCGGGTGTTGCAGTCCCTCGCTCATGCCGCGATAGTGGGCGCAAGCAGGCCCCCGCGCAAGCGCCCCGGGCCTTTGGACGAAGGGATTACCGCGCGCTCATGGCCGCCACTTACGAAGATCGCTACTGGACCAGCAGCGATGGCCTCACCCTGCATTACCGCAACTATCCCGGGCCGGATGGCGGGGACAAGCTGCCGGTGCTGTGCATGCACGGCCTCACCCGCAACGCCCGCGACTTCGGCCCGCTGGCCGAGGCGCTGTGCGCCACGCGCCGGGTGATCGTGACCGAGATGCGCGGCCGTGGGATGAGCGATTATGCGCCGGATTCGGATACCTATTCGCCCGTCACCTATGTGCAGGACGTGGAAAAGCTGCTTGCCGAGCAGGGGGTCGACCGCTTCGCCGCCATCGGCACATCGATGGGCGGGCTGATGACCCTGTTGATGGCTGCGGGCAAGCCCGGAAGGATGAGCGCGGTGGTGATGAACGACATCGGCCCCGAGGTGCAGGCCGCAGGCCTCGCGCGCATTTCGGGCTATGTCGGGCAGGGGCGCTCCTACCCCACCTGGGTCCACGCCGCGCGCGGGCTGGCCGAGGCGCATGGCGCGGCCTTCCCAAGGTTCGATCTCGACCAGTGGCTCGAAATGGCCAAGCGCACCATGGTGGTGAGCCAGAACGGACGGATCGTGTTCGATTACGACATGGCGATCGCTGAGCCTTTCGCCAAACCCGGCAACGCCGCGCCGCCCAACCTGTGGCTGGCCTTCGAGGCCCTGCGTGATGTGCCGATGGTGCTGGTACGCGGGGGGCTGTCGGATCTTCTCAGCCCCGACACGGTCAAGCAGATGGGGATGCGCAATCCGAAGATGCGCACCGTCATCGTCCCTGATGTCGGCCACGCGCCGACGCTGGACGAGCCCGAGGCGCGCGCCGCGATCCTTGCGCTGCTGGACGCGGCGGAGTGAGCAAGGCGCCTGCGGGAGCCGTTCCCCGCATCCTGCACCTGCATTCCACCTTCGCCGCGGGCGGCAAGGAGGTGCGCGCGACCCGCCTGATGAACGCCTGGGGGCCGCGGGTCGAGCACACCATTGTCTCGGCCGAGCCTCAAGCTATGGCGGCGGCCGCGCTGGTGGAGGAGGGGGTGCCGGTGGACTATCCGCAGGATTTCCCCTCGCTGAAAGGCAGACCGACCCCGTGGCGGCTGGCGGGGCTGGCGCGGGCGATGCGGGGATTTGACCTCGTATGCACCTACAACTGGGGCGCGATGGACGCGGTGATGGCGCACCGCGTCTATGCCGATATCCGGAAGCTCCCCCCGCTGGTGCACCACGAGGACGGCTTCAACGAGGACGAGGCGATGCGCCTCAGCCCCAAGCGCAACCTCTACCGCCGCGCGGCGCTGGGGCGGGCGGCGGCGCTGATCGTGCCTTCGACCGGCCTCGAGACGATTGCCCGCGAGGTCTGGCGCCAGCCCGAGGCGCGCGTCTTGCGCATCCCCAACGGCATCGACACCGCCGCCTTCGCCGCCCCGCCCGATCCCGCCGCTCTCCCGATCAGCAAGCTTGAAGGGCAGTTCTGGGTCGGCACGCTGGCGGGCCTGCGCGGGGTCAAGCGCCTGCCCGATCTGGTCGCCGCCTGCGCGAAGCTCCCGCCCGATTGGCATCTGATGATCTGCGGCGAGGGGCCCGAACGTGCGGCCATCCTCGCGGCTGCCGGGGCGCAAGGGATCGCCGCGCGGGTCCACCTCCCGGGCAATGTCGACCCCGCAAAGGTCGTCGGCCTGTTCGATATCTTCGCGCTGTCCTCGGCCTCCGAGCAGTTCCCGCTCTCGGTGGTCGAGGCGATGGCGGCGGGCCTGCCGGTGGCGGCGACCGACGTGGGCGATATCCGCGCGATCCTCTCCCCCGAGAATGCCGCGCTGCTGGCCCCGCCGGGCGATGTGCGCAGCCTTCAGGACGCGCTCGCGACGTTCGCCGCCGAACCGGCGCTGCGTGCTCGCCTCGGTGCCGCCAATCGCGAGCGGGCGCGGGCGCATTTCGACTTCGCGGTAATGCAGACCGCCTATGAAGCCGCCTACATCCGCGCCATGGGCCGCGCCTTCTGATACCTGCATTTCCGCGCAGATTGCTTCATCTGAGGTTCAACCCGCGCCCGCCATCTCCCCGTCGGTGTGGCCGGTGCCATTGCGCGGGGCGCTTCACCTGCCTAAAGAGCGCCCTCGCGCTTTCATGAGCATGGCGGCGCGGATCATTTCACGAGGACACCAAGGCCCACCATGGCGCGCATTCCCACCACCTCCCCCGACACCCCCGCCCCCTCGCGCGAGGACGAGGTGCTGATCCGCGAGATCGACGAGGCCGTGCGCGAGGATGCGCTCTACGAATTCATGCGCAAGCACGGGGTCAAGGTGCTGGGCGGGGTGCTGGCGCTGATCGCGGCACTCGGCGGCTACATGATCTGGGATTACTACGCCGAACAGGCGCTCGAGGCCCAGTCGGAAACGGTGATCTCCGCGCTCGACCTGGCGGAGAAGAACGACTTCAAGAGCGCGTCCGAAAAGGTAGCGGGCCTGCTTGGCGACGATGCCTCGCCCGGCGCGCGCGCGGCGGCGCGGTTCATTCAGGCGGCCGCGGCGCTCGAAGCGGGCGACAAGACCAAGGCGAGCGGGCTCTACAAGCAGATTGCTGCCGACCCGACCACCCCTTCCGCCTTGCGCGATCTGGCCCGGGTGCGCGAGGTCAGCATCAATTACGACACCATGAAGCCGACCGACGTTGTCGCGCAGCTCAAGGATCTGGCCGTCCCCGGCAACCCCTATTTCGGTTCGGCAGGCGAGCTGGTGGCGATGGCGCATCTCGAGGCGGGCAACCGCGCCGAGGCGGGCAAGCTGTTTGCCGAGATGTCGAAGGATGAAGACCTGCCCGAAACGCTGCGCAGCCGCGCGCGCCAGATGGCAGGGCTGATGGGCGTTGACGCAATCGTCGATGTGAAGAAGCTGCTCAAGGACGAAGGGATCACGTCCGATGAAGAAGGCGAAAGCGTAGCGGCACAGCCCGCGCCGACCGCACAATGATCGAGGGATGGGAAGTAGAGTACCGATGACACACAACAAGATCCTCCGCGCCGCGCTGCTGGCCGGCGTGCTGGCCGCAGGCCTCACCGGCTGCAAGGGCGGGCTGTTCGGCGGGGGCAAGGACAAGACCACGCCCACCATCGGCAACCGCGTGCCGATCCTCTCGCGCATCGAGAGCGGGGCCGAGGTCGATCCCGCGCTCGCCGGGATCAGCGTGGTGCTGCCGCCGCAGCGCAACAATCCCGAATGGGCGCAGGCAGGCGGTGCGGCGAGCAAGTCCTACGGGCATCTCGCCCTCGCCGAGAACCCCACCAAGTTTTGGACTGCCCGGGTCGCCGGATCGAGCAACCGTGTACGCCTCGCCGCTGCGCCCGTGGTGGGCGGGGGCAAACTCTTCGTCGAGGGCACCGACGGGGTGATTCACGCTTTCGACAAGAACACCGGCGCCGAGCTGTGGTCGCTCCAGAACGACGAGAGCATGACCGATGACATGCGCCCCTCGGCCTTTGGCGGCGGGGTCAGTTACGAAGGCGGAAAGCTCTATGCGACCAACGGCGTGGGCGAGGTCAAGGCGCTCGACGCCGAGACCGGCGCGATGCTGTGGAAGGTCAAGCCCGCCGGACCCTTGCGCGGATCGCCCACCATCGCCTTCGGCCAGCTGTTCGTGATGACGCAGGACAACCAGCTGATCTCGCTTGGCATCAACGATGGCTCGCTGGTGTGGGACGAGAGCGGATCGAACACCCAGTCGGGCGTGTTCGGCGTCGCCGCGCCCGCCGCCGGGCAGGGCACGATCGTCGCGGGCTATTCCTCCGGCGAGCTCACCGCCTATCGCTACGAGAACGGCCGCGTGCTGTGGTCGGACGCACTGGCGCGCACCAATATCTCGACCACGGTCGGCTCGGTCACCGATATCGACGCCGATCCGATCATCGATTCGGGCCGCGTCTATGCGCTCGGGCAGGGCGGGCGCATGGCGGCCTATGAACTGGTCAGCGGCCAGCGCATCTGGGAACTGAACCTTGCCGGCATCTCCACCCCCGCGATCGCGGGCGAGTGGATCTTCACCCTCACCGACGATGCGCGCCTGCTCGCCATCGCCCGCTCTTCGGGCCGGGTGCGCTGGATCAGCCAGCTGCAGCGCTACAGGGACGAGGAAGACAAGGAAGGCCCGATCTTCTGGACCGGCCCGGTGCTCGCTGGCGGCCAGCTGTGGGTCGCCAGCTCGCGCGGGGAGGTGTGGAAGGTCAGCGCGGGCGAGGGATCGGCGACGCTGTTCGCCGATATCGGCCAGCCGATCAGCATGGCGCCGGTGGTGGCCGACGGGATGCTTTTCCTGTTGGATGACAGCGGCACGGTCCACGCCTGGAAGTGATATCCTACCCCGGTTCTGCGCCGGTGCCCGCCGTTGGCGGGTCATTGGCGGGTCGTGAGCGGGTGGTTGTGCGCTTTTCACCGGTTTGTCGCCGATCCGGAGAGCAATTGCCGGGGTGTTAACCCTTGTGCTGTAGGAGGATGCGGCGATGAATCCGCCGCCGCCTCCTTTTCCAACTGCGCTCCCCCGCAGCGATGTCTCGACCGGCGTCGGGCTGGCGGGGCTGGCGGGCCTCGCCCTGTGGATCGCTTTCTGCCGCGCCTATCCCGAGATCGCCACCGGCCTTGGCCTCGGCGGACCCTTGGCGGGAGAACGCGGCGTTCTTTCAGGGCCTTACGCCGCGCTCACCGCGATGCTCTTCACCGCGTTGCCGATGGCGGCGTGGTCGGTGCTGGTCGACAAGGTGCACCTCAGGCCCTCCACAGGTATCGACTGGAGCCTCAAGCGCCCCCTGCACGAGGTCATGCCGGTCGCGGTGATCAAACTGGTCGGCCTGTGGTCGACCTGGGCGCTGCTCGCCGCCTTCTATGCGCTCGGGCGCTGGTACTGGACGGGGAATTACCTGTTTTCGATGGAGGTGCTGAGCATTGCGGTCTTCCCGCTGGTGGTGCTGTCGGTGCCCTATGTCATCTGGCTCGACCGCTATCTGCTTGAGCCGCGGGACGGATGCTTTCACTTCGGCGCCTTCGTGGCAGGTGGCGGCATCGCGGGGCGTGACCAATGGGACAGCGCCGCCATCGCCAAGCACTGGCGCGCCTGGGCGATCAAGGGCTTCTTCGGGGCCTTCATGATCTC
>JACESM010000051.1 GCA_013911835.1 Porphyrobacter sp. | reverse complement strand
GGCTGAGGATCACCGTCACCGGCGCCTTCTCGATCATCGCGTCCATGCTGAATTCGACAGTCGCGGCGGCCTCGGCGATCAGCGTGCGGCGCTTGCCGAGCGGCGTGTCCTCGGCATAGGCCTTGCGAAGATTGCGCAGGTCGCGCTTCAACCGCGTGCGCTGCTTGGCCGGGCTTTCGAGCAGAGCGTTGAGATCGGCTTCTTCCGCCAGCAGTTCGTCCTGCTCCTTCCTCAGCTGCATTTCCTCGAGCTTGCGCAAGCTCCGCAGCCGCATGTTGAGGATCGCCTCGGCCTGACGGTCGGTCAGCGCGAATTCGGCCATCATCACCGGCTTGGGTTCATCCTCGGTGCGGATGATCTCGATCACCCGGTCGAGGCTGAGAAAGGCGATGATGTAACCGCGAACCAGCTCCAGCCTGTTCGCGATCTGCTCCAGCCGGTGCTGCGCGCGGCGCTGGAGGATGTCGATCTGCGCGAAGGTCCAGCTTTCGAGCAGTTCCTTCAGCCCCATCACCATCGGCGTGCGCCCGAACCCGGGCCGCGCGTCGAGGACGTTCAGGTTGAGGCTGAAACGGGTTTCCAGATCGGTGAGCTTGAACAGGCTTTCCTTCAAGAGCTCGGGATCAACATTGCGGCTCTTGGGCACCAGCACGATGCGGATCGCGGTGTCGCTTTCGTCGCGCACGTCTTCGAGGATCGGGAGCTTGCGGTCGGCGATCGCTTGCGCGATCTGCTCGATCAGCTTGGACTTGGGCACCTGATAGGGGATTTCCGAGATGACCAGCTGCCACTGCCCGCCGCCGAGCCGCTCGATCCCCGCCGCAATATCAGCCTCGTCCTTGGCCTCGGGCGCGAGGAAGCGCCCGCGCAGGCGGAAGGCGCCGCGCCCGGTGAGATAGGCCTGCGCGATCGCGGCCCTGCTGTCGACCACCTGGCCGCCGGTGGCGAAATCGGGGCCGTGGAACAGCTCCATCAGCTCCTCGTGGCTGACCGAGGGGTTGTCGATCAGCGCCAGCGTCGCATCGATGATCTCGGCGACATTGTGGCTGGGGATGCTGGTTGCCATCCCCACCGCGATGCCGCTCGACCCGTTCGCCAGCAGATTGGGGAACAGGCCGGGGAAGATCTCGGGCTCGATCTCCTCGCCGTTATAGGTGGGGATGAAGTCGACCGTGCCCTCATCCAGCCCCGCCATCAATTCCAATGCCGTGCGCGTCAGGCGCGCTTCGGTGTAGCGGTAGGCGGCGGCGTTATCGCCATCGACATTGCCGAAATTCCCCTGCCCTTCCACGAGCGGGTAACGCAGGCTGAAATCCTGAGCGAGCCGGACCATCGCGTCATAGACCGAGGCATCGCCATGCGGGTGATACTTGCCGATCACGTCGCCGACCACGCGGGCCGATTTCTTGAAGGCATCGCTAGGGTTGAGCTTCAGCTGGCGCATCGCCCACAGCAGGCGGCGGTGCACCGGCTTCAGCCCGTCCCGCAGGTCCGGCAGCGAGCGCGCGGTAATCGTCGAGAGCGCATAGACCAGATAGCGTTCGGACAGCGCGGCATCGAAGGGCGCATCGACGATCGCGTCGAAGCCGTCGTCCGGGGTTTCGGGGGGTTCATCGGTGGTGGGGGGCGCGGCCATGCCCCCCCATAACAACCGCCGCGGGCCCAAGGGAGAGGGGTTTCCACAGGGAATACTCCGCAATCGCCGGAGCAGGGCGGGAGCGGCAATGTGTATTCCCCTTGCCAAACCGCCTGATTTCATTCGATCATCGCCGCGCACGCAAGGGACAGGGGAATTCATGCGCATATCACTGGTTGCCGCCGCCACGCTCGCTCTGTGTCTGACAGGGTGCAGCAAGCCCGCTGACGGGGGCGGAGCAGACAGCGAGTTCGGCTTTCGCCAGGCGGAGCAATCCTCGCTCTTCAACATCATCGAAGGCGATAGCGACATGGCCATGGTGGAGCGGCTCCAGTCGGTGAACGTCGAAGAGCCGCCCGCCGACTCCGCCTCAACCGTCCCCCTGCCCACTGCCGCGACCGCTTCGGCACCGAACCAGATCGCCTATTCCTATGGCTACGGCTTCCGGATCGAATCCGACGCCATCACCGACCTTCAGAACCGCCACATCGCCCTGTGCGAGAAGATGGCCCCCGCCTGCCGCATCATCCGCTCCTCGCAGTCGCGTTCTGACAGCTGGGACGGTTATGGCGAGCTGCGCCTGGAAGTCGCCGCCGAGCGCGCCGGGACACTGGCCGAGGCGCTCGTCGCCCCGGCCGAGGAGCTGGGCGGCACGCTGGTCTCCTCCGTGCGCGAGGGCGAAGACCTGAGCACCCAGATCATCGACACCGAAGCGCGGCTCAACTCGCGGCTGGTGCTGCGCGACAAGCTGACCGCGATCCTCCAGAACAATCGCGGTTCGGTCGACGAGCTGGTCAAGGCCGAGTCCGAGGTCGCCAAGGTCAACGAAGAGATCGACGCGGTGCGCGCGCGGCTCGAGAGCTTTCGCGGCCGCATCCGCTACAGCGACATGAAGATCGCTTATGAACCGGCCTTCGGCGAAACCCAGGTCGGCTTCGTGCGTCCGGTGGCGAGCGCCCTGAGCGCGGTCGGATCGACGCTGGGAGTGAGCATTGCCGCGATCATCTACGCCATTACCGCGCTGCTGCCGGTGGTGATGCTGGTGCTGGCCTTGCGCTGGCTACTCCACCGTTTCGGCTACCGCCTGCGGTTTTGGAAGCGCGACCTGCGCGGGCACAAATCAGCGGAGGAATAGGCCTACATCCGCCGCGCGTCGGCGCTGACGGCGGGGATGGTGACGGTGAGGCCGTCCATCTCTGCCGTCAGCTCGATCTGGCACGACAGGCGCGAGGTGCGCCGCGCGCCGGCAGCGAAATCGAGCATGTCCTCCTCCTCCTCGGCGGCAGGCGGCAGGCGGTCGAACCACTCGGGGGCGACGATCACATGGCAGGTCGAGCACGCCATCTGCCCCTCGCAGGTGCCCTCCAAGGGCAGCCCCGCCGCCTGGCCGACCCGCAAGAGCGTATCGCCGCTCTCCGCCACGGTCTCGACGGGTTTCCCGCGCGGATCGACGAAGGTGATGGTGATGCTCACAGGCCTTGCTCCTTGGCGCCGGCGAGAATCGCGGCGGCAGCGGTCTCGATGTCGGCCGGGCTCGTATAGCGCCCGAAACCGAGGCGGATAGAGGACTTTGCCTCGGCATCTGAAAGCCCGATGGCGCGCAAGACGTGGCTCGGCCGCCCCGATCCGCTCGCGCAGGCGCTCCCGGCGGAGAACATGATCTGG
The DNA here is from genome assembly GCA_013911835.1 of Porphyrobacter sp. Classification (GTDB taxonomy): domain Bacteria; phylum Pseudomonadota; class Alphaproteobacteria; order Sphingomonadales; family Sphingomonadaceae; genus Erythrobacter. The sequence goes on along the minus strand of JACESM010000051.1, from coordinate 11,301 downwards.
CGGCAATCGCTCATCAGCCGCGCGACATCCAAGCCATCGCGCCGGATGTTGAGATTGCCGTGCCAGCGATCCACCGCGCTGCCGTTCAAGTCCCACCCGGCGAAGGCCTCGCGCACGATGTTCCACAAATGTTCCACGTGAAACATTTGCTCCGACAGGCTCTCCTGCGCCACCTGCGCCGCCGCGCCAAAGCCTGCGCACAAGGCGGGCGAAAGCGTGCCAGAGCGCAGGCCAGCCTCCTGCCCACCACCGTGCAACAAGGGGGCGACTACCGCGCCATTACCCACCCACAACCCGCCGATACCCTTGGGGCCGTGGACCTTGTGCGCCGAGACCGCGATGAAATCGGCCGCGACCTCGACCGGCACCTTGCCATAGGCCTGCACCGCATCGACCAGCACCCTGGCTCCGACCCGGCGGGCGATCTCGACCACCGGGGCGAGCGGGTTCCTCACCCCGATCTCGTTGTTGATCGCCATGACCGCGACAAGACCCGTCGATGACGTGACATGATCTGCCAATGCATCGACATCGGCCCGGCCATCGGGCAGCACCGGGAGCACGGTGAAGCGCCGCCCCTGCGCCTCGACCGCGCGGGCGCAATCGAGCACGGCGGCGTGTTCGGTGGCGAAGGTGACAACGTCGCCGGTCGTGCCGAGGATCACGGTGTTGATCGCCTCGGTCGCGCCGCTGGTGAACACCAGCCGCCCGCCTTCGGGCAGCAGCGCCGCGACCCGCTCACGCGCGGTCTCGACAGCGGCGGCGGCCATGCGGCCCATGCGGTGGGGCGAATGGGGATTGCCGAAAGTGTCGCTCTCCGGCCCGCCGAGCCAGCGTAGCATCGCCTCGCGGGCTTCGGGGGCGAGCGGCGTGGTGGCTTGATAGTCGAGGTAGATCATGGGGTTACTTCCCACTGAAAGAGGGGAGAGCCTCGGCCCGCCAACGGACGGGCCGCAAGGGCGACTGCCCGCCCGCAGGTGCCCGGAGCGCAGCGGAGGAACAGCACCGAGGACTGCACGCCGGAGGGCGTGCAGCACACAAGAAAGCTGGGTCCCGGGTCAAGCCAGGGACGGGGGAGAAGGTCAGCATAGCGAAGCCCACGCCGCCGCAAACCGCTCCAGCTCCTCTGGCGTGGTCGACCAGCCGAGGCTCACCCGGATCGTGCGCGCCGCCACATCATCGGCCACCCCGAAGGCGTCGAGCACGCGGCTTTTCTTCAATGTGCCCGAAGAACACGCGCTCCCGGCCGAGACGGCGAAGCCCAAGGCGTCCAATCGGATCAGCAGGGCCTGCGCGCTCATGCTGGGGTGGGCCAGCGCGATGATATGCGGGCATTGATAACCGGGAGCGATGATCTGTGCGCGTTGCGCCAACGCCTTCTTGAAGGCGAACTGCTGCTCGACGCTCACGCCCCATGACTCATAGCCACCCGCTTCGAGCGCGGCGGCCATGCCCATCGCGCCGGGCAGGTTCTCGGTGCCCTGCCGATAGCCCCGCTCATGGCCGCCGACTGGCTCAAGCAGGGCAAAATCGCGCACCAGGAGCGCACCGATGCCAATCGGGCCGCCAAACTTGTGCGCCGATACCACGAGCATGTCAGCTTGAGGCAGGTCGAGCTTACCCGCACCCTGCGAGCAATCGACGAGCAGCGTCCCGCCGAGGTCCTTGACAATACCGGCGAGGGTCGTGCGGACATAGGGGAGAAGCACGGTCCCGGTTTCGGAATTTGCCTGCTGCAATGCGACCAGTGCGCCGCTGCAATCGGTCAGCGTGTCGGGATCGACCTCGCCTTCGGCAAGAGGCACCACCTCGGCATCCGGCGCGGCGCGGAACACCGCGTCATGCTCGACCGCGCTGACGATCCGGCGCTTCACCTTCGCGCGGTTGAGCGCGATCCACAAAGCCTCGCTCGCCCCGCTGGTGAAGATCAGCTCGTAATTTTTGTCTCTTTGGCCCAACCCCAGCGCCCGCTTGATCCGCTCGCGCGCATCCTCAAGCGCGGCGCGGGCGCGGCGGCCTTCGGCATGGGGGCTCGAAGGGTTCGCCCAAAGCCGACAACCCTCCTCCATCGCCGCCCTCGCCTCGGGGCGCAGCGGGGAAGTGGCGGCGTGGTCGAGATAGACCCGTTCGGGAATGGCTCATGTCCTCGTAAAAAATTGCGATTTGCGCGAGCGAACCTATATAGGCCCCGCATAGCCGAGCGCCACCCGGCGCGGCCACCACATCTTGTCAGGGTTCTCCGATGCCGTCCGTGATTTTCCCCGGTCCCGAGGGCCGTCTCGAAGGCCGTTTCTCCCCGCCCCCGCGCCCGCGCGCACCGGTGGCGATGATCCTCCATCCGCACCCCGAAGGCGGGGGGACGATGAACGACCGGATCGTGCAGCGGCTTTACAAGACCTTCGCGGATCGCGGCTTTGCGACTTTGCGCTTCAACTTCCGCGGCGTCGGCCGATCGCAGGGGTCGTTCGATTCCGGCATCGGCGAGCTGTCCGACGCAGCTTCGGCGCTCGACTGGGTGCAGTCGATCCATCCCGAAGCGCAGAGCACCTGGATTGCGGGATATTCCTTCGGCGCGCTGATCGGCATGCAGCTGCTGATGCGCCGCCCCGAAGTGCGCGGCTTCATCTCGGTCGCGCCGCCGGCCAACATGTATGATTTCAGCTTCCTCGCCCCTTGCCCGGCGAGCGGCATCTTCGTGCAGGGCGCGGCCGATACGGTGGTGCAGCCGGGCGCGGTGCAGAAGCTGGTCGACAAGCTGCGCACCCAGAAGCACATCACCATCCACCACGAGGAAATCCCGCGCGCCAATCACTTCTTCGAGAACGAGATGGATGACCTGATGCGCTCGGTGGACAATTATCTGGATTTCCGCCTCTCCCCGGATTGCCCGATCAAGTAGGGGTATCACGCGCGAGTCCTTGGTTTGCGTGGTCGCCTCCGCGACCACGTCCTCGGCGCTGTTTCAAGCCCTGCGGGCTTGAGCGCCTGCGGCTCGCGCGCGTGCGCTCGCGGTCGCTAGCGCGACCGAGATCCTTGTGAGCGCAGCCGCCTCCGCGGCTGCGTCCTCGGCGCGTTTTTGTGTTCCGCATCGCCTCCGCGATGCGAAATCCTCGCTCACGCGGCCTAAAGGCCGCATCGCTGCGGGCGCGCAGTCGCGCTTGCGGTCGCTAGCGCGACCGAAATCACCGCTTCCCATTCGACTCGCGCTGGTTCGGCCCGCCGCAGGACGGGTCGCAAGGGCGAACGCCCGCCCGCAGCGACGCGCCCGAAGGGTGTGTGAGCGAGGACTTCGCATCGCGGATGCGATGCGGAACACAAGGACTCCAATCATTTCTCTACTGAAATGATTGGCAAAAATACAGTCCTGAAAAACAACGCGAAAGTGCTTCGTGCCTAACAAAAGTCATAGTACCTTGCGCGGCGAGCGGGGACGGAGTGCCAAGCTTGCGAAAGGTGCTCCGGCCACCGCTCCCACACTGATGGAGAGAGGAGCCCCTGCATGACTTATGTGTCTGCCAATCGCCGTCCCAACGCCGTCGCGCTCGCCGGAGCGCTCGGCATTCCGGGGGCCGTCGGCGCCCTGCTGGTCGTCGGCCTTGCGGTGACGGTGACCACCGTCCCCACCCGGCCTAACCCCAAGGCGACCCCGATCGCGGAAATCCTGCTGCCCCCGCCCCCGCCGCCGACCCCGACGCCTCGCCAGCCGAAGGATGACACCAGGACGACCACCACCAACACGACCGTCCCGCATCCGAATCCGCCGCCGCAGTTGCCGGTCGATCTTGGCAAAGGCGAACCGGTGAACACCTTCCCCATTGACCGCGATCCGATCACCACCGGGCCGATCGAGTTCGGGATCGGCCCCTCGCCCAGCCCCGCCTCGCTCTACGATCCGGTCGGCGCCAAGCCGAAGGGCAATCCCGGCAAGTGGGTCACCAATGACGATTACCGCCCGCGCTGGGTTGCCGAGGAGCTTTCGGGCACCGCGCGCTTCACGCTCCAGATCGACGCGCGCGGTGCCCGAAAGCTCCTCGGCAACCCAGCGCGGGCGGTAATCGTCATTGGTGACCCACTTGCCGGGATTGCCCTTCGGCTTGGCGCCGACCGGATCGTAGAGCGAGGCGGGGCTGGGCGAGGGGCCGATCCCGAACTCGATCGGCCCGGTGGTGATCGGATCGCGGTCAATGGGGAAGGTGTTCACCGGTTCGCCTTTGCCAAGATCGACCGGCAACTGCGGCGGCGGATTCGGATGCGGGACGGTCGTGTTGGTGGTGGTCGTCCTGGTGTCATCCTTCGGCTGGCGAGGCGTCGGGGTCGGCGGCGGGGGCGGGGGCAGCAGGATTTCCGCGATCGGGGTCGCCTTGGGGTTAGGCCGGGTGGGGACGGTGGTCACCGTCACCGCAAGGCCGACGACCAGCAGGGCGCCGACGGCCCCCGGAATGCCGAGCGCTCCGGCGAGCGCGACGGCGTTGGGACGGCGATTGGCAGACACATAAGTCATGCAGGGGCTCCTCTCTCCATCAGTGTGGGAGCGGTGGCCGGAGCACCTTTCGCAAGCTTGGCACTCCGTCCCCGCTCGCCGCGCAAGGTACTATGACTTTTGTTAGGCACGAAGCACTTTCGCGTTGTTTTTCAGGACTGTATTTTTGCCAATCATTTCAGTAGAGAAATGATTGGAGTCCTTGTGTTCCGCATCGCATCCGCGATGCGAAGTCCTCGCTCACACACCCTTCGGGCGCGTCGCTGCGGGCGGGCGTTCGCCCTTGCGACCCGTCCTGCGGCGGGCCGAACCAGCGCGAGTCGAATGGGAAGCGGTGATTTCGGTCGCGCTAGCGACCGCACGCGCGACTGCGCGCCCGCAGCGATGCGGCCTTTAGGCCGCGTGAGCGAGGATTTCGCATCGCGGAGGCGATGCGGAACACAAAAACGCGCCGAGGACGCAGCCGCGGAGGCGGCTGCGCTCACAAGGATCTCGGTCGCGCTAGCGACCGCGAGCGCACGCGCGCGAGCCGCAGGCGCTCAAGCCCGCAGGGCTTGAAACAGCGCCGAGGACGTGGTCGCGGAGGCGACCACGCAAACCAAGGACTCGCGCGTGATACCCCTACTTGATCGGGCAATCCGGGGAGAGGCGGAAATCCAGATAATTGTCCACCGAGCGCATCAGGTCATCCATCTCGTTCTCGAAGAAGTGATTGGCGCGCGGGATTTCCTCGTGGTGGATGGTGATGTGCTTCTGGGTGCGCAGCTTGTCGACCAGCTTCTGCACCGCGCCCGGCTGCACCACCGTATCGGCCGCGCCCTGCACGAAGATGCCGCTCGCCGGGCAAGGGGCGAGGAAGCTGAAATCATACATGTTGGCCGGCGGCGCGACCGAGATGAAGCCGCGCACTTCGGGGCGGCGCATCAGCAGCTGCATGCCGATCAGCGCGCCGAAGGAATATCCCGCAATCCAGGTGCTCTGCGCTTCGGGATGGATCGACTGCACCCAGTCGAGCGCCGAAGCTGCGTCGGACAGCTCGCCGATGCCGGAATCGAACGACCCCTGCGATCGGCCGACGCCGCGGAAGTTGAAGCGCAAAGTCGCAAAGCCGCGATCCGCGAAGGTCTTGTAAAGCCGCTGCACGATCCGGTCGTTCATCGTCCCCCCGCCTTCGGGGTGCGGATGGAGGATCATCGCCTCCGGTGCGCGGGGGCGCGGGGGCGGGGCGAAACGGCCTTCGAGACGGCCCTCGGGACCGGGGAAAATCACGGACGGCATCGGAGAACCCTGACAAGATGTGGTGGCCGCGCCGGGTGGCGCTCGGCTATGCGGGGCCTATATAGGTTCGCTCGCGCAAATCGCAATTTTTTACGAGGACATGAGCCATTCCCGAACGGGTCTATCTCGACCACGCCGCCACTTCCCCGCTGCGCCCCGAGGCGAGGGCGGCGATGGAGGAGGGTTGTCGGCTTTGGGCGAACCCTTCGAGCCCCCATGCCGAAGGCCGCCGCGCCCGCGCCGCGCTTGAGGATGCGCGCGAGCGGATCAAGCGGGCGCTGGGGTTGGGCCAAAGAGACAAAAATTACGAGCTGATCTTCACCAGCGGGGCGAGCGAGGCTTTGTGGATCGCGCTCAACCGCGCGAAGGTGAAGCGCCGGATCGTCAGCGCGGTCGAGCATGACGCGGTGTTCCGCGCCGCGCCGGATGCCGAGGTGGTGCCTCTTGCCGAAGGCGAGGTCGATCCCGACACGCTGACCGATTGCAGCGGCGCACTGGTCGCATTGCAGCAGGCAAATTCCGAAACCGGGACCGTGCTTCTCCCCTATGTCCGCACGACCCTCGCCGGTATTGTCAAGGACCTCGGCGGGACGCTGCTCGTCGATTGCTCGCAGGGTGCGGGTAAGCTCGACCTGCCTCAAGCTGACATGCTCGTGGTATCGGCGCACAAGTTTGGCGGCCCGATTGGCATCGGTGCGCTCCTGGTGCGCGATTTTGCCCTGCTTGAGCCAGTCGGCGGCCATGAGCGGGGCTATCGGCAGGGCACCGAGAACCTGCCCGGCGCGATGGGCATGGCCGCCGCGCTCGAAGCGGGTGGCTATGAGTCATGGGGCGTGAGCGTCGAGCAGCAGTTCGCCTTCAAGAAGGCGTTGGCGCAACGCGCACAGATCATCGCTCCCGGTTATCAATGCCCGCATATCATCGCGCTGGCCCACCCCAGCATGAGCGCGCAGGCCCTGCTGATCCGATTGGACGCCTTGGGCTTCGCCGTCTCGGCCGGGAGCGCCTGTTCCTCGGGCACATTGAAGAAAAGCCGCGTGCTCGACGCCTTCGGGGTGCCCGACGATGTGGCGGCGCGCACGATCCGGGTGAGCCTCGGCTGGTCGACCACGCCAGAGGAGCTGGAGCGGTTTGCGGCGGCGTGGGCTTCGCTATGCTGACCTTCTCCCCCGTCCCTGGCTTGACCCGGGACCCAGCTTTCTTGTGTGCTGCACGCCCTCCGGCGTGCAGTCCTCGGTGCTGTTCCTCCGCTGCGCTCCGGGCACCTGCGGGCGGGCAGTCGCCCTTGCGGCCCGTCCGTTTGCGGGCCGAGGCTCTCCCCTCTTTCAGTGGGAAGTAACCCCATGATCTACCTCGACTATCAAGCCACCACGCCGCTCGCCCCCGAAGCCCGCGAGGCGATGCTACGCTGGCTCGGCGGGCCGGAGAGCGACACTTTCGGCAATCCCCATTCGCCCCACCGCATGGGCCGCATGGCCGCCGCCGCTGTCGAGACCGCGCGTGAGCGGGTCGCGGCGCTGCTGCCCGAAGGCGGGCGGCTGGTGTTCACCAGCGGCGCGACCGAGGCGATCAACACCGTGATCCTCGGCACGACCGGCGACGTTGTCACCTTCGCCACCGAACACGCCGCCGTGCTCGATTGCGCCCGCGCGGTCGAGGCGCAGGGGCGGCGCTTCACCGTGCTCCCGGTGCTGCCCGATGGCCGGGCCGATGTCGATGCATTGGCAGATCATGTCACGTCATCGACGGGTCTTGTCGCGGTCATGGCGATCAACAACGAGATCGGGGTGAGGAACCCGCTCGCCCCGGTGGTCGAGATCGCCCGCCGGGTCGGAGCCAGGGTGCTGGTCGATGCGGTGCAGGCCTATGGCAAGGTGCCGGTCGAGGTCGCGGCCGATTTCATCGCGGTCTCGGCGCACAAGGTCCACGGCCCCAAGGGTATCGGCGGGTTGTGGGTGGGTAATGGCGCGGTAGTCGCCCCCTTGTTGCACGGTGGTGGGCAGGAGGCTGGCCTGCGCTCTGGCACGCTTTCGCCCGCCTTGTGCGCAGGCTTTGGCGCGGCGGCGCAGGTGGCGCAGGAGAGCCTGTCGGAGCAAATGTTTCACGTGGAACATTTGTGGAACATCGTGCGCGAGGCCTTCGCCGGGTGGGACTTGAACGGCAGCGCGGTGGATCGCTGGCACGGCAATCTCAACATCCGGCGCGATGGCTTGGATGTCGCGCGGCTGATGAGCGATTGCCGCCAGATCATGTTCTCCGCCGGGAGCGCCTGCGCGAGCGGATCGGGGCGGCCGAGCCACGTCTTGCGCGCCATCGGGCTTTCAGATGCCGAGGCAAAGTCCTCTATCCGCCTCGGTTTCGGGCGCTATACGAGCCCGGCCGACATCGAGACCGCTGCCGCCGCGATTCTCGCCGGCGCCAAGGAGCAAGGCCTGTGAGCATCACCATCACCTTCGTCGATCCGCGCGGGAAACCCGTCGAGACCGTGGCGGAGAGCGGCGATACGCTCTTGCGGGTCGGCCAGGCGGCGGGGCTGCCGCTTGAGGGCACCTGCGAGGGGCAGATGGCGTGCTCGACCTGCCATGTGATCGTCGCCCCCGAGTGGTTCGACCGCCTGCCGCCTGCCACCGAGGAGGAGGAGGACATGCTCGACTTCGCTGCCGGCGCGCGGCGCACCTCGCGCCTGTCGTGCCAGATCGAGCTGACGGCAGAGATGGACGGCCTCACCGTCACCATCCCCGCCGTCAGCGCCGACGCGCGGCGGATGTAGGCCTATTCCTCCGCTGATTTGTGCCCGCGCAGGTCGCGCTTCCAAAACCGCAGGCGGTAGCCGAAACGGTGGAGTAGCCAGCGCAAGGCCAGCACCAGCATCACCACCGGCAGCAGCGCGGTAATGGCGTAGATGATCGCGGCAATGCTCACTCCCAGCGTCGATCCGACCGCGCTCAGGGCGCTCGCCACCGGACGCACGAAGCCGACCTGGGTTTCGCCGAAGGCCGGTTCATAAGCGATCTTCATGTCGCTGTAGCGGATGCGGCCGCGAAAGCTCTCGAGCCGCGCGCGCACCGCGTCGATCTCTTCGTTGACCTTGGCGACCTCGGACTCGGCCTTGACCAGCTCGTCGACCGAACCGCGATTGTTCTGGAGGATCGCGGTCAGCTTGTCGCGCAGCACCAGCCGCGAGTTGAGCCGCGCTTCGGTGTCGATGATCTGGGTGCTCAGGTCTTCGCCCTCGCGCACGGAGGAGACCAGCGTGCCGCCCAGCTCCTCGGCCGGGGCGACGAGCGCCTCGGCCAGTGTCCCGGCGCGCTCGGCGGCGACTTCCAGGCGCAGCTCGCCATAACCGTCCCAGCTGTCAGAACGCGACTGCGAGGAGCGGATGATGCGGCAGGCGGGGGCCATCTTCTCGCACAGGGCGATGTGGCGGTTCTGAAGGTCGGTGATGGCGTCGGATTCGATCCGGAAGCCGTAGCCATAGGAATAGGCGATCTGGTTCGGTGCCGAAGCGGTCGCGGCAGTGGGCAGGGGGACGGTTGAGGCGGAGTCGGCGGGCGGCTCTTCGACGTTCACCGACTGGAGCCGCTCCACCATGGCCATGTCGCTATCGCCTTCGATGATGTTGAAGAGCGAGGATTGCTCCGCCTGGCGAAAGCCGAACTCGCTGTCTGCTCCGCCCCCGTCAGCGGGCTTGCTGCACCCTGTCAGACACAGAGCGAGCGTGGCGGCGGCAACCAGTGATATGCGCATGAATTCCCCTGTCCCTTGCGTGCGCGGCGATGATCGAATGAAATCAGGCGGTTTGGCAAGGGGAATACACATTGCCGCTCCCGCCCTGCTCCGGCGATTGCGGAGTATTCCCTGTGGAAACCCCTCTCCCTTGGGCCCGCGGCGGTTGTTATGGGGGGGCATGGCCGCGCCCCCCACCACCGATGAACCCCCCGAAACCCCGGACGACGGCTTCGACGCGATCGTCGATGCGCCCTTCGATGCCGCGCTGTCCGAACGCTATCTGGTCTATGCGCTCTCGACGATTACCGCGCGCTCGCTGCCGGACCTGCGGGACGGGCTGAAGCCGGTGCACCGCCGCCTGCTGTGGGCGATGCGCCAGCTGAAGCTCAACCCTAGCGATGCCTTCAAGAAATCGGCCCGCGTGGTCGGCGACGTGATCGGCAAGTATCACCCGCATGGCGATGCCTCGGTCTATGACGCGATGGTCCGGCTCGCTCAGGATTTCAGCCTGCGTTACCCGCTCGTGGAAGGGCAGGGGAATTTCGGCAATGTCGATGGCGATAACGCCGCCGCCTACCGCTACACCGAAGCGCGCCTGACGCGCACGGCATTGGAATTGATGGCGGGGCTGGATGAGGGCACGGTCGACTTCATCCCCACCTATAACGGCGAGGAGATCGAGCCCGAGATCTTCCCCGGCCTGTTCCCCAATCTGCTGGCGAACGGGTCGAGCGGCATCGCGGTGGGGATGGCAACCAGCATCCCCAGCCACAATGTCGCCGAGATCATCGATGCGACGCTGGCGCTGATCGACAACCCCTCGGTCAGCCACGAGGAGCTGATGGAGCTGTTCCACGGCCCCGATTTCGCCACCGGCGGCCAGGTGGTCGACAGCAGGGCCGCGATCGCGCAGGCCTATCTCACCGGGCGCGGCGCCTTCCGCCTGCGCGGGCGCTTCCTCGCGCCCGAGGCCAAGGACGAGGCTGATATTGCGGCGGGGATCGAGCGGCTCGGCGGCGGGCAGTGGCAGCTGGTCATCTCGGAAATCCCCTATCAGGTGCCCAAGTCCAAGCTGATCGAGCAGATCGCGCAAGCGATCGCCGACCGCAAGCTCCCGATCCTCGAAGACGTGCGCGACGAAAGCGACACCGCGATCCGCATCGTGCTGGTGCCCAAGAGCCGCAATGTTGATCCCGAGCTCTTGAAGGAAAGCCTGTTCAAGCTCACCGATCTGGAAACCCGTTTCAGCCTCAACCTGAACGTCCTCGACGCGCGGCCCGGGTTCGGGCGCACGCCGATGGTGATGGGGCTGAAGGAACTGCTCGAAAGCTGGACCTTCGCGCAGATCGACATCCTCCAGCGCCGCGCGCAGCACCGGCTGGAGCAGATCGCGAACAGGCTGGAGCTGGTTCGCGGTTACATCATCGCCTTTCTCAGCCTCGACCGGGTGATCGAGATCATCCGCACCGAGGATGAACCCAAGCCGGTGATGATGGCCGAATTCGCGCTGACCGACCGTCAGGCCGAGGCGATCCTCAACATGCGGCTGCGGAGCTTGCGCAAGCTCGAGGAAATGCAGCTGAGGAAGGAGCAGGACGAACTGCTGGCGGAAGAAGCCGATCTCAACGCTCTGCTCGAAAGCCCGGCCAAGCAGCGCACGCGGTTGAAGCGCGACCTGCGTAATCTTCGCAAGGCCTATGCCGAGGACACGCCGCTCGGCAAGCGCCGCACGCTGATCGCCGAGGCCGCCGCGACTGTCGAATTCAGCATGGACGCGATGATCGAGAAGGCGCCGGTGACGGTGATCCTCAGCC
>JACESM010000050.1 GCA_013911835.1 Porphyrobacter sp. | reverse complement strand
GGCCGAAATCCACCGCCGGATCAACGAAGGCGGTGATCGCGGCAAAGGGGATGGTCAGCTTGGCGGGCACCTGGTTGAAGGTGAGGCTGACTGAGAAGAGCTGCGGCAGCACCTCCAGATCCCAGAACTTGTTCTGGAGGACGATCGTCATCTCGTCCGGAAAGCGTTCGCGCAGGTGCGGCGGAATCGACACGCCCGGCGCGCCGGTCTTGAAGGTGATGTAGAAGTGGTGCGCGCCAGGCAGCGTGCCGCCGCCGCTGACAATCGAGCCCAGCACCCGGCCGACGACGGCGCGCAGGGCTTCCTGCACGATCTCGTCATAGGGGATCAGGCTATCGGGCGTGTCACTGTTCATGGCTGGACGGATTCGTGGCGGTATGCGCGTAGTTGGTCAAGGGGCTTTGGCGTGTTCGGGACGTGTCACGCCGCATTGACACCGGCATAGCCGCAATGCGCGGCCCGCTTGTCATGTGCCGCCAGCCGACTATAGCGCGGCTCATGGCCAGCACTCCCCCCCGCACCGGCGCGGTGAACCGCAACACCACCGAGACCAAGATCGCCATTGCCGTCAATCTCGACGGTACCGGCGCCTATGACGTTTCGACCGGGATCGGGTTTCTCGATCACATGGTCGAACAGTTCAGCCGCCATTCGCTGATCGACGTGACGATGAAGGTGGAGGGCGACCTCCATGTCGACCAGCACCACACCACCGAGGATTCGGCGATCGCGCTGGGGCAGGCGATTGCGCAGGCGCTGGGCGACAAGGCCGGGATCGGGCGATATGGCGCGGCCTATTCGCCGATGGACGAGACGCTTTCGCGGGTGGCGCTGGATATCTCCGGGCGGCCCTACCTCGTGTGGAAGGCCAAGTTCACCCAGGAACGCCTCGGCGAATGGGACACCGAGCTGATCGAGCACTGGTTCCACTCGGTCGCGCAGGCGGCCGGGATCACGCTCCACATGGAGCTGCTCTACGGCACCAACAACCACCACATCTGCGAGAGCCTCTATAAGGGTTTTGCCCGCGCGATGCGGCAGGCGGTCGAGCGCGATCCGAGGAAGGGCGAGGCTATCCCGAGCACCAAGGGGCAGCTCGGTGGCTGAGACTTTCTTCGTCCCTCCCCGTTCCAACGGAATGGGGAGGTGGCACCGCGCAGCGGTGACGGAGGGGTCTTCCGCCCGCGCCGCATTCCCCTCCGTCAGCCCTGCGGGCTGCCACCTCCCCATTCGTGCCGAACGGGGAGGGACGATTGGCTGAAGTCATCGCTCTCATCGATTACGGCGCGGGCAATCTCCATTCCGTTCACAACGCCTTGAAGGCGGCAGGAGCGAGCGTCACCGTCACCGCCGACCCCTATGTCGTGCGCGCGGCCGACCGGATCGTGCTGCCCGGTGTCGGCGCCTTCCGTGCCTGTGCCGAGGGGCTGCGCGCGCTCCCCGGCATGGTCGAGGCGATGACCGAGCGGGTGCAGGTGGGCGGCGCGCCCTTCCTCGGCATCTGCGTCGGGATGCAGCTGCTGGCCGAGCGCGGGCTCGAATTCGGCGCGCATCCCGGCCTCGCCTGGATCCCGGGCGAGGTGCGGCTGATCGCGCCCTCGGACGCGAGCATCAAGGTGCCGCACATGGGCTGGAACGATGTCGCCATGCTGCCCCACGCCAAGGACCACCCGGTGATCGAGGAGGGGGAGGCCTATTTCCTCCACTCCTACCACTTCGCCGCGTCCGATCCGCATCATGTTGCAGCGATGACCGACCACGGCGAGGGGCTGGTGGCGGCGGTTGCGCAGGGCAACATCCTCGGCGTGCAGTTTCACCCGGAGAAGAGCCAGGCCTACGGGCTGGCGACGCTGGAAAGGTTTCTCGCATGGTATCCGTAATGATCCTCCCCGGAACGGGGAGGGGGACCGCCCGAAGGGTGGTGGAGGGGATTCGCCGCTTGCCAAGACCGTGCGTGGGGCGAGTCCCCTCCGTCAGCGCTTCGCGCTGCCACCTCCCCATACTGGGGAGGGGCGCAAAATGATCATCTTCCCCGCCATTGATCTGAAGGGCGGCCAGGTCGTCCGCCTTGCCGAAGGCGATATGGACCGCGCCACGATCTACGGCGATGACCCCGCCGCGCAGGCGATGATCTTTGCCGGCGCGGGGGCAGAACATCTCCACGTCGTCGACCTCGACGGCAGCTTTGCGGGAGAAAGTCGCAACCGGGCCGCGGTGGAGGCGATTGTCGCGGCCTTCCCCGGCTACGTGCAACTGGGCGGCGGCATCCGCGATGCGGCGGCAGTGGAGGGGTGGTTCAACCTCGGCGTCGCGCGGGTGGTGATGGGCTCGGCCGCGCTCAAGAACCCCGACTTCGTGCGCGAAATGGCGCGCGAATGGGAGAACGGCATCGTCGTCGCGGTTGACGCCAAGGACGGGATGGTCGCGACCGAAGGGTGGGCCGAGGTTTCCGACGTCCCCGTCACCGACCTCGCCCGCCGCTTCGAGGACGCAGGGGTGGCCTCGCTGCTGTTCACCGACATTGGCCGCGATGGGCTCTTGAAAGGCGTCAACATCGAGGCGACCGTCGACCTTGCGCGCCGGGTCGACATTCCGGTGATCGCCAGCGGCGGAGTGAAGGGGCTCGACGACATCCACATCCTCTCGCTCCACGCGCATGACGGGATCGAGGGGGTGATCACAGGGCGGGCACTCTATGAAGGGCGGCTCGATCTGGCGGCGGCGATTGCGATGGGGGCGCGGGCGGCATGAGCGAGGGAAAGCGAAGCGTGGTCGAGGCCTTGCCGAATTGGGCAAGGCTTTCTCTTGCGGCCGCCCTGATCATTGGCACCCCGATTGCTTTCTATTTCGACGCTCCGATGGCTGTAACTGCGATTGTCTGCCCGCTCTTCCTTGTGCATCTTTGGACTGCCAGACGCTTCGCATATTACACCCGTGCGGACCGACCAGTCCTCTACTGGGGCGCCTTTGGCCTGTTCGTACTCATCACCGCGATTGCGTACTGGGAACTGTACGAGAAGTTTTTCGGGGGCACCCCATGACCGTCCGCATCCGCGTCATCCCCTGCCTCGATGTCGCCGATGGGCGCGTGGTCAAGGGCGTCAATTTCGTCGACTTGAAGGACGCGGGCGATCCGGTCGAGCAGGCGCGTGCCTATGACGAAGCGGGGGCGGACGAGCTGTGCTTTCTCGACATCTCCGCCAGCCACGAAGGGCGCGGGACGCTGCTCGACATGGTGCGGCGGACGGCGGAGGTGTGCTTCATGCCGCTCACCGTCGGCGGCGGGGTGCGTTCGGCGGAGGACGCGCGCGCGCTGCTGCTGGCGGGGGCGGACAAGGTGGCGGTAAACTCCGCCGCCGTCGCCCGGCCCGAGCTGGTGGGCGAGATTGCCGCCAAGTTCGGCAGCCAATGCGTCGTCGCCAGCGTCGATGCGCGCCGCACGCCGCGCGGAAATTGGGAAATCTTCACCCATGGCGGCCGCAAGCCGACCGGCATTGATGCGCTCGAATATGCCATGAAGGTTGCCGATCTTGGCGCGGGCGAGCTGCTCGTCACCTCGATGGACGGGGACGGCACCCAGAAGGGCTATGACCTCGCGCTCACCCGCGAAATCGCCGACGCGGTCAGCGTGCCGGTGATCGCGAGCGGCGGGGTGGGGAGCCTCGAACACCTTGTTGCAGGAGTGACCGAGGGCCATGCCAGCGCGGTGCTCGCCGCGAGCATCTTCCACTTCGGCCACCACACCATCGCCGAGGCCCATGCGGCCCTGCGCGCGGCGGGGCTTCCGGCGCGAGGGTGATCGGCCTCATATGGACGGGGCTTGGTTCACGCGGAGACCGCAGAGGAGCAGAGACCGCGGAGGGGGTGTGCCCTCCGCGCCAGCGGCTTTCAGGATTTCACGCGAAGACGCGAAGAGGGCAGTCGGCGCTGCGGAGTAGCGCAACATCTTCGCGCCTTCGCGTGAAATATTTTGCAGCTTCGCTGCCAGTGTAACACCTCCGCGCCCTCTGCTCTTCTGCGGTCTCTGCGTGAAACCCGTTTTCTTCAGAACCCGTCCAGCAAGGTGAGGGGCTTTAAGTCCCCGCGCCGCCAATCTATGGACAAGCCCATGGACACCCTCACCCGACTTGAAGCGACCATCGCCCAGCGCCTGACGGCCTCGCCCGACGAAAGCTACGTCGCGAAACTCCACGCCAAGGGTCTCGCCAAGATCGCGCAAAAACTGGGCGAGGAGGCGACCGAGACGGTGATCGCCACGCTGGCGGGGGATGAGGCCGAACTGGTGGGCGAGGCGGCCGACCTGCTCTTCCACCTGATGGTGCTGCTCGCCGAGAAAGGCGTGCCGCTTGCCAGCGTGCTCGCCGAACTCGACCGCCGCGAGGGCACCTCGGGGATCGCCGAAAAAGCCGCACGGAGCCAAGACTGATGCCGATCGACCCGACCCTGCCCTACGATGACAATAACATCTTCGCGAAGATCCTGCGCGGGGAGATCCCTTCCCGGAAGGTCTACGAGGATGATTGGGCCTTCGCCTTCGAGGACATCAATCCGCAAGCTGAAGTGCACACGCTCGTGATCCCCAAGGGCCGCTATGTCAGTTGGGACGACTTTTCGGCAAAGGCATCCGATGCGGAGATTGCCGGCTTCATCCGTGCAGTGGGCGAAGTTGCGCGGATGAAGGGGCTGGTCGAACCCGGCTACCGCCTGCTCGCCAATGTCGGCGCCCATGGCGGACAGGAGGTGCCGCACCTTCACGTCCACATCTTCGGCGGCCAGCCCTTGGGTCCGATGATCGCGCGGCGGTGAGCATTCATCGCGGCTTCACACGGACAAGGCATGGGATGGCGCGATGACCTCTCCCACTCCCCCCGGCGGCGTGTTCGATGGCGCGCGGCACCTTTATGCGGTGCGCGTCTATTACGAGGATACCGATCTTTCGGGGATCACCTACCACGCCAACTATCTGCGCTGGTTCGAGCGTGCGCGTTCTGACCTCCTCAGGATGCTCGGCATCGACCAGCGCGCCGCTATCGAGAGCGGGGAGGGGGCCTATGCGCTCAGCGAGGTAAATGTGAAATACCTCGCCCCTGCGCGGCTCGATGATGATGTGGTGATCGAAACCCGCTGCACAGAACTCGGCGCAGCCAGCGTGCGAATGCGGCAGACTGCGCGCCGCGGTGATGACATTCTTGCCACCGCCGATGTCCGTGCCGCATTCATTACCCTCGACGGCCGCCCGCGCCGTCAGCCCGCCCCGTGGCGCGCCGCCTTCCAGACTTTTATGACCGAGGAACAGTAACCGCCGTGACGCTTGACCTGCTTGCCGCCGCCGCGCCCGCTCCTACCCGCCTCGATCCGGTCGAGCTGTTTCTTCAGGCCGACATCATCGTGCAGGCGGTGATGGCGGGCCTGATCCTCGCCAGCATCTGGGTGTGGATGATCATCGTCTCCTTCAGCTTGCGGATCGCAGGGCTTTCCAAGAAGTCGCGCGAATACGAGGGCGAGTTCTGGGAACAGCGCGACCGCGAGGGGCTGCTGACCAAGCAGATGCGCAAGGAAGTCCCCGCCGCGCGCGTCGCCGCCGCCGGGCTCGACGAGTGGCGCAAGTCCACCGCCAAGCAGCCGGTCGACCGTGACGCCGCCCGCCAGCGCATTGCTGCTGTCATGGACAGCCAGATTGCGGAAGAAGCCGACGCGCTTTCCGGGCGATTGAACTTCCTTGCGACCGTCGGTTCGGTCGCGCCCTTTGTGGGGCTGTTCGGGACGGTGTGGGGGATCATGAACTCCTTCTTCCAGATCGGCGCGCAGCAGAGTGCTTCGCTGGCCGTTGTCGCCCCCGGCATCGCCGAGGCGCTGTTCGCGACCGCCATCGGCCTGTTCGCCGCGATCCCCGCAGTGATCGCCTACAACCGCTTCGGCGGGGCGGTCGACCGCTACGAGGCGGGCTTGCAGAGGTTTGCCGACAAGCTCCACACCGGGCTGAGCCGGGAATTGGACCGGGCGTGATGGGGATGGGTGTCTCCTCCTCGCGGGGGCGCCGTGGCAAACGCGCCCGCCGTGCCGCCATGTCCGAGATCAACGTCACCCCGCTGGTCGACGTGATGCTGGTGCTGCTGATCATCTTCATGGTGACGGTGACGCTGCCTGCGGTCGGCGTGCCGGTCGAGCTTCCCGAAAGCCGCGCCGCGCCGGTCGAGGAAAAGCCCGACCAGATCACCGTCTCGATCGATGCCGCCGGCACGATCTATATCGAGGATGCGCCGGTGCCCACAGGCGGGCTGCCCGCGGCGCTGGAAGCCCTCAACCGCGGGGGCGAACAGCCGCTGGTGGTGCTGCGCGGCGACCGCAGTCTCGATTACGGCAGGGTGATGCAGGTGATGGGCGAGCTGGGCCGCGCAGGCTTCACCTCGATCTCGCTGGTCACCGACGGTTCAGTTAGCGCGCCATAACCGGGGACAGGATGGGAGAGATCGCGCTCAGGAACGAAGAGAAGATCGGCCTCGGCACCGCCGTGCTGCTGCATGGCGCGCTGGTGGGCGTGCTCGCGCTGCAGACGGTGCGGAGCGAAGTCGCGGTCTTCCCCGAGCGGATCAATGTGAGCCTCGCGACCGAGGTGGGCTTGGAAGCCGCCGCGCCCGATCCGGTGAGCGAGAGCCGCATGGCCTCTGCGCCGACGCTGGACATCAATCCTGCGCCCGCGCCCGATCCTGCCAAGCCCGAGCCCGCGACACGGACCGCACAGACGCCGCCCAAGACGGCTCCGAAGACCGCAACCCAGCAACCCGCGCCCAGCCGCGACCGCTCGCGTCCCGACCGCACGCAGCCCAAGCGAGACGCCACCCCGCCCAAGCAGACTGCGTCCAAACCGGGCGGCGCACCCTCGTTCGATGAGGCCTTCCGCGACGGGCCGGGGACCTCGCGCAAAACCGATGAAACCCGCGCGCCTGCGCCCAGATATGGCCCGAGCGAGCTCGCTTCCCTCGACAGTGCCATCGGGCGGCAGGTAAAAATCAAGTGGCAAGGCCGCGTGCCGCAAGGGCCGGATGCCGATAAGCTGGTGACGCGTGTGCGATTCAAGCTCAATGCGGACGGAACGCTGGTCGGGGAGCCGCAGGTCGTGGATACTGTCGGCGTCACCGATCTCAATCGCAATCAGGTGGCGCGGCACCGCGAAGAGGCCGTGCGCGCCGTCAAGCTTGTCGGGCAATTCAAGGTTCCCTTCCCTGTCCCGGCGGATAAGACATTCACTCTGAAGTTCGAGAGGAACCGGTAATGAAAGCGGCAGCACTGAAGGCGATTGGATCGCTTCTGCTTGCGACAGCGTCCCACCCTGCTTTTGCGCAGGATTTGTCTGCTCCTCTGCCCGAGGACAGCCCGGTTGAAACGGTCGACAGCGCGGCGGGCGAGCGCGACATCGTGATCACCGATGAAGCCGCCTGGTCCGATATCGGCATCGCCATCCCCGCCTTCGCCACTGACCGTGAGCGGCCCACGCCTGCCAACGAGGCTGGCACCGGGGCGCTGGGCCGCGAGATCGCGCGGGTGATCACCGCCAACCTAAGGAACAACGGCCTGTTCAAGCCGGTCGGCCCTGACAGCCTGCCGCAGCCCGCTTTCGCCGCGATCCGCGCGCCCGCCTATGGCGCGTGGAGCGGGCAGGGCGCGGAGATGCTGGTGCAGGGCTATGTCACCGCGCGCGATGACGGGCGGCTGGTGGTCGGCTGCTACCTCTACGACGTCCAGCTTCAGCAGCAGCTCGTCAAGGAGGGCTGGGTGGTCGCTGCGGCCGACTGGCGGCGCGCGGCGCACAAGTGCTCGGACCTCATCTTCAGCCGCCTCACCGGCGAGAGTCCGTTCTTCGACAGCCGTATCGCCTATATCGCCGAGACCGGCCCCAAGGACCGCCGGGTCAAGCGCCTCGCGGTGATGGACTCGGACGGGGCCAATCACCGCTTCCTGACGCTCGGCAGCGCCACCGCGCTCACCCCGCGCTATTCGCCCGACTATTCGAAGATCCTGTATCTCAGTTACGTTGACGGCAACCCGCGCATCTATGTTTATGACATCGGCAGCGGCAAGCAGACGCTCGTCACCGAGAACAAGAGCCCCACCATCGCCCCGCGCTGGTCGCCCGATGGCAAGCATATCCTGTTCTCGATGGCGGTCGCGGGCAATACCGACATCTACCGCATCCCGGCGACCGGCGGCACCGCCACCAAGCTCACCGACACGCCGGGGATCGACGTGGGCGGCTCCTACTCGCCCGACGGCAGCAGAATCGTGTTCGAAAGCGACCGTTCGGGCAGCCAGCAGTGCTACATCATGGACGCCGACGGCAAGAACCAGAAGCGCATCAGCTTCTTCGGCGGGCGCTGCGCCACGCCCGAATGGAGCCCGCGCGGCGACCAGATCGCCTTCACGCGGATCGCGGGCGACTTCAACGTCGCGGTGATGAACACCAGCGGCGGCGGGCTTCGCGTGCTGACCCGCGGGTGGCAGGACGAGGCCCCGACCTGGGCGCCCAACGGCCGCATCATCCAGTTCTTCCGCACCGAAAAGAACACCGGGCGTTCGGGCATCTGGCAGGTCGACCTCACCGGCCAGAACGAACGTCGCCTGCCCACCCCGGTTGACGCCTCCGACCCCGCATGGGGCCCGATCCGCCCCTGATATCTCCCCACGAAAGGAACCCTTGCGATGAACACCAAGCTTGCGACGATCCTGCTGCTCGCCTCGGCGAGCGCCCTTGCGGCCTGCGCCAAGAAGGCGCCCGACGACATTCCGCCCCCGCCGCTCGACACCACGCCGACCCCGACCCCGACCCCGCGCCCGACCACGCCGGCGGGCCCGGCTGTCGGCACCCAGGCGCACTTCGCGCAGGCCGTCGGCTCCTCGACCACGATCTACTTCGATACCGATCGCTACAATGTCGACACCCAGGATGCCGCCGCGCTCCAGGCACAGGCGCAGTATTTCGCGCGCTATCCGCAGATCACCTTCACCATCGAAGGCCACGCCGACGAGCGCGGCACGCGCGAATACAACATCGCGCTGGGCGAAAAGCGCGCCAATGCGGCCAAGGCCTATCTGGTCAGCCTCGGCGTCGATGCCAACCGCATCGCGGTGGTGAGCTACGGCAAGGAGCGCCCCGTGGCGCTGGGATCGGACGAAGGCTCGTGGGCGCAGAACCGCCGCGCGGCGAGCGTGATCATCAATTGAAGTGACTGGCGCGCCCCCCCTCAAGCCGAGGGGAGAGGGACGATCAACCTTGGAGCAGGCCGGGCGAAAGCTCGGCCTGCACCGCGACCGGCGCTTCGATTCCCGCCAGATCGCGCGCGCCGGTGACCACGCACAGCCCCGCGAGCGCGAGCACGCAGAACAGGCTGGAGAGGGTCAGTTGCTGGCTCATGGTCGGGTGTCCTTCTGCAATGCAACATTTCACATTGCAACTGGTTCCCGTGTTCTCACGCCTTTCCATTTCGGGCCATAGCGCCTAGATTGACCGCGTGACCCAATCGACCAACGACATGACCCCCGGAAGCTTCCGGTGACCCGCGCGCGCCGGTCGATGGATTGGGGCTTCCCGCGCTGGCGGCCCTATGGCTCGTCGCAGGAGGCGGTCAATGTCCGCATCTGCGACCGTCACGGGTGCGACGAGCCGGGCAATTGCCCCGCGCCCAAGGCGCCCAACAGCCGCGACCGCTGGTATTTCTGCCAGAAGCACGCCGCCGAATATAATTCCAAGTGGGATTACTTCGAAGGCCTCGACAAGGCCGAAAAGGAGGAGCGCGCCCGCGCCGAACAGCAGGAGAGCGCCGGCTATGCCGAAAGCGCGCATTACGGCTGGGCCGGCTCGGGCGACGGCTCGCGCAGCGCCGACGAGATGCGCGCGCTGGAAGTGCTCGGCCTCGAACCCGACGCCGATTTCGCCGCGGTCAAGAAAGCCTACCGCGCCTGCGCCAAGGAAGTGCACCCCGACGTGAAGCCGGGCGATGCCGAGGCGGCCAAGCAGTTCCAGCTGATCCAGACCTCGTATGAAGTCCTGCGCGCGGCCGAGGAACGGCGCGAGTGGCGTGGCTGATCCGCTAGGGCGCGACTAGTCTGAGCCGGGCCCCGCAAACCCCTTGCCCTTCGAATCGATCTGCGGATCGGGGTTGTCGTTCCACCACGGCACGTCGGTCCACGGGCGCACATCGACCTCGTGACTCCAGCAGTTGCGCGGCTGATGGGCGAGGTGCCAGTAGGTCTCGGCAAGGGCTGCGGGGTCGATGAGGCCGTTGTCGCCCTTGCCCTGCTTGAAAGCGTCAAACTTGTCGCCCAGCAGCTTGCCGAGCGTGTCGGGGGCGTCCACCGGGCCGTCGACGATGACGTGGGCGACATGGATGCCTTGGCGCGCAAACTCGGCGTTGAGAGTCTGGCACAGCATCCGCCGCCCGCCCATTGCGGCGGCGTGGCTGTGCTGCCCGGCATTGCCGCGCACTGCGGCGGTGGCGGAGGTGACGAGGAGCGTGCCGTGGGGGCCTGCGCTGCCGCGCGCCCGCTCCACCATGTGCGGGAACAGGGCGTGGGCGAGGCGGAAGACGCCATAGGTGCCGAGCCGCCAGCCAAGCTCGAAGATGCGGTGCGGGGTCTGGTCCAATGCGCGGTTCCCGATCTGCGCGCCGAGATTGTAGAGCGCGGCATGGATGGGGCCGATCTCGGCCTCGGTGCGCGCGACCAGCTCCTCGATGCTGCCGTCCTCGGCGGCGTTGAGGAGGGTGCCGGTGGCCGAGCCGCCCGCCGCCTCGATCTGGCGGGTCATGCGGGCGAGGCCCTCGGCGTCCGAACGGCGAGCGAGGACGGCGTGGTAGCCCCCGGCGGCAAAGCGCATCGCGGCGTTGCCCCCGATCCCCGCGCCTGCTCCGATCACCAGGAACACCGGCTTGCGGCTGTCGGTCATGTGCTCTCTCCCACTCGCGGCAGAGCTTACCGCGCTGTCATGGGCTTGCAAGCCTTGGAGGGTAGGGTGCCCTACAGAAATCGGCAGCTTGGCAGGGCGGACACCGGCCGCCACTTTGCCGCCTCGGCCGCAAGAGCCGCAGGGCCGCACAGATCCACAGGCACCACGGGGGCCGGCATGCCCCCATGCTCAAGGGGAGTGAGCCATGAATGATCCGTATCTCATGAAGCGCGAACTGCGTTACGGTTATCCGGTGTGCGACCAGCTGCTGGTGGGGCGCTACTTCACGATCGGCTATTCCTGGTATTTCCGCCAGGCCAAGTGGACGCTCGAGATTGTCAGCCAGGGCGGCAAGGAATTCGCTCCGGACGTCTTCAAGAAGACCGAGCGGCTCGACAATTTTCGCGCCGATGTCCGGTTGCCGCACCGCTTTCGGGCCGCCTTGAATGCCTACAAGGGCACCGGCTTTGACCGCGGGCATCTGGTGGCCAGCGCCAATGCGAACCTGCGCGCGGTGGAGAACTCCGAAACCTTCCTGCTTTCGAACATGTCCCCGCAGACCCCCGAGTTCAATCGCCAGGGGTGGCGAAAGCTGGAAGAGGCCGTGCGCGACCTTAACGCCCGCGAGGAGGTGCTCGAGGTCTATGTGCTCAACTGCCCGTTCTTCGACTTCACCAAGCCGCTCCATCTGATCGGCGACAAGTCCGACAAGTTCGGGATCAACATTCCTGTCCCGCACGGCTTCGTGAAATCGGTTCTTGCCGAGTTCCGCGACGGCAGCATGAAGCTTTGGACCTTCCTGATCGAGAACAAGAAGGTCGAAAAGCCGCTCGGCGACTACCTGATCAAGACCTACGATGCCGAACAGCTGATCGGCGGGCGGTTCTGGGATGGGGTCTCGGGCGGCGACATGCATGGGGCAAAGGGCGGGGAGGGCAAGATCGAGGCGATGTGGCCTTCCGATCCCAAGGCGCCGTTTGCGGGCATGCAGAAGGTCTAGACCAGCGCGGCGATCCCCCACACCACCGCGACGATCAGTACCGCCCCTGCCACATCGAGCAGCGCGCCCGCGGTCACCACCGCGCTGATGCGGATGCGCCCCGTGGCCCAGGCGATGGCGTTGGGGCCGGTGCCGGCGGGGAGCATGAAGCCCCAGCTCGCCGCGAGCGCCGCAGGCAGCGCGAGCAGCACCGGATCGGCCCCCAGTGCCACCACCAGCGCGGCGACCACGGGGATGATGCCGGTTGCGGTCGCGACGTTGCTCGCGAACTCGGTGACCACGATCACCAGCACCGTCACCGCTAGCGCCACCAGCACCAGCGGCCATGCCTCAAGCGGCAGCAGCGCGGCGCCGATCCACTTGGCAAGGCCCGAGGTCGCCATGCCTGCGGCGAGCGCCAAGCCTCCGCCGAACATGAAGATGACGCTCCACAGGGCGCGGTCGGCCTCCTTCCACACCAGCAGCGGTCGGCCGGTGCCGTCGGGGAGCAGGAACAGCGCGAGCGCGGCGATGATGGCGATGGTGCCGTCGGTCCAGCTGCCGGGCGGCAGCGCGGCGGCGACCAGCGGCTGGGTGACCCAGGCGAGGAAGGTGATCAGCGCGATCGGCACCAGCCGCTTCTCCGGCGCCGTCCAGGCGGCGTGGCTGTCGATCGCGGCGCGCGCGGCGGCGACATCGAAGGGGTGCTCGGCCACGCGCTGCACCCGCGCGACGATGAAGGCGGCGAGCGGGACGCTCAGCAGCACCAGCGGGATCCCGTACAGCGACCACTCGGCAAAGCTGATGCGCACGCCTGCAAGCTTGTCGAGCAGCCCCACCGCGATGGCATTGGTGGGCGAGCCGACGATGGTGCCGAGCCCGCCGATGCTGGCGGCAAAGGCGATCCCCATCGGGAGAGCGCCGTGGATGCCGTCCTGCTTGATTTCCTCGCCATCTGCCTCAGCCCCGCCGCCCCCCTCCAGCACCGCCAGCGCCATCGGCATCATGATGAGCGCGGTCGAGGTGTTGGAGATGAACATCGAGAGCAGCGCGGCCGTCAGCATGAAGGCGATCAGCAGCCGCACTGGCCCTCCCTCGGCCCCGACGCCGCGCAGGATCGCCAGCGCCAGGCGGCGGTGCATCCCCGTGCGCTCGATCGCCAGCGCGATGAAGGCCCCGCCCAGCAGCAGGAACAGGATCGGCGAGTAGTAGGTGCTCGCGGTCGTCTCGGCATCCGAGACGCCCGCTAGCGGCAGGATCACGAAGGGCAGCACCGCGGTCACCGCGAGCGGCACCGCCTCGGTCATCCACCATGCGGCCATCCACAGCGTCAACCCCGCGACCAGCCACGCGGCCGGAGCCATGCCCGCAGGCGGGGCGGTGAGCGCGGTGAGGGCAAAGGCGAGCGGGCCGAGAGCGAGCCCGATGCTGCGCGGTGTCATGCGATGCTTGTTTCCCCCGGGCATGGCGGCAGGGACTATCAGCACGGGCAGGGCGCGGGCAAGGAAAAGGGGCGAAGCCTTGCGGCCCGCCCCACAATCCTTTGCCGGGATCGCGCGTTTACTTGGGCGCGAGCACCATCAGCATCTGGCGGCCTTCGAGCCGCGGGAAGGCCTCGACCTTGGCGTATTCGGCGACGTCGTCCTGCACCTGCTTGAGCAGATCCATGCCGAGGTGCTGGTGCGCCATTTCGCGCCCGCGGAAACGCAGGGTGATCTTCACCTTGTCGCCATTGTCGATGAACTTGTGCACGTTGCGCATCTTCACGTCATAGTCATGCGTGTCGATGTTCGGACGCATCTTCACTTCCTTGATGTCCTGCGTCTTCTGCGTCTTGCGTGCGAGGTTCGCCTTCTTCTGCGCCTCGTAGCGATACTTGCCGACATCGAGATACTTGCACACCGGCGGGTCCGCGTTGGGGGACACTTCGACGAGGTTCAGGCCCTTCTCGTTGGCCTGCTCAATCGCTTCGCGGGTGAACATCACGCCGAGGTTTTCGCCTTCGTCATCGATGACGCGAACCTTGGGGACGTTGATCATGAAATCAAACCGAGGGCCGCTTTTTACGGGCGGGGCCATCGAGCGCCGGGGGGGACGTGATATGGGGTGTTCTCCTGTTGTGGCTTACGTGCTGGCGGCTATGTAGTGCGAAACGCGGGAAAGCGCCAGATGGAGTCTTAGGGCGCGCGGTAGAGGTGCACGCCCCACGAAAGCTGCGGGAAGTCGATCAGGCCGAAGCCGATGACGCGCGGGAAGATCCACCAGGCTGCGGCGTAGAACAGGCCAAAAAAGGTGGCCGCGATGGGTACAGCGATGAGCAGCATCAGGATCGATCTCGCATCTCCCCTTCGGATGAGGCCGGTAGCGCCGAAAAGTGTGGAGAGGAACATCGACGAAGTCAGGGCGCCCAGACACAGGCCCGCAGGCCAGAGCATGGACCACGGGAAGCGGTCACCGACGACCTGCCCGGCAATCAGAGCGACCATCGCGTAAAGCGTGACCGGCAAGATCAGGCTCGCCCACAACCGCATCGGCAGAGGCAATTGCCGCTCGTGTCCGGTGAGCGGCAAGAGGTTCAGCGCGATGAACCCGGCCAGAACCGCGTAATGCCAAATCGTCAAGGTGCCGATCACCCATTGCAGGGGCGCGGGCAGTGTCACGCCGCCGCCTGCCACAACGGGAAGCGGGCGATGCGGCCTGCGGCGGGCATCAGTGCCTCGATGCGGGCGGCCGGTTGCAGCGCGCCGAGGATTTCGGGGTGGGCGGCGTCGAGCCCGCCGGTGAGCGACCCGAAGGCGGGGAGGATCATGCGCTCCGCCCCGCCTGCGCTGCGCCCCATGACCGCGCAGGGGCGGGCGATGTGGCGGTTGCGCACGTTCACCCGCAGTTTGGGGTGGTAGTGGCCGGACAGCTCGGGCGCGGTCTCGCCGGCTCGCGCCTCGTGGCGCAGGATCACGCCGCCTAGTTCCAGTTCGGGCAGGATCGCCCCGCCGAAGCCCT
>JACESM010000005.1 GCA_013911835.1 Porphyrobacter sp. | reverse complement strand
CACCGCGCTCAGACCGCTTCGCCAGATGCGCGCCGTCGAAGGCACGGCAAAACCTTAGCGTATATCTGGGTCCGTTCTGTGTACCGACCCCCACAAGGCGCCGCCATTTTAGGACGAGCCCTGGACAGAAGACGGCCACCCGGCCGAAACTGGTTCGACCGGTAGCAACGACAGAGGTTCCTATGCCTCACCCGCGGGACTGACCGACGGGCACATTTTTGTTAACTGAAGTCAGGCCTCAGGTGAAGGATATTGTTGCGGCCAATTCGGCCCAAAGCTGCTTCACCGTGTGCGCGGCAAAGGACTGAGCTGCAATCAGTCCGGCCTCTTGCGGGTGTCCTGCTCGCCATGGCTCATTGCCAGCACCGTCATAGAAGCGTTCTCCCATCCGTCGGGAGAACCATGCCACCGTTGCTCTGCTGGTAGACGCCCGAGGGTGTCATCTCTATCTAGCAGAGGGGTGTCATTTCTATTTAGCGCCTACAGAAATTACAAACGGATAATAATAGTTATGTTAATTATCTGCGCATATCTGACCGCGCTGTTGCAGCTGGACCGCGATTTCTGAACTGCTATCCTCGCTCAATCCCCGCCTTGTCGATGATCGCAGTTGCAGCTGGACCGCGATTTCTGAACTGCTACCCTCTCCGGAGGCAACTGCATTGCTGCCGTGGCGTTGCAGCTGGACCGCGATTTCTGAACTGCTATCCTCCTCGTCATATAGTCGCCGCTGTTGCCTTAGTTGCAGCTGGACCGCGATTTCTGAACTGCTATCCTGGGGATTACGACTTGGACGCCCCGACGGGTGTTGCAGCTGGACCGCGATTTCTGAACTGCTATCCTTGGGGCAAGCCTGTGCCGACGCGGGACGCAGTTGCAGCTGGACCGCGATTTCTGAACTGCTATCCTTTCACGATAGGCAATCACAACCCATTCATAGTTGCAGCTGGACCGCGATTTCTGAACTGCTATCCTGGATGCTCTCTCAAGCCGTTGAATGAAAACGTATTTGAGGGGCGTCGGGGACAGCAAAACCCTCCTGCCGCAACGTCAGAACAGGGCAAGCTGGCCAGGATTTTTGCGCTGGCGGCGGCGTGACTGGCCGTTAAAGCGGATGATGTTCTCATATTGTCGGTCCGTGAATCCAAGAATGTGGACGTCGCCCTTGTCCGGCAAATTGCGTTCGATCCGCCTCACATAGGCCTCGTATTGTTCCTTGCCGGAACAGAACCGAGCATAGATCGAAAACTGGCTCATTTCAAAGCCTTCATCGAGTAAATACTCGCGGAACTTGGTCGCAGCCCGACTTTCCTCCTTGGTGCCCACAGGCAGGTCGAACATCACCAGAATCCACATCAACCGATATCCGCTAAGATGGGTGTCACCATCGCCCTTCACCGCATTTCGCCGTCAGGGGCATGGCGAGCGATGGCGTTCCAGGCGAGCGGCGCCGGAGTCTGGAACAACGCCAGCTCCACCCGCCCCTGTTCAAAACTGGCCGCGAGTGATTGGGCCAGGCGCTGGATTGCCACGCTGGCGGGCGTCGTCGAACCTTGCAGGTCCAGATCGGCCGACAGCAGCGATGCCAACCGGGCCTTGGCCGGACCATCCAACTCGTCCACGTCCCCTTCCACCATCCGGTGAACGGCCGCATCGACCAGCGGGCGAAAAGGCTCGACCAGATCGTCAGCCAGGGCAAAGGCATTCAACCGGTTGGCGTGATGGAGCCCGATCGTGGGATGAAGCCCGGCGGCGATAACCGCACGCGCCACGGCAGCGCGCATGACGGTGTAGCCATAATTGAGCAGAGCATTGGCGCCGTCTGCATCCCGATCCCGCCGGAAATCCCTGCCCATCAGCGCGGGCCAGTATCGGCGTGCTGCCTGAGCCTCTGCATTGGCGGTGTCGCCGGATTTGACCCTTTCGGCCATCAGCAGGAGGGCCTGTCCCTCCTCCTGGCCGAGTGCGGAAAGCAGACTTCCCTGATTACGGATCTTCGCCTGCACTACGGCCTGCCATGCGCGTTTTCGAAACGGAAGGCCGGTATCCCATTGCGCACGAAACCGGGCATTCTGGGCGTGGTGTCCTTCAAGCGGAACCATCATGGCGACGGGCCCATGATTAGCGGCGCACAGCACCATCATTGCGCCGCGTTCTGCCAGCTTGACGACGAGATTGGTGGTCCAGGTTACGCCGTGGGCATGCACGATGACGGCGGCGATATCGTCGAGCGCCACTCGGCCCATTTCCTCGCCATCGAGCGTGACGAGCAACAGGCCGCGATGGGCAGACAAATGCACCTTGTCCGTCGCGATATCGACAATCCGATCCATGCCTGACGAGAGACCTCCAGCATAAGCTGAAGCAATGTCTGACAGATCGAAGTAAGGACGTGGTTAATTGGTTATCGTTTCAATCACGTGGGCCGGGATCATGAATATGGCCGAGTTCGTCGATACGGATTTGTCGGGCTTTTATCTTTTTCAGAGACCCAGCCATCGCACTTACATATTTGAACGGATCGCCACCGTCCGAATCGCGTGCCTTCAATGGTCCGGCTTCGTTATGCGCGGCGAGAAATACCTGGCCGTTCCCGCCGAACTTCACCACCCGCATGATCTCCCGCTCACCGCCATCGCGTTCCACCGCCAGCAGATCGTTCTGCCGCAGGCTGAGCACCTTTTTCGCTGCGGGATGCGGGCGCGCCTCGGCAAAATCGCGCTGATGGGCATCGAACATGGAGATGATGCTGGACTGTTCATTGTCCTCGCGATCCTTCCACTTCGTCACCCATTTGCCATCTGGCAGGCGCCAGACGTCAAAGCGGGCATTGGCATCGCCTTTCACCGCCTTGTAGGCACGGCCACCCTTGTCGCTGATCGGGATGACGTTGAGCGGTTCGGTCAGGCGGACGCGTCGGATATCCTTGAAGGGGCCGTCGCGTCTGGCGAATTCGCGCAAAGCCTTCTCGAACTCCTTGCCGCTGGTGCCGCGGGTGGCTGAGTAAAGCGCCTCTTGCAGATCGTGATCAGGCATCCGCTCCGGGTCGGTCAGATCGCCAGGTTTGAGGCTGAGCAATGGTTTGCGCGTGACGACGATCGGTACGCCCTTGGCGTTGGTTCGGCCGGTAAGGCCATAGGCGGTATCATTGTGCAACCGGCCTGAAGTGACATCGCGATCCTTGCGCAGTTTGCCGTTGCGCCCGTGATCGGGCTTGAAGCTGACGGTAGTGGCATAGAGTTTTTCGCGCAGATCCTCACGGAAACCCTCCCACGGTTTTGGCAGGTCGACAAACTGACGGTCCAGATCCTGTTCTTCTGCGCGCCCTGCTGCGGTTGCAATTTTCTGGATCATTCCCGCATCAGTTGCACCGACCACCGCAGCGTCAATCGCATGATGGCGATGGTCGAGCCGGTTCTTGGGCGCATTGGAATGCTCATTCTCCACCCAGTTATGGTCGGGCAGGATATCATTGAGGCCCCACAGGCGGCGCAGCATGGCGGTCATCCGCCCGGTAACGGCATAGACCCGGCGCCCCTCGTCCGGGGTGTAGAGGCTGGAGAGATATTTGCCCGCGATGCGTGAGAGATATTGCGTATCGGTTAGCTGCCGGGCGATGAACCCGCCGTCACGCTCTATGCGCTCCATCGCATCGGGGCCAAAGCGCCACTGTTTGGACTTGTGCAGCCGCGCCACCTGATCCTGAATGATCGGCCAGCGGTCGGTTTCGCCCCACCGTTCCCACGGAGTCTTGTCGCCCTTTTGCCGGTTACAATGGGTGTGGCTGACGATCTTGTTGCCCACACTGTCATCCAGGCACTTCGAGTAGGGGATGATGTGATCGATATCGGCCGATCCGTTCATAAGCGCTTCTATGCCGATGCCTTCCCCGCAGTAAGGACACTTGCGATCAAGCGGATTGGCGGGATTGAGCTGTTCCCAGATGCGCAGCAGCATGCGGTTGCCGCCTGAATCGCGCTGGCCGATCTCTTCCAGCTTCCTGCTGCGTTCAGCCGCTGCATCGGTGGTCTGCTTGATGCGCCGGGTATGCTCGGCCTTCTGCTTTTCGTTGAGCTTGAGCTCGCGCGCCAATTCGACATAGATATATTCCGGTCGACCGTATTTACGCACAATCGCGTTCACCAACCTGCGCAGCTGGTTCAGGCCGATATGCACGGTAGGGTTGGTGATCTTGCCCCACTGGCGTTCTAACTCGTCACCATAATCTTCCTTGCCCGGCGCGATTTCGCGGGCGAGGATTTCGCCGTAATAGGGCAGTTCATCAAGGCACTCGCCAGTGCGATGATCGCTATGATGGTATCCTGCTCGCTCCGCTGCTTGGGCATACGTAATGACATCGGCCTTGAGCTGTTCGAGCAGCGCGGTGGTGGCAGTCAGGCCGAAGCGGCCATGCCCGTCGGGCAAGTGGGCATTGGCGATATTTTCCGCAGTCTCGCGATTAACACCGTGTTCCGATTGCAGCCAGGAGAGCAGCTTTTCAGTGTTTTCCTCTTCCAGCAGCCGGTCGATGATCTCCGACTGCTTCGCGGCGGAGAAGGTCGTCCAGTCCGGGCCAAAGCGGTCCTTGTGCATCATCTCGGCGCGGACCTCGTCGCCGATCAGATCCTTGCGGTTCTCGCTTTCCTTGTTGAAGCGTTCCCCTTCCTGCAGCTTGATGATCCCGCCGAGTGTCTTGAAGGTGACCTTCTTCTTGTCCTGCAATTTCAGGATCAGTTTGTCGCGCTCGTCCTTTGTCAACTTGCGCGAGGGGGCACCGGCGGAAACAACCTCCAGCTGATTGACCTCTTCATAAAGCCGGCGCTGCTGGAACAGCGGATGCGCCTTGGGCAGGCGCTTTTCGTCTTCGGGAATGCCGTACCACCCGGCGAAGCTGCACTTGCCTACCACCTGCGCCTTCAGCGGGCGCTGGAAGAAGATCACTCGGTGGATCGCGGCTTTCGCCTCGTCCGTCAGCAGCGAAGGGTGATGTGGTGCCTGCGCGGCCCAGATTTGCTCAAATTCATATTCGTAATGCCTGCGGTCGGGGTAGAAATCATAGCCATCGGCATCAGGCCGCATCCGTACGCGTTTCACATCCTGCCGATGCAGGTACTCGCCCAGCGTGCGCGCGCCGGATTCGGCGATGGCTTGATCCAGTGCCTTGGTGCCGCTGGCGATCTTGCCGTCCTCATTGTCTTTGGAAACACGGTCCGCCTTGCGGTTGGACTTGAAACCGCGCCGCTGGTTCAGGTGGAACAGCGCCCGCCCGATCTGGTGCGGGGTCAGCTTCTCATCGAGTGCGCGAACACGCAGCGCATAGGGGTCTTCACCGTGCAGCTTTTGGCCAGCAGACTTGTCCGCGGGCAGCAGCCCGTGCGTAACCAGCACTTCGACAAGTGCCGAGCGCCGGCCAAGGTAGCGATCCCGCCGCCGCCGCATCGCCCGCGCATCGCGCCGGTCCACCGCCAGACTGGCCCCGGACTTGGGATCGCGGCCATCGGAAAAGATGCGCACGCCGATATCGCGGATCGTGTCGCCGTCAAACAAACACCACCCGATCGAGTTGGTGCCGATGTCGAGACCAAGTCTTGTGGTCATTGCAGAATCCTCTATCCTGATCCACCAAAGGTGGTTGCCGCCCTGTGGTCAAACGGAAACGACAACCACCCTCCGGGGAGCCAGCCCTTGGGATATCCTTCTCTCGGGCTGGCCCTTTTCAGGGCAAACAAGGCTTGAAGTCAATTCCTATCTCATATCCATATTTGACATTCAGCCAACCACTCGCGATATGCATAGCCTGAACTCATGATGGATATGAGATGTTGCGGCCGGACCACGGTTTCTGAAACGCTGTTGACAACAGGGCCAAAATGAACGAATTTCTCGTCTTCAGAAATCGCAGGTCTGGTTGTGAACAAGCAGCTTGACTGCACCAAATAAGGCGGGGGCTACGGCCCCCGTTTTTATTGCGGCTCCTTCACGTTTTCTCCATGAATTGGACGACTCCGACCGAGATCTTCCGGGGCTTTGGTGGTGCATGGCTTTTTCATGGGTCAATCAATCATACGTGTCAGCGCCTGATGGATCGCATTGAGTGCAGGTATCGCCCTTGCCAGCGCAAGCGCCATCTCTTCGATCCTGCCAAGCGCGGTGGAAATATCTCCCTGCTCGAATGCTTCGGCCAGCGCTTCGCGGTCAAGCGGCAAGGAAAAGTAGATCTGGTCTCCATCGACCACAAATCCGGCCGCACGAATGCTATCCATTGCATCGGGAAGACCGGCCCTCAATTCTGCCCACTGTCGCTTTCCAACACGGGCATAGCGCACAACTAGCGCCGCCGTGTGCTCCGCCGCCAGCCCGCCTGCAAATGACCCCTCCCAGGTCTCCGAAAGATCATCACCCGGGGTCTCGATCTGGAGCCACATATTGGCGTCGGCTTTGGATTGTCCGGCGATCAGCCAATCTTTGAGACAGAACCAGCCTCCAGGGTCGGATGAATCGGAAAAATACCAGTCTGAGGCTCCGGCACTGCTCTCGACAATTTCAAATATTGCCTCGGCGAGGCGCGGGGTTACCCGTTCTTCCAGATATTTCAGCGCGCCCTCCAGTTCCGCAATGTTGCGAATGATAAGGCCCGCCAATTGGTTATCGTTTTCCATCGTGCTCTTTCAGTAGAAATTACGGACATGATCGGCGAAACAAGCCAGGAGCCAGGCAACCCGCGAATTGGTCGCAGCTACCTCTTGAGAAGTCTTATCAGCGGCTCGTGAGATATGACGCCAACTAGATTGCAGGACGTCCAACGTCGCGGTTGGTCGAGGAGAAAGATAGATCACACTGTTGAGGTTGCATTGACGCGCTTCTGCACGATGTCTGATCACCTGCTTGTATCGCTCAAGCTGCTCCGGCCCCTCGCCTGCGTCGATCTTGATCTCGATACCGATGACGAAATCGTTACCCTCAACGGTGAGGTCAACACGCTCGGACTGACTACCAGTCGGGCAGTGTTCAATTCCAATACGATACCCCGATTCAAGGTCTGCCAGAGTGGGGAGTGCCGAACGAGTGTCGTTGGACGTTCTCACGCAATCGAAGTAGCTGGCGAGGAATCTCGGCCCGGCAACAGGCGAGACGGTGCTGTCGAATAACTGACCGAGAACGGCGGAATTCCGCGTTTCATAGCGGCCAATCCCCGCCATTTGCCAAGGATTGTGCCGGAAACGGTTATTCAACGTCTCGAACATTGGCATGGATGCGCCGAAGAACTGCGCCAGCAAATCCTGATCAGGTTTTGCAAAAACATCGCGCTTACCCGCAGTGTCCGGCAGATTACCCAAACCCGAAGTCCGCAACGCATTCAGGAAGGGCGGCAGATTTGCAGTGTGATTTGCGGAGTGCTTCCGCTCCCTGCAGGCATAAAAAAATGCGGCTAGTCTTGCACGATCAAGAGCAATATTGACATCCATCAACCTGGCCTACTCTGCGTTTGCGTCAATTCCGGTCGCATGTCCCCCAATGCCCCCTGCACCGCTGTCAGCCTTTCCTGCATCACCTCGCGCAGTTCCTCCGGTGCGACGATGGCAACAGCCCCGCCCCATGTGAACAGGTGCTCGGCAAGTTCGCGCAGGCCGCCGGAGTGGAAGCGGACGAACATCTCGCCGCCCTCGCCCTCCTCCATTTGCTGCGCCGGATGAAAGCGCCATGCGCGGGCGCGCGGCGCGGCTTCGGGACAAACGCGTAAGACGATATCATGCCCCTCTTCGCGCCAGATCCCGAAGCTGCGGCTCATCCACGCGTCGAGGTCCCAGTCTTCCGCCGCGCAACCGGGCTGGTTGCTGATGCGCACTGCGCTCATCCGGTCGAGGCGGTAGGGCACCGGTTCGCGCTCGCTGCCGGGCAGCTGGCCGATCAGGTAGGTGACCGGCCCGTGGATCAGCCCCACCGGGATCACGCGCCGCCAGCTGGCCTCGCTCGCGCCGTCGCGCAGGTAATCAAATTCGACGCAGGCGCCCGCCATGATCGCACCCTGCACCTGCGCCAGAACCTCGTGCGAAACGGTGAGCGCGGGGCCAGCGGGGACGTGGTGGCGTTGCAGCCGCGCCAGCGGTTCGAGATCGGGATCGAGGCGGCGCTTCTCGCGATCATCGAGCGCGCCCTTCACCTTCTCGGCCAAGCTTTCCAGCAGCGGAGCCTGTGCAGCGCCCGAACGGCGCGCGGCAGCGGCGGCTTCCTGCACGGCGGCAATCTCGGCGGCGTTGGGGCGGGTGAACACGCGGCGCAGGCTGCCAACGATGCGGAAGCGCTTGCGGCGGTCGTCGGGCAGTTCCTCGAGGTCGAAGTGCAGGCGGATCACGTCGCGCAGCCGTTCCGCGGTGCGACGGTCGGCCCCGATCGCCTCGGCCATCTCGTCGAGCGTCAATCCGTCGGAGGTATCGTGGAGGGCGTTAACCAGCGTCAGCAGCCGGTCCAGCTTTGCCATCCTGGCCACTGCGCCCTCCCCCAAACCGTGCACCCATTGCGACCGGAACTGACGCACGGTGCACGTTTGTCGGGTGCAAGAAAAGCCTTAAGTCACAGGAACATCCGATACGGTGTGGAATCGTTCGCAAAGTCTTGCCAGACGCCGCACGACTTCGCCTTCTGCCTGCGCAGTGTCGATGGTGGCCACGGCGAGGCGCTCGCTGCCTCCGGCCATGCCGAACGGCGCCCGCTCGCCGCAGGGTTCGCCCGGAACGCCGGGGTAGAGCAGCATCAACTCGCGCGTCGGATAAAGCCGGGCATAGGCCATCAGCTGGTAGACATCGGCCTGGCTGACCCCGTGCTTGCGGTCGAGCAGATCGCGGGCGAGCTTCTTCCACTTGGTATCGATGATGGCGAGAATGTCGCCGCCCCGGCGCAGCATGATGTCGGGTCTAGTGCGGAAGGTGTCGCCGGTTTCGAGGTGCTCTCCGGTAAACATGCCCAGGCAGGCACGGTGGCCGCCCTGGTCCACGACCTCCACCTCGCTGCCCGCCAGCG
Source organism: Porphyrobacter sp. (assembly GCA_013911835.1). Lineage (GTDB taxonomy): Bacteria > Pseudomonadota > Alphaproteobacteria > Sphingomonadales > Sphingomonadaceae > Erythrobacter. Next base: position 28,435 of record JACESM010000005.1, on the reverse strand, counting down.
CTTTGCGCAGCAGTGCCGCGACATATTTTTCAAACAGGTCGTTCATCGGGAACAGCAGGGTCACGCCCTCGGGCGAGCGCGCCGCATGGTGGGTGGCTTGCCAGTCACGCCGCAGCAGCAGTTGCGCGAGGCGGAACAGGCTTTCCCAGCGGCGATTGGTACGGTCGATCCGCACCTCCTTCCACGGCAGGCGATTGACAGGCACGAGCGGGATGTCGGCCAGCACGTGGCGCAGTTCGTCGAGCATGCGGCGGGTCGCGGGCGAGCGCGCGTGCTTCCCGAGGTAGACCACCGCCGCCGCCATCACCCGCATCAGCGGCGTATCGGCGTCGAGCTGGTCGAAACGGCAGGCGAGCCGGTCAGGCCGCACAGCGTTGCGGGTGAACTGGCGGGTCACGTCGAGCCGCCCGCGCAGCGCGGGCAGATCGTCCTCGTGCTGGCGGTAGAGCCGCGGCAGGCCGCGCCGCACCTCGGCCAGCAGCTTGTCGGCAAAGGCGCGGATCAGCACTTCGAGCAGGGTATTGCTTTGCCGGTGGATCGCCGCCTCGCCGCCGAGGTCCAGATCGAGCCCGAGCGCGACATCGAGCATCCGCACCAGGCGGCGGCGGACTGAGTCGGCTTGCTCGTCTTCGGCTGCGTCGGGATCGACCTTGGGCAGGATTTCGAGGCTGCACCCCTTGGCCGCCACCATGCCGACCATCTGCCGCGCCACGATCCGGTCACGGCGATAGACGAGCACGTTGGTCCCGTCGCGATGGGCAAGCGGGTGGCCGCAGGCGGCGGCGTGCAGGGCATCGGCCTGCGCGCGCGCAAACCCGCCCTCCCCCAGCTTCACATGGCCCCATTCGCGGACGGTGAAATGGCTCACGCCGGGTCAGCCTCCGGATCGGCGGCATCCGGCGTGGGAGCGGCCTTGCCCGACACGAGGCGGTGGTAAGCGCCCTCGTCAAACTCCTTGCGAACCCGCCACGATTTCATCGGATCGCCCTCGCCCAGCGGATCCTCGATGGTCTCGCAGGAAAGGAAGTTACCGCCCTTGTCCTTTTCCCCCAGCACCGCGGCGAGGCGGCTCCAGTCATCGAAGAAGTATTCCTGCAACAGCGGGATGACCTTGTCGCGCATGACGGCGTCGACCTGGCGCTTGTTGTCGCAGCCGATGAAGAAGGCGTGGCCGATCCGGTGGTCGCGATCGACGAGATACTCGATCCGCCGGTTCATGCTGTCGAGCACCTTGGCGAGCGGCAGGCCGGTGTCGGTTTCTGCCTGCTGGAAGGCTGGCACCGAGGTATCGGGCGCCATCTCCTCGAACCGGAACCGTCGGCGCAGGGCGGTATCGAGCAAGGCGATAGAGCGGTCGGCCGTGTTCATGGTGCCGATGATGTGGAGGTTTGCGGGGACTCCGAACATTTTGCGCGAATATGGTAGGCGAAGGCGCAAGGCTTCTTCCTTGCCGAGGCGCTTGTCCGGCTCGATCAGGGTAATGAGTTCGCCGAATACCTTCGAGACATTCGCCCGATTAATCTCATCAATGACTAGCACATGCTGTTCCGGACTGCCTTCAGCCTTCTCAGCCATATTGCGGAAAATCCCCGGCTCTTCTTTCAACACGAAGCCGGCAGAGCCTTCGATGGTCTTGGGGCGCAAGCCCTCGACAAAGTCCTCATAGCCAAAATTCTGGTGGAAGGTGACGAATGCGATCTGACCGTTGGTCCGCAAGGCTTCATATTCCCCCCGCAACTCCTCGCGACGGGCAGCATCGCAAAGCAACGGATCTTTCTTGTCCAGTTCCAGACAATGCCTGACTGCATCCGCCATTGTACGGTAGGTTTTGCCAGTGCCAGGTGGGCCATAGAGGATGATATTCTGCGGATCGCTTTGGCGCGCGTCTGCCGCAAGTTCGTCGTCCACTTCCTCTTCCGGCTCATCCGGTAACTGGCTCCAGTTCTTCAGATTGGCGTGAAACCAGTCGTAGTCCTGCGCTGCGCCATGAAAAGCGAAAGCGATCAGACGCCGTGCCATCTCCTTGGTAGGGTAAACTTCCCAAACGGTTGGCTGGTAGGTGTAGTGATACCATTCGCGTGCCTCGAAGGGCGGGTCCCACGCAACCGAAACAGTTTCGCCCGTGCCAGGGTTTTGCGTGATCGTACCTGTCGCCTTGATCCCCATGACTGAGACAACACGCCCCATGTTATCAAAGGGGAGGCCTTGCTTTCTTGTATAGGTCGATTTGATCGCGATGTGCTGACCGGGCTGCATACTCAACACCTGCGCGCGATGCCGGTCACTCGGTTCGCTTATCTCCCAGATACCCTCGGCGAGGAAGCGCTCCAGCTGATCTTCTGTTCGCCCGAATGCCGCGCCAAGAAACCAGTACGGGCCGTCATCCAGAGAGATTGTCATCTCTGCTGCCTCATCAATGTTCCCATCGTCTTCGGCGCTGTCGTTTCCGCCGAGCGCGACCCAGACGAAGCCCTGCACGTCGAACAGGTCCTGCGGGTGCCATCCGACTTCTGTTTCCAGCAGGCCGAACAGGGCGCGCATCAGTTGCAGCCATTCGCCGAGGTCCTGCTCTCGGAAGCGGAAATCGCTGGCGGGGAAGAGGTTGCGACCGAAGTAGCGCTTGCCCATTTCCTCGATCCTGGCGATCTTGAACCAGCTCGCCTCCTCGGGGTGAAGCGTGGCCCAGACGGTGATCGGGATCGACAGGATTTCGCCGCGCCGCAGGCCCGTTATGCCGGCATCGCGCAGTGCCTCCAGCTCGCGTGCAGCGGCGGGTATGGCTTCCTCCAGTGGGGCATCGCTGCGTGCCAGCGCGCCGAGCGCGGCGTAGAAGCGATCGCGCAGCACCGGTTCGGTAGCCTGCACCTCGGGCAAGGTCCGCCAGTTCAGGGGGACGCCCTGCTGCCCGCCAATAAGGATGCGGTAGATGCCCTCGCCCGCCGCGCGATCATCGCCGTCGCCAGCGGCAATGGTGCGGGCCTGTTCGATCAGGGCATTCTTGTAACGCCGCTCGACATCCCAATAGGTGCCTCGGTTAGCGCGAAAATCGCTGAAGTCGGGCATCTGGCGCAAGAACTCCTCCTGCGCCCGTTGCAGCTCGGGCCAGTCGACGACTGCGAAGCCAAGGTCGTCAAGTGTCGATTTGCACAGGCTGCCACCGGCGGTCGCGTCAATACCGCGTTCGCGCATCGCCCAATGGACAATGGCCTTGCTCGGGTAACGCTTCCCCTCGTGCAGCAGCCAGAATTTGTGCGGAGCGCCGCGGTCGTCCATCTGGCCGATAAAGGCCTGCACCGATCCGGCAGCTTCGCATGCGGCAATGGCGTCCAGAATCGCTTGGCGGTCGAGGCCTGAGAGGCGGCCTTCTGGATGAACCCTCGCCTCGCAAAAGCTGCGGTAGGTGGTCAGGGCGGCACGATATGACGCCAGATTGTTGTAGAGATTCCCATCGATGTTCAGCTTGGTAGGGTTGGCGCGCCCCGCAGCTTCGTCAGCCTTGGAGTAGGCGAATGTGTCGAGCAGAGACACCATCCGGTCCTCCTCGAAATGGGCGTCGAGATCACCGTGCTCCTGATCGACCCGCCGGGCGTCGGACATCTTGGTCCCGATGCTGCGCTTGGCCAATTCCTGCGTTTCGAGCCAGGCCCGGTATTCGGTATCCCTCACTTCCCCTCCTCTGCCACCCAGGCGAGTGTGTTCACGAGCCGCAGGTGATCGACGCTTTTTGCGTCCAGTTCCAGCAGCTTCGGGTTGGCCAGCACCAGCGCCAGCGTGCGGGCGCGGCTGATGGCGACGTTGATGCGGTTCTTCGAATAGAAGAATTCCACGTGGCGCGGCAGGTCGTCGGGGGTGGAGGTCGCCAGCGACACGATCACCACCTCGGCCTCCTGCCCCTGGAACTTGTCCACCGTGCCCACCCGAGCAGCTGACGGCAGCGCAGCGGCGAGCGCGTTCACCTGCATGTTGTAGGGCGCGACGATCAGGATGTTCTGCCACCCGATCTTGCCCGGCCTGCCCTGGCGGTCGGTAAATGCGGTCCCGATCAACCCCTCGGCCAGCGCCTTCGCGCGCGCCACCTCGGCATCGCAGCGCTGGCCGCAGCCAGTGTGGTCCATCGCCACAAAGCGGATGCCGTTTTCCGCGAGTGCCGGATCATGGCCCGGCTTGAGGTGCAGCCGCTGGTTGGCGCAATCGGGGTGGGCCTGCAGCCGCCCGTCATAGACCGCGTCCGAAATGAACTCGCAGATCGACGGATGCATCCGCCAGCTGGTGTCAAGTAGGATGCCGCGATCTGGCGCGACGGTCGCCTCGCCCTGCAGCAGGTAGTCGAGCGCGGATAGCCCGCTCTCGCCCGGATGCGCGCCCTGAATGGGCTGGGCGAGCTGCATCTGGTCGCCCACCAGCACGATGTTCCGCGCCGCCGATCCCATCGCCAGCAGGTGCCCGAGCGAGACCTGCCCAGCTTCATCGACGAAGAGGTAGTCGAACTCCTGATCGAAATTCTCGTCGGCGAACAGCCAGGCGGTGCCGCCGACAAGGTCGGGTGCGTGTTCGTGGACGTCGGAGGCATTCTCGACATCGGTGATGATCCGGCCGTTGAGGCGTTGCTCGTCATTGCCGCGGCTGCATTTCTTTACGCCGGAGAAAACGAGCCCGGTTTCCTCCGCTACCTCCTCCACCTTGGCGAGCAGGTTGTTGATCGCCTTGTGGCTGTTGCTGGAGACGCCGACGCGCTTGCCCGCCGCGATCAGAGAGCAGATCACGTGCGCGCTGGTGTGGGTCTTGCCGGTCCCCGGCGGCCCCTGGATGAAAAGCGTTGTGCCGTCCATCGCCAGACAGCGCAGCGTGGCAGCCTCGACCAGACTTTCGCCCTCGCGCACCAGCGCGCCGCCGGACCAGTCGCGCAGGCGCGGCGGGCGGCGTTCGATTAGATCGAGCAGTGCGCGGTAGGGCTCCTCGTCGGTCAGGCCACAAGACCAGGTTTCGAGGCCATCGGGATCGGTTTCCCCGTAAAGCCACTGGTCCTCGTTCATCCCCGCCCAGGTCAGCGCCACGCGGCGCACCGCTGCCACCAGTATCTGGTTGGGCACGGTCGGCTCGGGGATCAGCGAACCTTCCGCCGGCCACATGCCCTTGGCCGCATTGCCGCGCTTGATCTCCACCGTGCCCGCCTCGCAATCGAGCGCAACAATGGTGCCGACCTTGGCGAGGCTGGGCGCATGGAGCACCGTCGATCCCTCGCGCAGCTTGGTTTCCTGCGGCGGGAAGCGATAGCTGCTGATGGTGCTGCGCTTTTCGGGCCGCTGCCACACGCCGTCGCCGTCGGGATCGGGCACGATGCCTCCGATGCATTCGTGATCCTCGGCCAGCTCATCCGGCTCGCGCTCGCAGCGGTCGAACATGGCCCAGAAGGCGGGCTTGTCGGCGCGGCGGTGGAACTGGGTGAGATGGCCGACGAGCGCCCTGCCCTCCTCACTCTCCGGCAGCGGACCTTCGGCGATGGCCGCCAGCAGCCGCGCGGAGCGTTCCTCCGCTTCGGCACGGGCCTCGGCCTTCTCGTCGGGTACGGCAGTAACTGGGCCAACCGGGCGCCACGGCAGATCGTCCATCCGCAGCTCCACCAGCCAGTCACGCAGCGCCTCGGTGTTTTCGCAATCGACCTTGTTGTAATCGAGGATGCCGTCGAGGATCGTCTGGTCGCCGCTCGCCTGCCAGCTCTTGTACTCGACCACCGACTGGTCAGCCTTGGTCACCTCGCCCTGCCGCGCTTTGGCGAAAAACACCTCCATCGTCTTGAGCGAAAGGTTGTCCTCGCTGGTGCGGATCGCCTGCCGCAACACGGCGTAGAGATCGACGAAACGCCGCTGGCGCAGCAGGTTGTCGAGCATCTCTTCCCGGCTCGCATGGAGCGTTGAGAGGCGGCGCAGCGCGGTGATCTCGTAAGGCGCATAGTGATAGACATGCGCCCCGGGATTGGCTTCCAGATGCGCAGCCATCCAGTCCAGTGTGCTTTCGAAGGCAGCGCGTTCGTCGGCATGGTTGTGGCCCCAGTGGAAGCGGAACTCAGGCCGCGAACCGTCGCGGTAATGCACGCCCCACAGGTAATCGAGCCCGCCTTCCTCCAGCGGATCGCCCTCCAGATCGAAGAACAGGTCAGCCGGATCGGGCTCCGGGAGATTTGCGAAGCCCCTGCCCTCTTCGGGGGGCAACTGTTCGACCACCGGCGCGCCGCCCTGCCAGCGTGCCTGCTGCAACTGCGCCTGCGCGCGCAATTTGGCCAGCGTTGCCGGGGCTATGCGCGGCACCCGTGCGTCTTCGGGCAGCGCGGCGAGATCGGCGACCGTGGCGATGCCGGCGGCGCGGAGCTTTTCCGCCTGCGGCTTGCCGAGGCCGCAGACGCGCGAGAGGTGGTCCTCGGTTTCCCACACTTCGGAGCAATGGTCGCGCCACGGGCACAGCGGACAGGCGCCGCAGGGTTCGGGCGCGGTGCCCGGCGCCACGCCCTCGACGAAGGCGAGGAAGCGCGTGGTGGCCGAGTCCAGCACCTTGGCGAACTCGACCAGACGCAGGCTCTCGCGCTGACCATTGCCCAGCTGCACATGCACCCGGCGCGGGCTCCGCCCCTGGATCGCGGCAATCATCCGTGCATACAGCCCCAGCTGCACGACATGGCTGGCCTTGGCCGAGCGCGCCAGCTTGGTATCGACCGGCTCATAGGACCATACGCCGAGATCGGACGGCTCCTCCACCCGGATCAGGAAATCGGCAAACCCGCTCCACGGCGGTTGCAGGAAGGCAGCCTGGAAGATCGCCTGCGCCCCGCCCACCATCGCTTCGCGCGTCAGCCGGGCGCGGGTTTCGAGCGAGCCGTGGGTCGGGATCTCGACCAGACCGCCCTCCCCCGCCAGCTGCGCGCGGTAATCCTCCTCATGGGCGAGGCCCGCCTGCTGGACCAGCTCGCCCATGGCATCGTCTTCGGCCTGCTCGGGCGCGGCCTCTGGATCACGAAGCTTCGCCAGATCGAGCGCGGTGGCGTGGGCACAGCCGAGGTAACGGACGAGGTCCGATGGCGCATAGAGGATGTGGCTATCATACTGGCGCATAAGGCGAATCTCCTGATGGACCAGTTATGTGCAAGTGCCACGACAGAAACGGTCGTTTGTAGGGATTTTGCAGCGTTCTAGGGAATTTCCTAGAACCAATAGATCATACATAGCTGCGCCTCTGGCAATGCTACGCATGAAGCAAGTGCGCCCTGTGCTATTGCGCTCCTAGGGCAACCATTTGTTGACTTCACCTGACCACAGCGTGGCAAGCCCCTCTGGACAAGAATGCCCGAGACTGACCCAGTTCGACGGACTGGGAATGTGGAAACGAAAAGCCACGATCGCTGCTGGTGATTTGATCTGGAGGAATGCTCGTTTGGGCAGCTTGATGCGCTTTCCCCACTCTCCGTATCGAATTTTCCTTAGAAGGTCTCTCGCTTCTTCAACGGAAAAGTCTTTCTGATCATAGATGCCTTGCTCAACGGCGGACAGAAAGAAAATGTCCGAGTAGAAATATGTAACCTCTAAGCGATCCTCTCTTGCGGCTTCCGACGAAATCACATGGAGTAGCGCGCCTCCCATTGCTCCATCAAGCCCTCCGATAGGAACCCCATCTATTTTGGGAGAAATATCCCTCTCCAAGAAGGGAACTTGGAACAACAGCGGATGAAAGTCCCACGAATTTACCCCCACGCTATCAAGCGTCGACTTGTTTTGAAGGTGCAAAAGGTCGTAGCGGTGAGCGGCAGTGAAATCGAAACCAGCGTTATCGATTTCCGGTTCTGTCATTTGAAGCTGATATCCGCCGCTCGCCGCAGCCAATTTCATTTGCAGTGCCGCTTTCATATGTACCATGCGCTCTCGAGCGACGCTGTTTTCCGGTGAATTCAGAAACTGCAAAAGGCTCATTGCCACATCTCCAACAATACTCGAGCGTTTCGCCCTGCAAGATCAGGTCGGGTCGGGCCGTGCAAGTAAAGACTTCATCAACTTTGATGATCACCCGATCTTGCCCCTCTTGCCCTTTTGAACCTCTTCTCCTAATCCCACACCCAAACAGCTTCAAGGTGGCGATTCATGCCCGATCCGCATTCAATCGTGTCGCAAATAGGCGATCTTGCTCAATCGGGTGAGCGAATGATCGAGCGACTGCGGCGCAAGGCCTTCCTGCCCGAAAGCCGCAAGGGGCTCAACCTGCGGTTCGGGATTGCCGAGGCGGCGCAATTGCTCGGCTGTTCGACCAACCGCATCCGCATGGCGGAGGACGACGGGCGGCTCCCCCCTCCCCCCGCTGGCGATAACGGGCGGCGGCTTGGCTATACGGTCGAGGAGCTGCTCAACATGCGCGAGGTGCTGGGCGCCTCGCCGCGGCGTGCGCCGCTGGATGTGCCGGCGATGATCGCGGTGCAGAACTTCAAGGGCGGCGTCGGCAAGTCGACCGTCACCACCCACCTCGCGCACTATTTCGCGGTGCAGGGCTACCGGGTGCTGGTGGTCGATTGCGACAGCCAGGCCACCACCACCACGCTGTTCGGCTTCAACCCGCATTTCAATATCACGCGCGAGGAAACGCTCTACCCCTATCTCTCGATCGACCCGACGCAGGCCGACCTGCTTTACGCGGTGAAGAATACGCCCTGGCCCAATGTCGATCTGATCCCGTCGAACCTCGAACTGTTCGATGTGGAGTACGAACTCGCCGCCGCCGGAGCTGACGGGCAGAGCGTGCTTGCCGCCCGGTTTCGCAAGCTGAAACAAGGCCTTACCGACCTTGCCCGCGACTACGACGTGGTCATTCTCGATCCGCCCCCGGCGCTGGGCACGATCAGCCTGGCGGTCATGCAGGCGGCCAATGCGCTGCTGGTGCCGCTCGCCGCGACGACGCCGGATTTCTGCTCGACGGTGCAGTTCCTCTCGATGATGGATCAGGTGCTCGAACAGCTGATCGAGGCGGGGATCGCCGTCGATTACCAGTTCGTGCGGCTGCTGTGTTCCAAGTTCGACAGCAACGATCCCAGCCACGAGATGGTGCGTGCGATCATGGAGCAGAGCTTTGGCCCTGCCCTGCTGCCGGTGCCGATCCTCGAAAGTGCGGAGATCAGCCATGCGGCGCTACGGATGATGACCGTCTACGAGCTGGAAAAGCCCATCGGCACCCCGCGCACGCACAAGCGCTGTAAGGCCAATCTCGACGAGGCGCTCGGCCAGATCGAGCAGCTGGTGCGCCATGGCTGGGGCCGGGTTGACCGGGTGGACGAGGAGCTGGTGGTCAATGGCTGACAATTGCCCTTTCCTGCAGCCCGCCTGCCTGCACAGGGTCTTCGACCTTTCGGGAACACACATGGAGGCATGGCCGCATGGCTAGGAAGCAGAAGGATTATCTCGCGGACCTGCTGGCCGACGACGAGGCGGAGGCGCTTACCTCGCCCGCAGCCGAGGCGTCACCCCCCTCCCCTGCCCCGGCAGACCGCGCGCGCGGCACCACGCTGCTGGGCCGCGAGAGCGCGCTCGCCCGTGTCGCCACCGGCGAGGTGCGGCAGGTCACGCAATTGCTGCTCGATCCGGCGCGGGTGCGCGTGTGGCCGGGCAACGCCCGTTCCTACGAACACCTGACCGAGGACAGCTGCCGCGAGCTGATCGATTCCATCATTGCCGAGGGCGGGCAGAAAGTGCCTGCCGTGGTGCGCCGGGTGGAAGGCGATCCGGCCCACGATTACGAGGTGATCGCGGGCACCCGGCGGCACTGGTCGATCCGCTGGCTGCGCGCCAACTCCTACCCTGATATGAAATTCGTGGCGCAGGTGGCGGACCTCGACGACGAGGCCGCCTTCCGCCTCGCCGATCTGGAAAACCGAGCGCGCAAGGACGTGTCCGATCTTGAGCGCGCGCGCAATTACGCCGCCGCGCTGAAGGCGCATTACGGCAACCACCTGACGCGCATGGCCGAACGACTGAAGCTGTCGAAGGGCTGGCTGTCGAAGATGCTCAAGGTGGCAAGCCTGCCCGATGCCGTGGTGGCCGCCTTCGCCTCCCCCGCAGACGTGCAGCTGAAGCCCGCCTACCCGCTGGCGCAGGCGCTGGACGACAAGGATCGCGCCGCCGCTATCCGCCGGGCTGCGGGCGGCCTGGCGAAGGAGCAGGCAGAGCTGCGCGCGAGCGGTGAGAGTCCCCTCCCCTCCGCCGAAGTCATCGCGCGGCTGCTCGCCGCCGGGCATGAGCGTGGCAAGCCCGAGCCGCTGGTGATCTCCGGTGCGCATGGTCGCCCTGCTGTCACGGTGCAGACATGCAACCGTCAGGGCGTGACGCTGCGGCTCCACGCCGGGCACGGCCTCTCCGAGCAGGAACTGATCGTGCGGGTGCAGGATGCGCTGATGACGCTCGACGAACAGGGGCGCGGGTTGCAGCGGTGACTGCCCAGGTGCCCTCCCCTGCCCTGAATTGTTTCCCTGGGGAAACGTCGCGGCCCACAGAAGATGTTTCCCCAGGGAAACGGAGCGCAGCGCAGTACCGCGAAGCGAAGCGGTCGTGAGCCGCGCTCGCCGCCAGTCCGTGTCCGAACAGTTCGACCTGTTCCTGCCCTATCTGGCGGACCTGCCCCTGCGCGATCAGCGCGAGATGATGGAACGGCCCTTCTTCAGCCTGGCCAAATCCAAGCGGGTCAAGCCGATCGACTATACCAGCCCCGATGGCAAGCTGTGGGTCCACGTCAGCGCCAACCCCGATTACGGCATGGCGACGATCTGGGATGCGGACATCCTGATTTATTGCGCCAGCCAGCTCGCCGACATGGCGCGGCGCGGGGTCAACGATGTGCCGCGCAAGCTGCACATCATGCCCTACGACCTGCTGCGCGCCATAGGGCGTCCGACAACCGGGCGCGCCTACGAGCTGCTGGGGCAGGCGCTGGACCGGCTCGTCTCGACCACCATCAAGACCAATATCCGCGCAGAGAACCGGCGCGAGGCGACCTTCAGCTGGCTCGATGGCTGGACCCAGCTGGTCGATGAGAAGACTGAACGCAGCCGCGGGATGACGCTCGAACTCTCCAACTGGTTCTGGGAAGGCGTGATGATGCAGGGCGGGGTGCTCAGCATCGATCGCGCCTATTTCGACATTACCGGCGGGCGCGAACGCTGGCTTTACCGCGTGGCGCGCAAACATGCTGGCGGGGCCGGGGAAGCCGGCTTTGCCATTTCCATGCCCGTGCTGTTCGAAAAATCGGGCGCAGAGGGGCAGTACCGCCGCTTCAAGTTCGAGATGCTCAAATTGGCCGAGAAGAACGCGCTGCCGGGCTATGCTCTGGCGGTGGAGACCGCCCAGCGTGATGGCGAGCCCATGCTCCGCATGACGCGGGTGGACGGCAAGGATGGCGCGGAAGAGGGACTGCCAAAGGCGGCGATTGCGGCAAAGGGTGGCGTAGGCGACAAGGCAGCAGGGGAGGGCGCCCAGGCCGCCTCAGAGGCCGTAGAGCGCGTTTCCTCGGGGAAACGGAGCGAAGCGCAGTCCCGCGAAGAAGGACAGCCGGCAGCGCGCGCAGGCCGTCGCGCCGAGGCTGGCACTACTCCGGATGCCGAGACCTTCGACGCGCGCAGCCTGGTCCGCTCGGCTGTCGCTGGGCTGAGCGACAAGGCCACCCGCGGCTTCATGACCGACGAGACCATCGAACACCTGCGTGAAAAGTGCCCGGGCTGGGATCTCTACGCGCTCCACGCCGAGTTCGAACGCTGGGTCGCCGCATCCCCCGAACGCACCCCCGCCAACTGGCAAAAGGCCTTCATCGGATGGGTGAAGCGGCACCACGACAAGCACCGCCACGAACTGCGGGGCTAGGCCGCGCGCTTTGCCGCCTCACGCCGTTGTCGCTGGCTGACGACCTTCTGGCACAGCTCGAGGAACTGCTGGTGCGACAGCGGACCCTTGGCATGGTTCACCAGCGCGCTGCACAGACGAAAGTCGAGGCAACTGGTGCCGGTGTAATGATCGACGCTGGGATAGTGCCCGCGCTGCAAATGACGCTTGCGCCCGCCGCTCAGCGGCAGCACGTGGTTGAGCCGGTTCCATTCGAGCGGTTCGCCGGTGTAGAAGTCGCGGCCTTCACTGGCGAGCACTGCCTGGTGAATGCGCTTGCGGTATTCCTCGATCCCCGGCTTGCCCTCACGCTTGTCGCGCAGGCGGCAGCTTTGCGCCTGCTTCTCAAGCCACTCACCATACCGCGCGCAGGGCACTTTCAGCGCCCGGACAAAGGCCGGGGCAGGATAGGGGTGCGCACAAGTTTCGCCACATTGAGGCATTCGAGCAGTGTAGGAAGCAGGCCGTTGACGGGTAGTAAATGCCTTCGCCCGTTCCCGAAGTGTCGCGTTGGTGGACCTACCGGAGATCGATCAGCCGAGCCTTTCGATGAATTGAACGAGTTTCGCGAGCAGCTGACAGGATTTGATTCAAATTGCAGTGCGAGACTAGTCCCCGCCCGAAAGTCTCGACCCTTCGGGAACGCCCAACGCTCCTCCGGGAACGCTGCGCCGACACATCGGGAACAACGCAGACGACCCATCAGGAACGCTTCGCCGACACTTCCGGAACAGCTCTTGTCCGCGACTCGTGCGATTCCGCCAGAAACGGCAACCTTCGCCGCGCTTAACCAATCTAACAGACTCATAACCCCTCTAACCCACAAGAAGTTTTTGGTTTTGGATGAAATGGGGAAGGTGCTCGGACAATGGGTCCTGCAAGTAGTGAAACCGCTGGCCAGCCTCGCTAATCGCGCTAGTCTGCCCCAACATGCCGCATCGCTACGCCCCCGACGACCCGCTCCATCCCGAGCAGCTGAAGGCCAAACAACGCCGCCTGCGGGACGGCTTCCCGCTGCCGCTCACCCTGCGTGTCCATCGTTCGCTCAGCTGGCTCCGCCGCGCGGAAGACGAGCATGAGGATCTCGACGTACGTTTCATCCTGCTGTGGATCGGCTTCAACGCGGCCTATGCCGGCGACCTCGACCGAGCGCTGGACGGCGGGGGAGGGCACGCGGGCAACGAGCGCGAGCGGTTCGACCAGTTCTTTGCCGCATTGGTCGGCATGGACAGCTCCAACCGTATCTACGACGCGATCTGGCAGCGGTTCGCCCACGAAATCCGTCTGCTGCTCGACAACAAGTTCGTCTTCGCGCCGTTCTGGCGGCACCAGGCGGGCGAGTTCGGCGGGGCGGGTTGGGAGATCAGCTTCGATAGCGCGAAGAAGGCTGCCAACCGCGCGCTGGCGGAAAAGAACACCGCCGTCGTGCTCTCGATCCTGTTTGACCGGCTGTATGTCCTCAGGAACCAGGTGATCCACGGTGGCGCAACATGGGACAGCAGCGCCAACCGCAACCAGGTGCGCGACGGGGCGGCGCTACTGGGGTGCCTGCTGCCGGTGTTCATCGACCTGATGATGGATCATCCTGACGCCGAGTGGGCCATGCCGATGTATCCGGTGGTGGAAGGGTAAGGGGCGTGGCTGGCGAGGACTGGTCCGACATCGAGATCAACGCGGCCGTGGCGGACTATTTCGCCATGCTCACCGACGACCTCGCAGGCCTCTCCTACAACAAGGCGGCGCACAACCGCGCTCTGCAGGAAAGGACCGGGCGCAGCCGGGGATCGATCGAATTCAAGCACCAGAATATCTCCGCCGTCATGCTCGGTCTGGGGCAGCCGTGGATCCCCGGCTACAAGCCTGCCGCGAATTTCCAGAACGCGCTGGTTGACGGGGTGCTCCGCTGGCTTGATGCGCGCGACGATTGGCTGGCTCCCAGGACGGGCGTGAGCGCGGTCCGCGAGGCGAGGGGAGGGGGCTGGAGCGGGCCAGAAGTTTCGGCCTTGCTCGAACTGGGGCCGGTGCCTTCGCAGCGCAACGAGCCGCCGCCGGTTGATCCTGAATTCATGGCGAAAATCGGCCTGAAGTATGATGTCGCCGAACGCGATGCCCGCAACCGTGCGCTGGGCAAGGCGGGCGAGGAGCGCGTCATGGCGCACGAACGCGCGCGGCTGACGCAGGCGGGGAGGGCGGACCTCGCGCGCAAGATCCGCTGGACCTCGGTCGAAGATGGCGACGGCTATGGTTACGACATCGCCAGCTTCGAGCCGGACGGGGCCGATCGCCTGCTGGAAGTGAAAACCACCAATGGCTGGGAGCGCACGCCTTTCCACCTCAGCCGCAACGAGATCGCGGTGGCAGGCGAACGCCGCGACCACTGGCACCTGGTGCGCGTCTGGAACTTCACCCGCACCCCGCGCGCCTTCGAACTGCGTCCGCCGCTGGAGGCGCATATCGACCTGACGCCGACGAGTTTCCTGGCGGCGCTGCGGTAGGGGGCTTTACCAGCTGCCTAACCCAGCACGCGCTCCGCCAGCAGGGTTCGAAAATCCCGCCGCGCGTCGGCCACGATCAGAACCGTCACGCAGTCGGCATCGAGCATGTAGATGATCCGGAATGGCGCGCGCGATAGCTGCCGGTAGTCGGCTATGCCCAGTTCCGCGAGTTCGGGGACGACTGGCCCTTTGGCAGGGTGGCCGGCAAGACTTTCGACCGCCCCCACCAGTTCATTTAGCAATGTGTCGGCACCATCAGGGCCATCTTCGCCCCTTTGTGCTTTCCGGCGTCGGTAAATGCCTTCGAGATCGCGCTCTGCGCCTGCAGCGATGCGGACTTCGAACCTGGCCGATGGCATGCCCCGTCAGTTCCGGGCGCGAATACGATCAGTCAGACCTTTCGCGGGGGCAGTGCGCCCTGCGGCCACATCTGCGCGCCCGAGCGCGAGCAGCTTGAGCAGGGCGAGTGCTTCCTGCGTCGCCTCATAGCTGCCGATGTCCTGCAACACGGCCTTGGCTTCGCCATTTTGTGTGACGACAAGCGGCGCGGCGCCTTCGCCCAGCTCGCGGATGATGTCCGCGCTGTTGGCCTTAAGGTAGGATATCGGCTTAATGCGGTTCTGCATGGTCATGGAACTGGTCCTTATTCAGACTGAATATGGCCCATTGACGGACGTCTTGCAAGCGCGGTGAATTCCGCTCACAGCTCAATTGCTACCCGATGCCCGCAACCCACGCGCCTTCGGACAGCGTCCGCTCTTGGAGGCGCATATCGACCTGACGCCGACGAGTTTCCTGGCGGCACTGCGGTAGGCGGTCCGAACTGGGCTGCAGGATCGGGACTTAGCACTAGGTGGAGCCTCGGAGCGAACGAACCATATGCACTGCGACCGTTCCGTGATCGTGGAACGTTTCCTTCTCGAAACAATACCCTAGCCGTTCGTAGAGCTCGATATTCTCCACCATCAGCTTGTTCGTATAGAGGCGGGTGGCGTCCAGTCCTGCATCGCGGGCAAGTTTTTCGGCATGCCGCATCAATCGTACACCGTAGCCGCAGTGCTGCCGATCTGGATCGACGGCGACGTTCACGATCATGAGTTGATCGCCTTGCGGAACGGTTTCGATGAGTCCCACCATGACCCCATCGATATGGAGACAATCAAACCTGTTCTCTCGTATGGCGGTGTCATAGTCAGCCGTCATGGGGCGGGGCTTGCGCGGCGTAACGCCAACCCACTTGGCATAGGACTTCAGGGTGAGCGCACGAATCTGGCGAGCATCCTCGACTTTGGCCCGCCGGATTTCCCCTGTTGCGGTCATGGTTGCCGAATACGAGTGGCCGTTGCGATTGTCATCCGCGCTCTGAACACCTGAGTTGTCAGGCTTTCTGTCCACATTTGGTCAGTTCACTTGCATAAGCGTCACCTATAGGCCATATAAGGCCAATGTCGTCCCCAATACCCGATCAATTGTCCACCCTTGGACAGCGCATCAGAGCGCGGCGCCTCGCTCTGGACCTCACCCAGCAGGCTGCCGCCGAGCGATCCGGTGTCGCCTATCGCACCTGGCGGCGGATGGAAGGGGAGGGCAAGGCCTCGATCGAGGATTTGGTCCGCGCTGCGGTGGCCCTGCGTTGCGAGAACGATCTGGCGCAGCTGTTTCCCGAGCCAGCCGCTGCCAGCATGGACGAACTGCTCGAACGCCAGCGCCAAGCCGCTGCGACGAAGCGCCAGCGCGGGCGGAGGGCGCGGTTGTGAGGCTGGCACCGGGCACCCCGCTCGATCTGTTGCTGCTGACCGACGAACGCGCAGAGCCGGATAAGGTCGGCAGGCTGGCCATGGCGGGCGGGGTGGCACAGCTCGAATGGTCGGAGGAGGTGCTGGCAACGGGTCACGCGCTGTCGCCGCTGCATTATCCGCTCGAAAGCGGGCTGCACGCGGCCCGATCACGCGAATTCGGCGGCCTGCACGGGTTCCTGGCTGACAGCCTGCCCGATGCCTGGGGCACGCTGCTGCTGCGGCGACGGCTGCAACGGCTCGGCCATCGCTGGGAGGAACTGAACGCGGTCGACCGGCTCGCGCTGGTCGGCAACCGGGGCAGGGGGGCACTGGCCTTCCGCCCGGCCACGCTGCAGGCGGGCGAGGGCGCTGCCGGGATCGACCTCGATGCGCTGGCCAATGAGGCGCAGCGCGTGCTGCTGGGCGAGGAGGCCGAGCTCGACGCGTTGCTGGCAAGGCTGGGCGGCGGATCGGGCGGGGCGCGGCCCAAGGTCCATGTCGCCATCGCTGCCGACGGCACCCTGAGGGCCGGTGACGAGGGCGCGGGGGAGGGGGGTGCTCCAGCTGCCGCAGAATGGCCCGAAGAATGGCCAGAGCAGTGGATCGTCAAGTTCCCTGCGCTCACCGACCCCGCCGACATCGGTCCGGTAGAGGAGGCCTACGCCCGCATGGCCCGCGCGGCGGGGATCGCCATGGCCGAGACGCGCCTCATCGCATCAGCCGAGGGCAGGGGCCACTTTGCCACCCGCCGGTTCGACCGGCCGGGGCCGGGCAGGCGCGTGCACATGGTCAGCCTCGGCGGCGCGCTGGAGGCCTCGCCGCACATGCCCAGCCTCGATTACGACGGCTTCCTGCGCGCGGTGCTGACGATCACTCGCGATGTGCGCCAGCTGGAACAGGCCTTCCGCCGCATGGCCTTCAACGTGCTGGCCCACAACCGCGACGACCACGTCCGCCAGCACGCCTTCCTGATGGACGAACGCGGCGAATGGCACCTTGCGCCCGCCTTCGACCTCACCTTTTCCCACGGCCCCGGCGGCGAGCATTACATGGCCGTCATGGGCGAGGGGAGGGACGTGACGTTCGACCACGTCAAGGAACTGGGCGCGCGGCACGGCATCAAGCGTGCGCGGATCGCCGAAATCGTGGAGGAGGTCAGCGCGGCGATAGTCGACTGGCGCGGGTGGGCTGAAGCCGCCGGGGTCGAGCATAGCAACACCCCGATCGCCGACGCTCTTGAGGCACGCCGAAAACATTTCTTCGGGGGTTAGCGCCTCGACGACTGTGCCTACCCGCCGTGTCGCCCAATCGTCCAGCGCTCGCCATCGCGCAGGCGTTGCACCGGGGGAAGGGCAATGCCCGGCGCGTCCCATTCGACGCCGTGGACCGGCACCAGTACGCGCGGATCGATTGCGCGGGCGAAGCGCGAGAGATCGGCGGCGCTGGCGTGGCCGCTGGTGTGGACCAGTTCGCGCCGGGCACCTGCGCGAGCCGCCACGGCCCAGCCAGAGGCAGCGTCGCTCGCATCGAGATATCCCCTCCAGCTGGAATGCACGAAGCAATCCGCGCCTGTCATCGGCAGGCTGGCGCGATCCTCGTAGTCCATGACCAGCGATTTGCGCGCCATGACGATTGCCGGCCTTGCTGCCACCCGCTGGCGCGAAGTCGCGCAGCCGCGGCGGATTACCTCCTCCACGAACCCGGCGCGGCCCATCCGCTGGTAGAGCCACTTCATCTTCGGGGTGATGATCACCTTCAGCTCGGGGAACCGGGGATCGCCGGGGCAGGGCAGGCCCGTCCCCTCGGCAATTTGCAACAGCGCGTCGGCGGCGTAGAGATCGAGCACTAGGTCGCGCCCGGAACGTCGCGCGGTGCGGAACAGCGTGACCGTGCGATCGAAGTTCTGCGCCGACCAGTCGACAAACAGGTGACCCGGCACCGCCTGTGCCAGTTCAAGGAAGCGCGCCTCGAGGTCGCTCTCGGTCACTACCGGCTTGTCGCTGCACAGGTTGGTGCCTTCCATCAGCAGTACGTCGATGTCCCGCGGCGGGCGGGCGATCATGCCTTCGACCAGCGCGGCCTTGCGTCCGTGGGTGCGGAAGTCGCCGGTGTAGAGCACCCGCACCTCGTCGCGCTCGATCAGCAGCATGTAGGCATCGAGCGCCGAGTGATCGGTGAGGAAGGGGGTGACCCGGAACCCGCCGATGTCGAGCGCGCCCTGCCGACTGTGCCAGGTGCTGATGGGCCGCTCGATGGACTCGCCGAACACCCCCAGCGTCAGCCGCATCAGCGCGGCAGATTTCTCACCGGTCGACAGCGGCCAACTGGCAGGCAGCTCGCTGACCAGACCCCAGTGATCCATGTGGGGATGGCTGAACACGACGTGCGCGGGCCGCGAAATGTCGAGCGTGGCTGGCAGCAGCCCGCCTGCCTCGCGTGGCGCATCGAGCGGCCGTCCGGCATCGAGGATCAAGCGCGCGCCATCTGCAGCTTCGAGTTCGATGCAGCTACCGCCGATCTGCTCGGTTCCGCGATGGACCGTGAGGTGGAGGGTCAGCGCGCGGCTCCGGCGAGTGGGGGAAGGGGCCGTGCCTTGACCTCGTCTGCGCTGGCATAGCAGGCCAGGGTCAGGCCGAACTTTTCAACGAGCCGCGACCGATGGCCCCGCGCTTCGAACGATTGTGCCCTAGCGGCGATCAGTTCGGCCCCGCGCCCCGTGAAGCCGTCCGGGCAATATCCTCCGATCACCACGCCCGGGCGACCGATTGCCATCGCTTCCCCGGCATCACGTAAAGCGCGCCAGCTGGCCAGCGCCGAGCTGTCTGGCTTGCCTGCTGCGGTCGCCAGCTCGACCATGATCGCCGCGGCATCGCGATAGGCTGCCACGACATCCGCAGCACGGCCCGGCTTCGCCATCCACTCTTCGTAGGTCGGAACCTGCTGCACCACGTGCGGCTCGGCGCGAGCGCGGATTTCGGCGTTGTCGGTGCATTTGGCTTCCCAGAAGGCAATCCGGTTGCCGCCTTCCACCAACACCAGGTCCATGCGCGGGGCGGACTTCTCGCCGTCATAGGCGGGCAGACCCATCTCGATGTCGATCGTGCCGGGGTTGGCGGCGATCAGCTCGTCGACGATTGATTTTTCCGATCCGGCATAGGAACCGGCGGTATCGATCCAGTCGGCCACGTGAGCGCAATTCGCGGGGTCCGAAAGCCAGGCTTCGTCGAAGCGATCATAGCCAACCAGCGCCTCTCCCCGGCTCTCCGGCTTGCGGCGGCGAGCGACATAGGCCTTGTGGATTTCGAGCTTCACCTGAGTGGCCGTCGAATGCAGTTTGGCGACCGACTGGCCCTTGCGGTAGAAGTTGGCGTAGCCGTTGCGCAAGGCGAGGCGGAGGCCATCCGAATCCGATGCTTCGCCGGGCAGCTTCCAGCAATCGAGGAGGGTGCGGACAACCGGGAAAGCGTCCCAATCGCGGGCTTCGAATCGTCTGATGAACTTGCTCATTCAGTCATTATCTCCCGTGCTGCGACAATTCCGGTCGTGCACGATTTTTCGTCGCACAAAACCTTTGATCGATAGTGTGAATCACAGGCGTTGCACTGATTCAAGAAACGCGTTGGACCGCATGCTGCGCATGCGCGAATCTCAGCACATGTCACGGCAAAACTTCGACCAAAACTGGCACTGGCAGGCCATCGATTCCGACCGCAATATCGCGCGCGAATACACGCTTAGTCTGTCGCGCGATCTGTTCGGTTGGTACGTCATCGAGCGACACTGGGGTCGCATTGGAACGGCGGGGCAGGGGCGGGTCGAGGCGTTCCGGGAGCGCCGCCAGTCACTCCGGCATCTGGCAGCCATCAAAGCGCGCAGGAAGAGTGCGAAAAAGCGGATCGGGGTGACCTATCGTTTCGTGAAGAACATCGTGCTGGCTTCAGGGTGACCTCACCAGATTTTTAGACCTTGGTGCAAGGACTGGCGACCCGCTCCGCACCGCCGTCGAGCGGCACTTCAGGAACACGCAGCGAGCCTTGCGGGGGACTGGATTGCCCGCTTGGAGCCGTCCGTTTTCTGCCGATTTCCTAATCCAGGATGTGCATGCCTGCGTGATCAATATAGCCATGCATGATCTGGCAAACTGCGGCGACCAAACGGTCCCGAAATCGTTACAGATTGCGGAGCCCCAACCCCTTATTGCGATCTGTCTCGCGAATATGACCAGACACATCTGGAGGCGCCTTGCGGAGCGTTGAATTGTCACCACAGACGGCAAACAATTGTGGCGCAATTTCAAGGTGGACCGGAACCTGTCCGTGACGCGACCGCAGGCAAGATATTCTTCAAGAATTGCGCTGAATTTCGCTTCAACTCCTATTGGCGTAAGGCCCCCCCGGCATGGAGCCTCCGCAGGACAATGCGGAAGCGCAATCAGGTGACGCTTTGATCGCCCTTCGTTGGGCAGGGTTGGTGTCGCGCGCGCCGCCTTTTTTTGGGGTCAAATCGTTCAGGCTTCGATGATTCTGGCGCTCTTGTTTAGCGCGGGGGGCCGCAAAAATCGTCGCTTTCGAGGCGGGTCAGCCAACCAAGAAACTCCTGCTGCTCGTGACCCTCGTGGTCGGCCTTCCGGAGATCGTCGCTTGGGCAAAGATTTCCCCTATGCTTTGGGCAGTGGATCGTCGATCCCGGCGCGACGATTTTCCCGCTGACCTGAACGCCGCCGCCGGACAGGAAAGGCCGCATTTCATTGCGCATTTGCAAGAGCGCGTACAATCGCGCTCGTGGCTTGAGCCAATCAGATTTCGACAAGCCGACATTGTGTTCGACGATGTTCGCAACAAGCATCACGGAAATGTCAGCAGAAGCGCCATAGCTTCCATGGAAGCCCGCCGCCAGCAGCTCGCAATGATTGCCAGCCTGTTCCAGAGCGAGTGCAAATACAGCTGATAAGCCGCGGCCCCGCTGCGCGAATCACTCGGCAGCGTCGAATAAAGACGGCCCTTTTCTGCCGCGCCGCCTTCGGCGGGTCGCCCCATCTGGAATGCCCTACAACCTGAAAGCACGGAAATCTTCGGTTCCGACATATACAATGGTGGGATCAGTTTGAGTTCCACACCCGATGCACCCGCCGGTGCGGGGAAAATTGGGCTATTACAGCTATTTACGCATCTGGACCACGCATTGCTCTGTGCAGGTCCGCGTGGTCCAAGGTGGTCCACAGAGCAAAAAGACCAATAAAAACATGAGACTAGTCTCGCCCCCTCTGCGTATTTTGCTTGTGACGCTTTGCCTTTCCATTACGCTCCTGAAAGGAGGACTGGATGGCAAAAGTACCGATCACGATTTATCTCACCACCGAGCAATTGGCGAAAATCGAGCACCAAGCATCTGTCGTCGGAGAGTCGCGTAGCGCCTGGGTCTCGCAGACACTGCTGCGCGCACTTCATGGAGAGCTTGAACCATTCGACGAGATACTGCTGGACCAGTTGATCAAGGTCCGCGCGAACCAGGAGCAGGTCCTCAAGCTCGTTGCGAAGGTGGCAAAAAGCACGTCGCTTCACGACGTCCAGAAGGCGTCGTTCGAACTGGCCGAACGCATGCTTGTCGAAGCCAAATCGAGGACCGGCAAATGAGCACAATCGACTTCCGGCCAAGGCTGTCCGCTGACCTGCGAAATGACATCGAGCGCGCGGCAAAAATGCGCGGAATTTCGGCTTCCGAATGGATCGAAGCGGCGGTCCGAAAAGAGCTGAAAACCAACATCGGACGCGCGGAGCGGGCGGTGGGATTGAAGGCTGATCGCACGCTCGACCGGATCGATAATTTTTTCGGCGAGCTCGACCGCTTCATCGGTCAGTTCAATCATCTGCTGAACACCACCGCGCAGGCGATTCCGAGGCAGCTCAAGAAGGAGTTCGACGGCCTCAAAACCACGATCACGAATACTGGCGGCACGGCCCATTTGCGCGACCTTCTGAAGCAGCTGATCGCTGACTTCGAGACACGTCAGAATGCGCGTTTTTCCAAGCTTGAAAGCGCCGTCGATCAGGGCGCGGAGCATCGTGTTACGCGGGCAGCGATCGGTCAATTGCAACGCGGCAAATTGCGCGACCGCTGGATGGTTGGAGCGGGTGCGTTGGGCTGCTTTTTGACCCTTGCTGCCTTGGCATTCCTGTTTGCGGATACCGCGCCTTCGCGCTGGGTCGCGACGCGACTGGTGGGCGAAAGCTCGGCGCTGCCCGCCGGGATCAAGTTGTCTTCTGAATACGAGGTCGTTCGGCGCCCGCTTTTGCAGACCAGAATCCTGTTAGGATCGAGCGAAGAATTCACTCGGAACTTCAGCGCATGTGTCGACCGTCTGGCGCGCGCCAGCGAGCCTGCGAGCTGCCGGCTGACCTATGATCCGGCCGCAATAAGCGCGGCGAATTCAGCGCAATGACCGTCTCACCCGCCGCGATCTCCAGCGCCGAATATTACGCCCAGGATAACTACTATACGCAGGACGAAGGCCCCTCCGAATGGGGCGGCAAAGGCGCTGGCACGCTTGGTCTTGCGGGTGCCGTCGAGGCAGGGACATTCGCGCGGGTCGTGGACGGCATCTTGCCCAATGGCGATGTGCTTGCACGCGGAGCCGACGGGGCGCGCAACATGGGTACCGATCTCACTTTCAGCGCGCCGAAATCGGTTTCCCTTGTAGCACTTGTCGGCGGCGACGAGCGCGTCATTGAGGCGCATCGAAACGCGGTTCGCGACACCATGAACTGGGCGGAGGAACGATTCGCTCTCGCCCGCGCGGGAAGGGGCGGCGCGGAGCAGATTGCGACTGGCAATCTTGTCCATGCAAGCTTCCACCATGACCTCAGCCGCAGCCTTGATCCGCAGCTGCACAGTCACGTCGCAGTCGCCAATATGACGCAGCGCGCGGACGGTGAATGGCGGGCATTGCACAATGTGAAACTGTGGCAGCACGCACCGGTGATCGGGGCGGCTTATCACGCCCAGTTGAGGGCAAATCTGGCGCAACTGGGATACGAAACGCGCATCACAGGCAAGCACGGATCGTTCGAAATTGCCGGCATTTCGCGCGCGGCCATTGAGGCATTCAGCGAACGCAGGGCCCACATCCAGGCAAAGGCGGACGAACTCGGCGTAACCTCGCCGAAGGCGATGGAGGCCATCGCTGTTCGCACCCGCGATGCCAAGCAACACGGCTCTGGTGATGCAGCCCGACAGAAGTGGGCGGAGAAGGAGGGTCCGTTTCGTGCAGAGATTGCCGATGTCATCAAGGAGGCCATGGAACGGACGCAACCTCGCTCCATCCTCGCAGCCGTGCGCGAATGGGGTGAGGCGCTTATCGAGCGCATCACCCGCGCCTTAGGACCCCGGCCCGAACCGTTGATGGTCGGCGCTTCCGGGCAACGGACTGGAGCCAACCTGGCTGCTGCCTACTCGACAGCTGCTGGAGTGCGGCATCTGGCCGAGCGGTCGGCCAGTTTTGAGCGGATGGATGTCCTCAAGGCGGCGCTCGGGTTCGCGGAAAAAGGGGCTACCGTTCGTGAGATCGAAAGGCGGGTCGATACGCTGGTTGGGGAAGGCGTGCTGATTGGGGGCCGTTCCGGTACCGAGCATGCCGACCGGCTGACCACCCGAGATCTCCTCAAGACCGAACAAACAATCATCCGGGCAGCTCGAGAAGGAGCTGGAAACGGCGTGGCGCTTCTCGATAGGACCATGGCAACAGAGGCGATTGTCGCACTGGAACAGCAGCGCGGTTTCGCGCTTAGTGACGAGCAGAAGGGCGCGATCCTGGCTCTGGTATCCGGTAATAATGCTATTCAGGTCATTCAGGGCGATGCAGGTACCGGCAAGTCGACCCTGTTCAGCTTTGCGGCCGCGATCACGGCACAAGTTGGTCGCGCGCCCTTGTTCCTTACGTCGCAGGCCTCGCTCGTCGCCGAAATGCGCGAAAGCGGCCTCGATGCGCATACGCTTGCCTCGGTGCTGGTCGCGCATGCCGACAGGGCGGGGCGCATGTCGCCAGGCGAGCGGGGAAGGGCGCTTTTTGAGGACCGCCTCGTCATCGTCGAGGAGGCGTCCATGGTCTCGACCCGCGAGGCAGCACTGTTGATCGAGCTGGCCGACAAGGCAGGCGCGCTGAAGCTTGCCTTTGTAGGGGACGAAAGGCAGATCGACCCGGTCCAGGCAGGACGCGCATTCAGCCTGATGCAACAGCACGGCGTGCCGACCGAGACCTTGACCGAAAATCGCCGTCAGCTCGATCCTGCGCTACGCGAAGCAGTAGAACATGCGCGGAAAGGGGATCTCGGCAAGACCTTCGATGTGCTGGGCGAGCGCGTTATCGAACGGGCAGACCCGGCTGCAGCGGCGGCCGCCTTGTACCTGTCCCTGTCGCCACATGAACGGGACCGGACGGCGTTGCTGACATCGGGGCATGTGCTGCGGGAAGCCGTGCTCGACCATGTCCGCGACGGCTTGCTAGCGCGCGGCGAACTCGGCTCGCAGGTGCTTTCCATCGAAACGCTGGACCGGCTGAACCTCACGCGGGAGGAATTGCGCAACATCCGCAGTTGGGCCGAAGGCATGAGGCTGGAGGTGTATCGGGATCAGGCGGGCCTCAATCGCGGTTCGTACAAGATCGGCATCGTCTCGCCTGAAGACAATCTTGTGCAGCTGACGTCGGGAGGCGAAGAATATTGGCTCGATCCGCGCGGGCTTCCTCCATCTGGCTCAGGTGTCAGCCTGGCTGTACCCGGGCGGACGGAGGTGAGGGAAGGGGACCGGCTGATGTTCACCACGCCCGACAAGGATCTCGGTGTCGTCAACGGGACGCGGGCAGTGGTGACTGCGATCGAAGGAGAGACGCTTCACCTGGCGAATGGCGAGCGGCAATATGCTCTTGGCCCGGACGATCCGGCGCGGGAGCACATTGGTCATGCGGCGGTGCTCAACATGCACCGTGCTCAGGGGATCACGGTCGATCGCGCTATCGCGGTGATGTCGAGCGGTGACCGGCTCCTCAACAGCGAAAGCCTCCACTATGTTCTGGAGACGCGGGCGCGAGAGGAGCTTACTCTTGTGACCGACGACAAGGCCGCGCTTCGAGACAGCATCGAGGGCCACCGCGGCAGTGTCCCGCACGCGATGGATCTCGCGCCCGAACTGAGTGACGCTGACGGGGAGGCGTTCGACCCTAAAACAGGCGAGTTGCTGGAGAACCCGGTCCGCGATGCGCCAAGCCCGGCCGAACTGTTCGAAAAGGCGATGGCGAGGGAATTTCCCGCTCCTGAAAAGGAACGTGAGCCCCAGCGGGAGAATGAGGTGGAACGCGAGGAGCCCGACATCGGCGACGACTTCGAGATGGAGATGTGAAAGTGCAGCCTTGCTCTATGCGTTGACCAGCGGGAACATCACTCGTCGACAAGACAGGCATGTTCGGACCAACTTTTTCCCCAGCGTTCCAGGGGCTCCGATCATGAATAGCGGGGTCGAGGTCTGAATGTCCCATGATGGTTCTCCGATGGCCGGAATGGCCAGCGCGAGTATAGACCCATCGCCTCTCACCTTTGACATGTGTCGCGCGACACTTGACAGTCCTGCGGCACCGGGCTAAGCCCGCATGATGGAAATAGAGAGCATCAGGCACAAGGGCCTGCGCCGCTTCTTCGAGACGGGTAACGCCAAAGGCCTGGTTGGAGATGCGGGGCGACTGCGCAAGATGCTCGCCTTCATCGACGCTGCGGAAAGCTTCGAGGAGCTGTCGGTGCCTCCGAACTTCGGATTGCATGAGCTGACAGGCGATCGGAAGGGGATCTGGTCGATGACGGTTACGAGAAACTGGCGGATGACCTTCGGTTTGAATGACGAAGGCGCGCTGATCGATATGGATCTGGAGGATTATCATGGCGCTTAAGATGCACCCGTCGCTCGCGGTCCACGTGGGGGACTGGCTGAAGACGGAAATCGTGGAGCCCGCGCAGGTCAGCGTGACGGCTTTGGCCGAGCATTTTGGTGTATCGAGGCAGGCATTGAGCACCTTGCTGAATGGCAATTCGAACCTGTCTGCCGATATGGCTATCCGGTTTGAGAAGGCCTTTGGCATCAAGGCCGACACGCTGTTGCGGATGCAGACGACCTATGAACTGGCCCAGGCTCGCAAGCACGAGCAGGATATAAAGGTCGAGAAACTCGCAACAGCTGCCTGACATCGCCAACATAACCGACATTCAATGGCAATTACCTGCCCCCTGAAACCCTCCGTTCGTTCATCAAACTACAACATCGGCACCAACAACCGATCTTGGGGACGAAGCCGTTATTCCTCCCCGCATCGCCAAAACGTCGGTTTTCGACAAGAGCCGACTTACGCGCACCGGGCCAACCTCGTCGATTGGCATGGCCGTACGTAGGTGATGCAGTGCATCCCGCGGCGAGGACGAGTCATCAGGACTTACGCAATGCCCAGTGCCTTCGCCCTAGGGGCGGACCCAGCCCAACCATCTCGCGCTTCATCGTGCTAGACTGCGAACAAGATAGGTCTCGAGCTTCTTACGAAACGCAGGGTCATTAGCGCGAACCACTTCATCGTGTCCCAAGCCCTCCAGTATCCACCACTCGCTTCCTGGCGGTGCTGCCCGGTACATGGCTTCAATCTCAGCGGGAGGAGTGTATGCGTCGAGCTCTCCCCCAACCACCATGACCGGAACGCGAACCTTGTTCATGGCTGCGAGGGGAGACAATTTATCCGGTCCAACTCCATAGCGTGGAATGGACTGATAGCTCAGCATCGGTTCGATTGCCACTGCCGGCAGGGTCCCGACGGCGGCTTCGATGCGATTGAAAATGGCCGTGCGAATGTCAGGGTAGACCGACATCATCACAAGAGCGTCGACGTCGAGAGGGCCTCTGTCGCCAAGAACGCTGGCCGCACCGCCCAGAGAGAAACCGATTGCCCCCAGCTTGCTCGCGGGGTGCTGCTGCCTGAGCCACGCGAGTGCGGCATGGGCATCACGGGCTTCAAGATAGCCGAAACTTTTGCTTTGTGGACTGGATTGGCCATGTCCGCGCATATCGATGGACAGCACGGAATAGCCTTCGCCTGCCAACCACGTTGCCATATCGAGCATATCTCGCCGATTGCCGCCGTTGCCGTGCAACAAGAGAATGGCCGGGGCGGTGGAATCGTCAGCCTTCCAGTAACTCGCAGCGATCTCGACCTGATCCGATGTCGTCAACCGGATTTCGGTGGCGGGCGCGGGGGCAGGTTCAACCGACGCGTTGGTCGCGCCAGTCATTGCCGAACCAACAACCCAGATGCCGGTAAGTCCGGCAATCAAAGCCAGCATCCCCATACAGCCCAATCGTGTTCGCCACGTTAGGAATGATCGCCTTCTTGCCTTTGAGGACATTTCAACCTTCGCCAAGGCTGGAATTTTCGAGGGTCTATCACAATATAATTCAAAGCTATGTTAATGTGACCGCTTTTGGCTTGTGTCCGGAAAATCCGGTTCCGGGATGCCAATTGCAATAGCTGCGGTTAGGGTTTGGCAGGCTGCTGCCGCCAACAGAGCCGTCGTTCCCGGTCTCAGAACCAACCGTTGAAACCGGACATAGATTCACGCGGCGGATCATGGGTGAAACAGGGCCGATGCACGAACCCGCTTCGCGGGAGTGTCGCTGGCGGCGAGGGTGATGTAGAACGACAGGCGTAGCGCCTGATCCGAGAGAGGCAGACGATTGTGGCTCCTTCAACCAAGGAGTCGAACGATGAACGAGATTATTGCGATTGGGCCGATCAGCCCGCTTCGCCAGCGGCTGATTGAGGATATGACCATCCGCCGGTTCGGACCGGACACGCAGCGTAACTACCAGCGCGATGTCGGGCGGTTCGCGACCTGGCTGGGGCGCTCGCCGCATACTGCGACCGCCGAGGATGTCCGCCGGTTCCAGATTGAGCAACGGGAAGCCGGGGTGCCGGCGCCGACCATGAACGGCATCGTGGCGGCGCTGCGGTTCCTCTTCACCCACACCCTCGACCGGCCCGATCTTGCACGCAAGCTGGTCCGCACCGCGCACGCCCGCAAGATCCCGGTGGTGCTGACCCAGAGCGAGGTGAAGCGGCTGCTCGATGCGACCACCAGCCTCAAGCATCAGGCCGCATTGTCGGTCGCCTATGGTGCGGGTCTGCGCGTCGGCGAGGTCGCGGCGCTCAAGGTGCGCGATATCGACAGCAAGCGCATGCTGCTCAGGA
>JACESM010000049.1 GCA_013911835.1 Porphyrobacter sp. | reverse complement strand
TCGACCAGGCCGAAATGTCGCGAAGTGCCATGATAATCCTGCCTGTGTTGCGCTTGTCGCGGCCTGCCTGCCAGCTACGGGGCGCGCCCCGCGCCGGATGGGCGCCTTACTTCTTCTGGAGCTGCGGGTTGACGGTCTCGCCCGGGTTGAGGAACCCGCCGGCACGCAGCACCACCTTCTCCGAGCCGGTCAGGCCTTCGGTGATGGCGATGCCCCCGTCGGTAACCGCGCCGGTCTTGACCGCGCGGCGGGTGGCCTTCTTGTCGTCACCCACGATATAGACGAAGCTGCCGTTGGCATCGGCCAGCACCGCGCTTTGCGGGACTACGGTGGCGCGGAAGCTGCCGCTGCTGATGCGCGCGGTGGCAAAGCCGCCGGGGCGCAGCGCGGGGTTGAAGTTGAGCGCAATGCGCGCGGTGCCCTGACGGGTGGTCTGGTCGATCGTCGGGGCAATCTGCCACACCTGGCCCTCGAAGATCTGATCCGATCCGGCGGGCTGGATGCGCGCGCCCGTGCCGACCGACATCTTGGAGAGCTGCTCTTCCGAAAGCTGTGCGAGCATCTCCATCTCGCCGCCGCTGGCGATGGTGAACAGGGCGGGCGTGCCCGCGCCGACGGTCTGCCCCGGCTCGACCGCGCGCGAGAGGACATAGCCGGTCGCAGGCGCGATGATGTTGAGCCGCTGATTGCGGGCGCGCTGTTCGCGCAGCTGCGCTTCGGCCACCTTGACCCGCGCCGCGGCGGCATCGCGGGTCGCGGTCAGGCGATCAACGTCGGCCTTGGACACGAAACCGCGCGCCACCAGCTGGAGCGCACGGTCGAGGTTCGCCTGCGCCAGGCTGGCGTCGGCCCGCGCGACCTGGATCTGCGCCGCCTGCGCTTCGGCCTGCTGCACCTGCACCGAGCGGTCGATCACCGCCAGCACCTGTCCGGCCTGCACCCAGTCGCCCGCATCGACGGTGACGCGGATCACCTGCCCGCCCTCGCCGACGACGCCAACCGGCATCGGACGGCGCGCGGCGAGCGTGCCGGGAGCCTCGATCTCGCCCGAAACCGTGGTCGTGCCGGGGGCCACCACAGTGACCGCAGGGGCCTGCGAATTGTCGTCATCGACCGGCGCAGGCTCGCCGCCGGCAAACACGAAATAAGCGGCGATCGCCAGCAGCAGGCCGAACACGCCGAGCCCGCCGAGGATCAGCCAGCGCGGAAGGGCGGGCGCGGCAAGGCTGCGTGCGCCGGCATAATCGCTCGTCACCCCGTCGGCGGCTTCGGCCCTGATCGTCGTCTCGTAATTCATTGCCATTCCTTAACCCGGGGCGCGCACCCTGCTGCAACAGCCCCCGCGCTGCTGCGTGACTCAAACCGGCCGGAGTGTATTACTCGTCTAAGTCACCAAGTGCAACGCCTGATAGAATGTCAGGCGCTTGCCCGCAATGCGTGCATCGACCGGTGACTTATTCCGTAGACGAAGGGCGCGCAAAGTATTGCCGCGAATCACCAACGGCCCGCAACGCCGTGGGGGCGAAGCGGGCCGTCAACAGGGTTGGCCGAAGCCTTTCGGGTGTCAGTACTTGAGCTGGCGTTCGTAGAGATCGCGGTAGTGCTGGATCTTGGTGACGCGCAGCCCGTGCATCCCCGACCGGTCGACCGCGCGCTGCCACGAGGCGAACTCCTCGAGCGTCAGGCCATAGCGTGCCAGCGCCTCGTCGAGCGTCAGCAGCCCGCCGTTGACGGCAGCCACCACCTCGGCCTTGCGTCGCACCACCCAGCGCTTGGTTTCGGGCGCAGGCAGGTCGGCAAGGGTCAGCGGCTCGCCGAGGGGGCCGATCACTTGCGTGGGGCGGAAGTCCTGATTCTCAATCATCGCATGTCTCTCGCAGCGCCGCGGGGCGCGTCGGAACGGTGTCCATTCGCTCTCTCCGGGCGATTTGCTTGGGCGTCATCGACCATCGCACCCGGATATTTAGATTGACCTAAAGCATCAGGGTTAATGGGAGGTTCGCTTTCATCGAGAAGCGCGAAATAGCTTGCCGCGGCATCGCCGAAGCTGGCGGCGGCGGCTTCGATCGGCGCCTGATTCTCGGTGCGCAACAAGAGCCGCAGATCACGCGCGGCATTGAGCCTTGCGGTCAGCTCGCTCCACTCCATCGCCCGCAGCGCCTCACCGTTGCGGCGCGCTTGCCGGGGCGCGAATCGCTCTGCCCCGCCGCCTTTGGCGGTGGCGCGCAGCAGCGCACGCTCCTCGGCGGAGAGCCCGCCGGACGGCGCTTCGGAACGCGCAGGGATGGGCTTGGTTTTCTCGAACATCATCCCCTCTGATAACCCGAGTGCGTCAAAATCCGGTAAAACTGCCATTTACTTCGGCTTAGGATTACTGCTGGCCGGAAGGGCACAATTGCCGCCCACTGGCGCTGAGGGGGGAGCATCGCTATATGCGCGCCGGCCCATGACCCTCCCGCAGATCCTCGACACCGGCCTGATGGCCCCCGCTGAAGCCGCCGCACTGTTCGATCTGCCGCGCGCGGCTTCGGCGTGCCAGATCGTGGTGGCGATGAGCGGCGGAGTCGACAGCTCGGTGGTCGCCGCCCTCGCCCATGCCAGCGGCGCGGAGGTGATCGGGATCACGCTCCAGCTCTATGATTACGGCGCGGCGACGGGGCGCAAGGGCGCATGCTGCGCCGGCGATGACATTCGTGACGCGCGCGCCGTGGCCGACCGGCTGGGGATCGCGCACTATGTCTTCGACCACGAAAGCGCCTTTCGCGAGGAAGTGGTCGAACAGTTCGCCGACGAATATCTTGCGGGGCGCACCCCGGTGCCCTGCATCCGCTGCAACATGGGGCCCAAGTTCACCGACCTGTTTCGCATGGCGCGCGAGCTGGGCGCGGATTGCCTTGCGACGGGGCACTACGTCCGCCGCGTGGCGGGCGCGGACGGGGTCGAACTGCACCGCGCCCACGATCCGGCGCGCGACCAGTCCTATTTCCTTTATGGCACCACCGAGGCGCAGCTCGATTACCTGCGCTTTCCCTTGGGCGGGATGCCCAAGCCGCAGGTGCGTGCCCTCGCCGAGGCGGCGGGCCTGCGCAACGCGGCCAAGCCGGATTCGCAGGACATCTGCTTCGTGCCCGATGGCAACTACGCCAGGATCGTCACCAAGGTGCGGCCCGAGGGCGCGGCCCCCGGTGCCATCGTTCATGCCGCGACAGGCGCAGTGCTGGGCGAGCACAAGGGCATCGTCCATTTCACCGTGGGCCAGAGGAAGGGCCTCGAAATCGGCGGCCAGCCCGAGCCGCTCTATGTGATCGGCCTCGATGCGGCCGCGCGCGAGGTGCGGGTCGGGCCCAAGCGGATGCTCGCCGTGAGCGCCGCGCACCTCACCGAGACCAACCGCATCGGGCCGCTGCCGGACGCGCCGCTGACCGCGAAGGTGAGGAGCCTTGCGAAGCCGGTGCCGGTGACGCTGGAAGGCACGCTGGGAGACGGCGCCACCGTGACGATCCGCTTCGCCGAGCCGGAATTCGGGGTCGCCCCGGGGCAGGCGGCGGTGATCTATGCGGGCGGCCGCGTGGTCGGCGGCGGGTGGATTGGCTCGACCGAGAAAGTAAACGCCTAGCTTTCGTAAGGCTCCAGCACGCAGCCATAGCCCTTGCGGTAGGTCGCGGTCGCGCTGACGACCAGCGGGAAGCGGGCGGTGACGCTCTTTGTCTCGACGTCCTCGACCAGCGTCACGGCCTCCATCCCGGCGAGCTTGTCCTTGGCGCAATCCTCCAGCGGCCGGCCTGCGACGAAGCGGCACGAGCACGCCACCCGCGCCGAATAGGCCGAGGAAATGGCGCCATAGCCCGCAATCTCGGTGCGAAAGGCGAAGGCGGCGGTACCGACCAGCGCGGCGATGATCGCGAGCATCCACAGCCCCCAGCGCGTCCGGGAGCGCCTGCCTGCCGATGCGGATGATTTCGCCATTGCCAAGCCTTCATGCTTCGGGGAATGAGAGCGCGATGACCCTCCGAGAAGCCGTCCTTAACCGCGCGTTCCCGCTCGCGCCAGCCCTCCTGATGCTCGCCAGCTGCGGCGCGGCGCCGGTGGCCGAAGCCCCGCTTACGGACGAGGCCAAGGCCGCCGTCACCAAGGATGCAGGCGCGCCGAAAGACCGGCTGGCGCGCGAGATCGACGATCTCTTCACCAAGCCCGGCCTCGGCGAAACGCGCGCGGTGGTGCTGATGTCGGACGGCAAGATCGCCGCCGAACGCTACGGGCCGGGCTACACCAAGGACACGCGCTTCATCAGCTGGTCGATGGCCAAGACGGTGACCGGCGTGCTGATCGGGATGCTGGTCGCCGACGGCTTGCTCGCGCTCGACGCTCCCGCCCCCGTCCCGCTGTGGCAGCGCCAGGGCGATCCGCGCGGCGAGATCACCTTGCGCCACCTGCTCCAGATGCGGAGCGGGTTGCGTCACACCGAAGCGGGCGATCCGCCTTACGAGAGCGCCGAGGTGCGGATGCTGTTCCTCGACGGGCGCGACAACATGGCCAAGTGGGCCGAGGAGCAGCCGCTCGAGGCCGATCCGGGCAAGCAGTTCGAATATTCGAGCAACACCAGCGTCATCCTCGCCGACATTGCCGCGCGGGCGCTGACCAGCAGCGACAAGCCCGAGGCGCGGCGCAAGGCGGTGGCGGATTACCTGCAACAGCGCCTGTTCGGCCCGCTCGGCATGACCAGCATGGTGCCCGAGTTCGACGCGAGCGGCACGCTCATCGGCGGCAGCCTCATGCATGCCACCGCGCGCGACTGGGCCAAGCTCGGCGAGTTCCTGCGCCGCAAGGGCCGCGCGCCGGGCGGCGAGCAGCTCGTACCGCAGCGCTGGGTCGAGGCGATGGTGACGCCCTCCCCGCGCAGCCCGCATTACGGCTTCCAGACCTGGCTCAACCGCCCGATCACCGGCCGCGCGCCGGAGGAGCACCCGCTGTTCCCCGACCGCGCGCCCCGGAGCCTGTTCAGCCTGATCGGCCACTTGGGTCAATATGTCCTCGTCTCTCCCAGCCAGCAGGTGACCATGGTGCGGCTCGGCCACTCCGACAGCGCCGAGCGCCCGCCGATGCTGCAACAGGCCGCGGACGTGCTGGAGCTTTACCCGGACGGGTGACGCCACTCCGCCCTCCTCTTCAGAGGAGGGCCGCGAGACTTGGCAGCTTGCTGCCTAGTCGCAGCGGGGTGGTGCCGTGCGGCAGCGCGTGTGCCATCGGCCCGCGCCACCACCCCCAACCCCTCCTCTCAAGAGGAGGGGGTTAGAGGATGAACCCGCCCTCCACCACAGTCACGCACGGCCCGCCGAGCCATGCCCGGTCGCCATCCAGCCGCAAGGTGAGGTCACCACCCCGCGCGCTCGCCTGATGCGCGGTGAAACTCTCGCGCCCCAGCCGCTTGGCCCAGAACGGGGTCAGCACCGCGTGGGCCGAGCCGGTCACAGAATCCTCATCCACCCCGCCGCCGGGGACGAAGACGCGGCTGACGATGTCGGTGGTGGTGCCGGGCGCGGTGCAGATGAACTGGTCGGTGCCCAGAGCCCCCAACCCGCGCAGGTCGGGATCGAGCGCGCGGACTTGCGCCTCGTTCTCGAACAGGAAGACGTTATAGCGGGTGTCATTGCGCCACACTTCGAGCGGGGTCGCGCCGAGCAGGGCGACCGCCTCGGGATAATCGCCCGGCGCGGTTGCGATCGCGGGGAGCGCCAATTCATAGCCCTCGCCCGCCTTCACCACCTCGAGAATGCCCGACTTCCGCGTGCGGAACGTGATCCGCTCGCCGCCGTCGCGGGTCAGCAAGATGTGCCCGCTCGCCAGCGTCGCATGGCCGCACAGGGCGATTTCGTAGGTCGGGGTGCACCAGCGCAGCTCCCAATCGGCCTCACCCGTCTCGTCGCGCACCACGAAGGCGGTTTCGGCGAAGAGGTTCTCGCCCCCGATCTTCACCAGCACGTCATCGGGCAGCCATTCTTCGAGCACCATCACCGCCGCCTGATTGCCGCCAAAGGGCTGAGAAGCGAAGGCGTCGACGTGCCAGTAGGGGATTTTCTGCGGCATTGATGGGTTCCTCAGGGGTAGAGCAGCGTGTCGGACCACGGCGCATCGGGGCCGGAGCGGATAAACTCGCGGCGATCATGCAGCCGGTTGTCGCGATCGATCCAGAATTCGATTCTTTGCGGGGACAAAGTGAAACCTGTCCAGTGCGGCGGGCGCGGTACCTTGCCGACCGCCTCGTGCTCGGCCCAGAGTGCCTGCACGCGGTCGAGATATTGCTGGCGCTCGGGCAGGGGACGCGACTGGTCGCTCGCCGCGCTGCCGACCTGGCTCTTGTACGGGCGCGAGTGGAAATAGGCGTCGGCGCGCTCGGGCGAGACCTCGGTGAGCGGGCCCTCGATACGGATCTGGCGGCGCAGGCTCTTCCAGTGGAACAGCAGCGCGGCCTGCATGTTGGCACGGATCTGCGCACCTTTCCGGCTCTCGGCATTGGTGAAGAAGGTGAAACCACCCCCGGCGATTTCGTCCATGCCGTGGCCCTTCAGCAGCACCATCCGCACCGAAGGCGCACCCCCGGGCGTGGCGGTGGCGAGCGCCATCGCGTTGGGATCGTTCAACTCGCCCACCTGCGCGGCGGCAAACCACTCCTCGAACAGCACGAAGGGATCGGCGCCTGCGAGCAAAACGCTATCGGCCAGCTGGGCATCGTCGAGCGGGGTGGTATCGGACATGGGCGAAGGTTCCTTGATGGCTGCAAGCGCCCATAGCTACGCCCGGCCTGCGGGGAAAGCCGCAAGCCAGCCACCGGGCGACCGGGATCGCCACCTTGTCGATGGGATCGCAAACGGTTAGATTTGCCGGCATGGAGATAGGGTTAGCAATCCTTGGCCTTGGCCTCATGCTGGCAGGTCTCGCCTATTGCGGGTGGAGAGTCTGGAAGATGGGTCGGCGCGGCTTCAGGGATCACCTGTGGATCTGGGACGACGCCAACCGTGCGGCGCGCTTCATCGCCATCATCATGGGCGCACAGGCCGTGGGCCGGTGGGCGTGGTACGGCATGAACGACATCGTCGTGGTTTTTCTGGTGGTCGGCGCGATCCTCGTTCCGATCCCATATATCGCCTATATCACCGGGCGCCTGCTCGGCATGCGGGATCGCGCCCGCCACGGCAGCCGCCTGTCCTGAAACAGTGCGCTGCCGAGGCTTGCCGCCAGCGCAAGCTTGCGCATGACGACTGTCTCACCTAGCTAACTCACCATGCGCGACCTTTATGCCACGCTCGGGATACCCCGCACGGCCTCCGAGGCCGACATCAAGAGCGCCTATCGCAAGCTGGCGAAGGAGCTCCATCCCGATCGCAACAAGGACAATCCCAAGGCCGCAGAGAAGTTCTCCGAGGCGACGCGCGCCTACGACCTGCTGTCGGACAAGGCCAGGCGCGCGCAATATGACCGCGGCGAGATCGACGCCGAGGGCAATCCCGCCAACCCCTTCGCGGGCATGGGCGGGCGACCGGGCTATGGCCGGGGCGGCACCTATGGCGCAGGGCCGGGGGGCGGTCCGGGCGGGCCCGGTTTCGAGGGCTTCGGCGCGGATGACGTCGACCTCGGCGATCTGTTCGAAGGGCTGTTCGGCGGGCGCAAGAACCAGCAGCAACCCAAGCGCGGCTTCGGCCGCCAGCCTCCGCCGCCCCCGCCCAAGCGCGGCGCCGATATCCAGTACCGCCTCGCGGTGCCCTTCGTCGAAGCCGCCGCCGGACGCGACCAGCGCATCACGCTGGCCGACGGCAAGGCGATCGTCCTCAAGCTGCCCGCGGGGGTCGAGGACGGCACGTTGATGCGCCTCAAGGACAAGGGCCACCCCGGCACCGGCGGGCACGGTGACGGGATCGTGATGGTCGAGGTCGGCCCCCACCCCTTCTTCCGGCGCGAGGGTGACAATATCCGCATGGACCTGCCCGTCACGCTCGACGAGGCGGTGCGCGGCGCCAAGGTCAAATGCCCGACGGTCGATGGCGCGGTGATGCTGACGATCAAGCCGGGCACCAGCAGCGGCACGGTGCTGCGCCTCGCCGGCAAGGGCTGGACCAGGAAGAACGGCAAGATCGTGGAGGGCAGGCACGAACGCGGCGACCAGCTGGTGACGATCGAAATCCAGCTCCCCGCCGATCTCGAAGCGCTCGAAGCCAAGCTCGAAGACTGGATCGATCCGGCGCGCCCGCGGGAGAAGTTCGGCCTCTAACGGCTGGGCGAAGGGCCGCGAATGGAAACCACACCCACAAAACCATTCGCCCGCACCCGGGCGGTGCTGTGGCGCGTGGCCGAGGACACCTTCAATGACGGCTTCATCCATGCGGGCAACCTTGCCTACCTGTCGATGCTGGCGATCTTCCCGTTCTTCGTCCTCGGCGCGGCGTTGTTCGAACTGATCGGCGGGCGCGCAAATGCCAAGGCGATGATCCTTTCTGTCACGGGGGCGCTGCCGGATTCGGTCGCCAAGGTCATCGTGCCGGTGGCCGAATCGGTAGTCTATGCGCGCGAGGGCTGGCTGCTGTGGCTGGGCGCAGGGGTCGGGCTGTGGACCGTATCGAGCCTGATCGAGACCATCCGCGCGGTGCTGCGCCGCGCCTATGGCACCCCGGCGCAGGGGGCCTTCTGGCGCTACCGGCTCGGCTCGATCGGGCTGATTCTCGGCGCGGTCGTGCTGTTGATGCTCTCGCTCTTCGCGCAAGTGCTGATCGGCACCGCGCAGGAGGTGATCGCAGCGGCCTTCCCGCAGCTGGCCGAGGCGATTTCGGCGCTGAGCCTGTCGCGGCTGGTGCCCGCGCTGGGCCTCGCGCTGTCGCTCTATATCCTGTTTGCAAGCCTCACCCCGGCGCGCTTCCGGCGGGGGCGCGGCGGGCGGGTGTGGCCCGGCGCATTGTTCACCACCGCCTGGTGGATCGCGGTCGCGGCCGCGCTGCCCGTGGTGCTGCGCCGGTTCTTCACCTATGACCTCACCTACGGCAGCCTCGCCGGCGCGGTGGTGACGCTGCTGTTTTTCTGGCTTGTCGGCCTCGGCCTCGTTATCGGCGCGGAACTGAATGCGGCTTTGGCGCTTGAGGGCCGGGATCCTGACGCTGACGAAGCCCCACGCCCTGAGAATCCCCGAGAGGAGACGGCTTGAATGACTGGACTGATGAACGGCAAGCGCGGGCTGATCATGGGGCTCGCCAATGACAAGTCGCTGGCCTGGGGGATCGCGAAGAAGCTGGCCGAACAGGGGGCCAGCCTCGCCTTCTCCTACCAGGGCGAGGCGCTCGCCAAGCGGGTGATCCCGCTGGCTGCCGAACTGGGCAGCGATTTCACCTTCGAATGCGACGTGGCGAAGATGGAGTCCCTGGATGCCGCCTTCACCACCCTCAGGGAACGCTGGGACAGCATCGACTTCGTGGTCCACGCGATCGGCTATTCCGACAAGAACGAGCTGCGCGGGAAGTATGTCGACACCAGTCTCGAGAACTTCCTCAACACCATGAACATCTCGGCCTATTCGCTGGTCGCCATCGCCCAGCGCGCGGCGGCGATGATGCCCGAAAGCGGCGGCACGATCCTGACGCTGAGCTATTATGGCGCGGAGAAGGTCGTGCCGCATTACAACGTCATGGGGGTCGCAAAGGCGGCGCTCGAGACCAGCGTGAAATATCTCG
Organism: Porphyrobacter sp.; assembly: GCA_013911835.1. Classification (GTDB taxonomy): domain Bacteria; phylum Pseudomonadota; class Alphaproteobacteria; order Sphingomonadales; family Sphingomonadaceae; genus Erythrobacter. The sequence continues at coordinate 5,211 of JACESM010000049.1, read as the reverse complement.
CCAATGACCTGGGGCCCCGCAATATCCGCGTCAACGCGATCAGCGCCGGGCCGATCAAGACCCTCGCCGCGAGCGGGATCGGCGATTTCCGCTACATCCTCAAGTGGAACGAATACAACGCGCCGCTGCGCCGCAATGTCACGATCGAGGATGTCGGCGGGGCGGGGCTCTATCTGCTCTCCGACCTCTCATCGGGCGTGACGGGGGAGACGCATCATGTCGATGCGGGCTACCACATCGTCGGCATGAAGCAGGAAGACGCGCCCGACATCGCGCTGTCCTGACGGCGAGGCCCTGATGCGCACCGTTCTTGTCACCGGCTCGGCCGGGTTCATCGGCTTTCACCTCTCGCAGCTGCTGCTGGAGGAAGGCTTCCGGGTCGTCGGCTTCGACGGCATGACCGACTATTACGACGTCCGGATCAAGCAGCGGCGGCACCAGATGCTGCTCCAGCACCCGCATTTCAGCTGCACCGAGGGGATGCTGGAGGATTTCGACACCCTCCACGCACTGGCGCTGGCCGAAAAGCCCGACGTGATCGTCCACCTCGCCGCGCAGGCGGGGGTTCGTTACAGCCTCGAAAACCCGCGCGCCTATATCGACGCGAACCTCATCGGCACATTCAACGTGATGGAATGCGCGCGCGAACTGGGCGTGGATCACCTGCTGATGGCGTCCACTTCGTCGGTCTATGGCGCCGAGACCGACATGCCGTTTCGCGAAACGCAGAAGGTCGACACCCCGCTCACCCTCTACGCCGCGACCAAGAAGGCGAACGAGGCGATGGCGCATTCCTACGCGCATCTGTGGACGCTGCCGACCACGATGTTCCGGTTCTTCACGGTCTACGGCCCGTGGGGGCGGCCCGACATGGCGCTGTTCAAGTTCACCAAAGGCGTCCTCGAAGGCACCCCGATCGACATCTACAATGATGGCGAGATGTACCGCGATTTCACCTACGTCGCCGATCTGGTGCGCGGCATCCGCCTGCTGATCGACGCCGCGCCGGTGCGGCCCGAGACGCCTGAGGATGTCCCCGAGGGCGACAGCCTCTCGCCCGTCGCCCCGTTCCGGGTGGTCAACATCGGCAATGGCGACAAGGTGCGGCTGATGGATTTTATCACCGCGATCGAGGCCGAGTGCGGGCGCGCGGCGGTGAAGAACTTCATGCCGATGCAGACCGGCGATGTCCCCGCGACCTGGGCCGATGCCTCGCTGCTCAAGACGCTTACCGGCTACGCCCCGCAAACCCCGTTCCGCGAGGGCGTGGCGCGGTTCGTGGCGTGGTACCGGGAGTATTACGGGGTCTGATCCCGAATATGCCCCTCCCCCCGGGCAAGGGAGGACAAGAGGGGTCTGGCTGGCAAGATTACTTCGGCGGCGGCGGCAGCTCGCCTTCGCCCTCGCCCTCGCCCGGCAGCGCGGCATCGCGTTCGCGCTCGAGCCGCTGGAGATATTCGCGCTCGATCGATTCGACCCGCTCCTGCTCGGCGGCGGCTTCGGCGTCGATGGTGGAGAGGCGCTCGGCCCGCGCCTCCTCGATCAGCTTGCCGAACCGCACGCCTTCTTCTTCAGCCTTGTCCTTGTAGGCGGCTTCGATGAACTTCTGGGTGCACCCCGTGAACCCGCCAGCGCCTGCGGGCGAGCAGCTCAATGCGCCGAAATCGCCGACATACTTGATCTCTTCGACCTGCCGCGCGCGGGAGACGTTGGCGGGATCGTCGGAATAGCGCAGGTTGGAGGGGATGCGGTAACGCTCCTCCTCGACGAGGATTTCGCACACCACCACCTCGCCCGGCTTGGCGACGGGGCATTCATCGGCGCTGTATGCAATCACCAAGTTGATCTTCTCGTCCGCGCTCTGGGCGGCGGCGGGGCTCGCGGCGGCGGCGGCGAGGAAGGCGAGAGCGAGCGGGGCGGCCGGGAGCTTCATGGTGCAAGTATCCTCTTTGTCGCGCGGGAGGTGACTTGGCAGCCATGCCCCCGCGCGGGAGGGTTTGTCTAGAGCCCGAGGGCTGAACCGAGGGTGAAGGGGGCACAAGGCGGCAAGCGCAGACAAAGTCGGTAATCACTGGACCGGCCCGTAGGGCCGCGAGCGCACGCGCGCGAGCCGCAGGTGCTCAAGCCTGAAAGGCTTGAAACAGCACCGAGGACGCAGCCGCGGAGGCGGCTGCGCAAACAAGCGTCATCGGCCCGCAGGGCCGCAAGGCCGAACGGCCGCCCGCAGGTGCCCGGAACGAAGCGAAGCGCAGTGGAGGAACAGCACCGAGGATGTCCGCGCGGAGGCGCGGACGCAATCAAAGACGCTCACTCACCTTGATCGCGATCCGGCACCCCAGCCGGATCGCACCCGCGAGCAGCGGATAGGCCGGCGCGCGTTCGGCACCGTTGGCGAGGGCGGCGTCGCGGTGCTCGCGCTCTTCCTCGCGGAATTCGGCGATCATTGCGGCAAGCTCAGGGTCCGCGCCCGAGGCTTCAAGCGCGTCGAGCTGGTCGGAATAGTGCTTGTCGATCTCGGTCTCGACCGCGGCGGTGCAGGCCATCGCCGCCTCGGGGCCGAGCAGCGCCGTGCCCGCGCCCAGCGCATAGCCCGCCGCCGACCAGAACGGATGAAGCGCGGTCGGCCGCACACCGCGCCGCGCGAGCAGCGCGTCGAACTTCTTGCGGTGCTCGGCCTCCTGCGCGGCCATGTGGCGGATCTCGGCCGAGTGCGGCCCGCGATCGCCCATCACGGCAAGCTGGCCTTCATAGATGCGGGTCGCGCCGAATTCTCCGGCCTGATCGACCCGGATCATGCGGTGGAGGTCTTTGCGGTCCATTCTCGGCTCCCTTGGATGGGTGATCTTACCTGCGATACGCAGCCAGCGCCACCACGGCTGCACCGCCGAGGCTTGAGAAGAGGAAATTGAACCCCGCGAGGCTCACCCCCCACAGCGTCCATTGCGGGATGTCGCAAGCCACGATGTGCGACGAGAAATCGAGCGCGGCGCTGGCCGGGCCGGTGGCGGTGCACTTGGTGATGCCCTCCCACCAGCCATATTCGACCCCAGCGTGAAACAGCCCGATCAGCCCCGAGGCGATGATCGCGAGGCCTGCCAGCATCACCAGCGGGCGTGCTGCGGGCTTTACCACGAAACCCGCGAGGCCGAGCGCCACCGCAACAAAGTGCGGATAGCGCTGCCACCAGCACATCTCGCACGGGAACAGCCCGAAGCCATATTGCGAGACATAGGCCCCGCCCAGCAGCGCAGCCGGAACCAGCACGGCAAGCGCGCGGGCTTTGCCCAGATTGTCCATCGCTCAGACCCTCAGGGCTTGGCCGGACGCTGGGTGCCGGGGCGCAGCGCAACCGTGCTCTTGGTGGTGCGGCGAAGGGTGTCGGCGGCGTAGTTCAGCTGGAAGTCCTTGATCCCCTGCGCCTCGAGCTGCGCGGCGGTGAGCTGGAAGCGCGGATCGGCGATCTTGTCGCCCTCAAGCTCCTCGTCCTTGAGGCCGATTTCGTTGATCAGGTGCCCCCGCAGATCGCTCTCGCGGGTCTGGTACTTCTGGCGCAGCAGGAAATCGGCGTCGGAGATCTGCGGCACGGCGATGTCGGGCTTGATCCCGCCCTCCTGCACCGAGCGGCCCGCGGGCGTGTAGTAGCGCGCAGTGGTCAGCTTGAGCGCGGCGTCCTTGCCGAGCGGGAGGAGCGACTGCACCGAGCCCTTGCCGAAGCTGCGCTCGCCCATGATCAGCGCGCGGCGGTGATCCTGCAAGGCGCCCGCGACGATCTCGGAGGCCGAGGCCGAGCCTGCGTTGATCAGCACGATCATCGGCACGCCTTCGGCCATGTCGCCGCGATAGACGGTCTCGGCATCATAGAGCATCGTCTCGCCCCGCGCGCGGCCGCGCTGGCTGACGATCCGCCCGTCGGTGAGGAACAGGTCGGACAGCGCAACCGATTCGTCGAGGCTCCCGCCCGGGTTGTTGCGCAGGTCGAGCACCAGCCCGCTGAGGCGCCCGCCGGGGGCTTTCTTCTTCAGCGATTGCCACTCGGCGAAGACATCCGCGCCGACATTGGCCGAGAATTCGTTGACGCTGATCACCGCGATATTGCCGGACAGCAGCTCGGAGGTGACCGGCTCCAGTTCGATCACCCCGCGGGTGACGTCGACCTCCAGAGGCTCTTCGCGGCCCTGACGGAAGATCGTCAGGCGGATCGAGGTGCCCTTGGGCCCGCGCATCTGCGCCACCGCGTCATCGAGCTTGGTGTCGACGATCAGCTTGCCATTGAGGTGCGTGATGAAGTCGCCGGCCTTGATCCCGGCAGCTTCCGCCGGGCTGCCGCGGAACGGCGAGACGACCTTCACCGCCCCGTCCTGCATCACCACCGACAGGCCGAGGCCCGAATATTGCCCGTCGATCATGGTCTCCAGCCGCTGGAGATCGCCGCCGTCGAGATAGGCCGAATGCGGATCGAGCGCGGCGAGCATCCCGTCGATCGCGCCGCGGATCAGCGTCTCGTCATCGACCGGCTCGACATAGCTCGCCTTGACCCGCTGGAAGACCGCGAAGAGCTTGGCAAACTCGGGCGAGGCGCGGCCATCAACCTGGGCCATGGTGGCTGTGGTGGCGGGGATCAGCGCGACCGAGGTGACCAGCGCGGCGGTACGCAGGAAGGCGGCGATTTTCATGGGCGGGGCAGGCTCCTTTGTCACGCGAATGTATAGGTTTGCCGAGATGAACGCCAGATAACACGTCGCATCAGGGCGCGGTGTGCCAGCGGGGGGCAGTGTGCGGCGGATTTCTTTGCGCCGCCGCGCGCTTATCGCAGATATTGCAAGGGGTTGACCGGCTTGCCGTCACGCCGCAATTCGATCGTCACCGGGCTCGCCCCGCCCGCCGCGCGGCCCAGAGGCGATCCGCCGATGACCGTATCGCCAACCGCGACATCGACCCGTTCGAGCCCGGTGACGAGGCTGGTCCAGCCCCCGGCGTGCTCGATGATGACGATTCGCCCGAAGCCGCGATAGGCCCCGGCAAAGGCCACCCGCCCGCGCGCGGGGGCGACGACCTGCGCTTGCGGGGCGGGTGCGAGGGTGAGGCCGGTCGAGGCAAGCCCGCTCGCCCGTTTCGCGCCGAAGCCCACCAGCGTGCGGCCCTGCACGGGCAGCTGGAAGTCGGACGGCGGCGGGGCTGAGGCGCGAAACGGGCGAGCGGGCTTGCCTCGAC
>JACESM010000048.1 GCA_013911835.1 Porphyrobacter sp. | reverse complement strand
TGCCCGGCGCGAGGCTGACATTGGCCATGCGCTGGAACTGCACGGTCGACCAGCTGTCGGCATAGCAGCAGCCATCGGACTCGCTCTTGCCAAGGATATGCGCCTGATCGCGGATCGTCTGGTAGTCGACGAGGATACCGTCCTTGACCAGATCCCAGCGCTTGGTCTGCACGCCTTCATCGTCATAGCCGACCGCGCCCAGCGATCCGGGCTGGGTCTTGTCGGCAAAGAGGTTGACGATCTCGCTGCCATATTTGAACTTCGCGTCACGCTTGTCGGTCGTGGCGAAGCTGGTGCCGGCGTAGTTGGCCTCGTAGCCCAGCACGCGGTCAAGCTCGAGCGGGTGGCCGACGCTTTCGTGGATCGTGAGGCCAAGGTGGTTGGGATCGAGCACGAGGTCGTACTTGCCCGGCTTCACCGAAGGCGCCTTCAATTTCGCCTGCGCGTCCCTGGCGGCGGCAATGGCGTCTTCCTTCATGTCGTAGGACTTGCCATAGGTGGTGAGCCCGTTCGACAGGACGAACTTGTCCTCGCTCCGGCCGTCCATGTATTCATAGCCCAGCCCCATCGGCGCCGACAGCCCCTCGCGCGAGCGGAACTTGCCGGTGGTCGTATCGACCGCGGTGACGGTGAAGGGCGCCCAGATGCGGTGCACGTCCTGATCGATGTAGGACCCGTCGGTCGAGGCGAAATATTTCTGCTCGTTGACGAGGAACAGCAGCGAATTGACGAAATTGGCCCCGGCCGAAAGCGCGGCGTCGTTGACGCTCATCAGCAGGTTCACCTTGTCGGCAACCGGCACTTCCATCGCGTTCTTCTGGATCGGGGTGCGCCAGCTGACCTCGCCCACGCCCGGGGTGGGTGCGAGTTTGACCGGCTGGGCGTTGATGCGGGCATTGGCCTTGGCCATGGCGGTGGCCTGCCGGGCGGCCTCGGCGACCGCGTCCTCGGTCATGGTGCCGGTCGCGGCGAAGCCCCACGAGCCGTCAGCGATCACGCGCACGCCGGTGCCGGTCGATTCGGTGTTGACGATGTTTTCGACATTGCGGTCGCGGGTGATGACGAACTGGCGCAGGTAGCGCCCGACGCGCACGTCGCAATAGCTCGCCCCGGCCGCGGTCGCTGCGGCGAGCGCGGCATCGGCGAGGCGCTTCTTGACCGCGATATCGATCGCGTCCTGAAGCTGCTCGGCCGCAATCGCCTTGCCGAAGAAGGAAGGTGTCAGCGTGGCACCGGCGAAGAAGGTGCTCAGCGCCAGGAAATCCCTTCGGTCCATGTCAATGCTCTCCAAACGGGCCGCCCTTGTCCTTCGGGGCATCCGAAGGTGCGTCGGCCACTGAAATGCCAGGGAGATCGAGCCCGCTGCGGGCCCTACCGGCCGGCCATCCCCCTGCAGTCGTGTCGTTAGCAGGCCGATATGGCATCGGGCCATGCAGCCGACGAAACGTGACACTTTATCGACGAAGGGGCAACAGGCGGCGATCGCCTGCAACCCGCGCGCCCCTCCCGGTCGCGCGGCTCGCAGACGCGGCGGTGTGGGGCTGGCAGGCGCAGGATGATGGCGCGCGCCAATTCAATAGGCGCGCAAAACCTGCGGCCTTGGCATGGTGCGCGCGAGCCTGCATGGGGCTCTGCGAGACGGCAAAGGGGAGAGTTTACCGACATGGCGATCAGCACCGAAGCGCTGGAGATGGCCGCGCGGGTCGAGGCTTTCGTGCGCGGAACAATCTTCGCTTACGAGCAGGATCCGCGCCGCGACCACCACGGCGCGCCGACCGACGAATTGGTGATGGAGATGCGCGAACTCGCCCGCGCCGCCGGAGTGCTGACCCCGCATATCCGCCCCGACGGCAGCCACTTCAACCAGCGTGAGACGGCGGTGATCCTCACCAAGTCCGGCCTCACGCCGCTGGGTATGCTCGCCTGCAACACCCAGGCCCCGGACGAGGGCAACATGTATCTGATCGGCAAGGTCGGCAGCGCTGATTTAAAGGAGCGCTTCCTCGCCCCGCTGGTCTCGGGCCATGCGCGCTCGGCCTTCTTCATGACCGAGCCGGCCGAATTGAACGGTGCGGGAGCGGACCCTTCGATGATGATCACCACCTGCCACAAGGACGGCAATCACTGGGTGGTGAACGGCAAGAAGTGCTTCATTACCGGCGCAGAAGGCGCGAAGGTCGGGATCGTGATGGCCAAGTCCGAAGACCCCGACAGCCACGGCGGGGCCTGCATGTTCCTCGTCGACCTGCCAGACCCCGCGATCCGGATCACGGGCGTGCCCAATACCATCGACAGCTCGATGCCCGGCAGCCATGCCGAGATCACCATCGACAATCTGCGGGTGCCCGCCGACCAGATGCTGGGCGATGCGGGCGAGGGGTTCAAATATGCCCAGATCCGTCTTTCGCCTGCGCGTCTTTCGCACTGCATGCGCTGGCTCGGCGGCTGCATCCGCGCGCAGGAGATCGCGACCGACTACGCCAACCGCCGCATGGCTTTCGGCAAGCCGCTGATCGACCACGAGGGCGTGGGCTTCATGCTCGCCGAGAACATGATCGACCTGAAGCAATGCGAGCTGATGATCGATTGGTGTGCGGGCGTCCTCGATACCGGATCGCTCGGCACGGTCGAAAGCTCGATGACCAAGGTCGCCGTGTCCGAGGCGCTGATGCGCGTCGCCGACAAGTGCGTGCAGGTGATGGGCGGGACGGGCGTCACCGACAAGACCATCGTCGAGACGATGTTCCGCGAAATCCGTGCCTTCCGCATCTATGACGGGCCGACCGAGGTCCACAAGTGGAGCCTCGCCAAGAAGCTGCGCCGCGACTGGAAGGCGGCGCAAGAGCAGTAGCGGCGCGGTTGCTTTGTCGCGAAGGCTCGGCAAGAGGTAGGCCGCATGAATGTGTCCCAATCCCCAGCCTGGCGCTTTGCGGTAGACCGCGGCGGGACCTTCACCGATGTGGTCGCCACCACGCCTGAGGGGGGGCTGGTGACCGCCAAGCTGCTCTCCGAGAACCCCGGCCACTATGCCGACGCCGCGAGCGAGGCGGTGCGGCGGTTGATGGCCGAGCATGGGGAGGGGCCGATTGCCGAACTCCGGATCGGCACCACGGTCGCCACCAATGCGCTGCTCGAGCGCAAGGGCGAGCGGCTGGCGCTGGCGATCACGCGCGGCTTTGCCGATGCGCTGAGGATCGGCACACAGGCGCGCCCGCACATCTTTGCGCGGCATATCGTGCTCCCCGAACAGCTCCCTGCGCGCGTGATCGAGATCGACGAGCGGGTGGCGGTGGACGGCAAGGTGCTGCGCGCTCTGGACGAGGCTGCGGCACGCACAGCCTTTGTGCAGCTTCGCGACGAGGGCATCGATGCGCTCGCCATCGTCCTGATGCACGGCTGGCAGCACCGCGCGCACGAAGCGCGGCTCGCCGCCATCGCGCGCGAGATAGGCTTTGCGCAGGTCAGCGTCAGCCACGAGGTCGCCCCGCTGATCCGGCTGGTGCCGCGCGGGGACACAACCGTGGTCGACGCCTACCTCTCCCCCGTGCTGCGCCGCTACACCGATCAGCTTGCCGCGAGCCTGCCGCCGACCGAACGCCTCGCCTTCATGCAATCGAACGGCGGGCTGGCCGAAGTCGGCGCGTTCCGCGGCAAGGACGCGATCCTCTCGGGGCCGGCAGGCGGCGTCGTGGGGATGGTCGCGGCCTGCGAACCGCTCGGCCACAGGCGGCTGATCGGCTTCGACATGGGCGGCACCAGCACCGATGTTGCGCATTACGCGGGCGAGGTGGAACTGACCGGCGACAGCGTGGTGGCGGGCGTGCGGGTCGCCGCGCCAATGATGCAGATACACACGGTCGCGGCGGGCGGTGGCTCGATCTGCCGCTTCGACGGCGCGCGCTTCCGGGTGGGACCGGAGAGCGCGGGCGCGGACCCCGGCCCCGCCTGCTACCGCAAGGGCGGGCCGCTGACGGTGACCGACTGCAACCTGTTCCTCGGGCGCATCGACCCCGCCTTCTTCCCCGCCGTGTTCGGCCCCGATGGCGACGCGCCGCTCGACCCGGAAGCCGCCCGCGCGCGGCTGGAGGAGGTCGCCGCGCTGCTGCCCGAACCCAAGCCGCTCGACGAAATCGCCAAGGGCTTCCTCGCCATTGCGGTTCACAACATGGCTGCGGCGATCCGCAAGATTTCTGTGGCACGCGGGCATGATGTGACGACCTATGCGCTCGCCTGCTTCGGCGGGGCGGGCGGACAACACGCCTGCCGCGTGGCGGATGCGCTGGGGATGGAGACGGTGCTGGTGCACCCGCTCGCCGGGATGCTCTCGGCCTATGGCATCGGGCTCGCGCCGGTGAAGGCGATCCGCGAAGTCACCCTGATGCGGCCACTGGGCGAGAGTTTCGCGGAAGAACTCGCCGCGCTCGAAGCGCAGGCGCGGGCCGATCTGCTGGCGCAAGGCATTGCTGCGAATGCGATCCGCCTCGCCCCCGCCGCCCGCCTGCGCTTTGCCGGGAGCGACAGCCTGCTCGCGATCCCCTGCGACACGCCCGCGACGATGGACGCCGCCTTCCGCGCGCTCCACCGCCAACGCTTCGGCTATTCCGATGCTGACGCCGCGATCATCGCCGAGGCGCTGAGTGTCGAGGCCTCGGGGCAGACAGGAGGGTTGGCGGCGACTTCCGGCATCCCCGAAGCAACGGCGGAAGTGGCCGCGCTGCTTCCCGGCGATTGGCCGGTAATGGCGCGCGCCGGATTGCGGATTGGCGAGGCTGTCGCCGGGCCGCATCTGATCGTCGACCCCGGCTCCACCACCGTGGTCGAGGCAGGCTGGCAGGCGCGGCTGGCGCATGAAGGGAGTCTGGTTCTCACCCGCACCGCCCCGCTCACCCGCGAGCGCGCGGCGGGGACGGCGGTTGATCCCGTCCGGCTCGAGATCTTCAACAACCTCTTCATGGCGATCGCCGAGGAAATGGGCGTGGTGCTGCAATCCACCGCGACCTCGGTGAATATCAAGGAACGGCTCGATTTCTCCTGCGCGCTGTTCGACCGCGCAGGCGCGCTGATCGCCAATGCGCCGCATATCCCGGTGCATCTGGGGAGCATGGGGGACTCGATTGCCCGGGTGATCGAAGCCAGAGGAAGCGCGCGCGACGGACGGGGCTTCCGGCGGGGGGATGCCTTTGTCCTCAACGATCCCTATCGCGGCGGCACGCACTTGCCCGACATCACGGTGATCGTGCCGGTGTTCTATTCCGGCGAAGGTGCAGAGCCGGACGCCTTCGTAGCCGCGCGGGGCCACCATGCCGATATCGGCGGGATCGCGCCCGGATCGATGCCGCCCGAAAGCCGCACCATCGCCGAAGAGGGCGTGCTGATCGACAACCTGCTGATGGTCGATGAGGGCCGCTTTCAGGAGGCTGCCTTGCGCGCGGTGCTGGCGGCGGCGGAGTACCCCGCGCGCAATCCCGACCGCAACCTCTCCGACCTGCGCGCGCAGCTTGCGGCCTGCACGCGCGGGGCGGAACTCTTGGCGGGCGCGGCGCGCGAGCATGGTGCCAATGTGCTCTCCGCCTACATGGGCCACGTTCTCGCCAATGCCGAGGAAAGCGTGCGGCGGTTGCTGGGCGATTTGGAAGACGGCGCGTTCGCCTATCCGATGGACAATGGCGCAACCGTGAAGGTGGCCATCCGCATTGATCGGGCGGCGCGCTCGGCGGTGTTCGACTTCACCGGCACAGCTGCGCAATTGCCCGACAACTTCAACGCCCCGCGCTCGATCACCCGCGCCGCCGCGCTTTATGTGCTGCGCACGCTGATCGACGATGCGATCCCGATGAACGACGGGTGCCTGAGGCCCGTGACGCTGATCGTGCCCGAAGGCTCGATGCTCAATCCGCATCCCGGCGCGGCGGTGGTGGCGGGCAATGTCGAGACCTCGCAGGTCGTCACCGATGCGCTGTTCGCCGCCACGGGCCGCCTCGCGCCCTCGCAGGGCACAATGAACAACTTCACCTTCGGCAACGCGCGGCACCAGTACTACGAGACGATCTGCGGCGGGTCGGGCGCGGGGCTGGATCACCCGGGGACGAGCGCGGTGCAGACCCACATGACCAACTCGCGCCTGACCGATCCCGAAATCCTCGAAACCCGCCTGCCGGTGCGGCTGGAGGAATTCGCGATCCGGCGCGGATCGGGCGGGGCAGGGCGGCATCGCGGCGGGGATGGCGTGGTGCGGCGCGTGACCTTCCTTGAACCGATGCGCGCCAATATGCTGGCGAACCGCCGCAGGGTTGCGCCGCGCGGGCTGGCGGGCGGGGGCGATGCGCTTGCTGGGCAGAACTGGGTCGAACGCGCCGACGGCACCCGCGAGGATCTGGGCGCAACTGGCTCGGCAGAAATGCGCCCGAGCGATACATTCGTGATCCAGACGCCCGGCGGCGGCGGGTTCGGGGGGACAGAGGAATGAATTACTGGCCGCTGGCGGGCATCGCCATCGTCGTTCTCGGCTTCGCGCTGCGCTTCAACCCGCTGCTGGTGGTGGTCAGCGCCGCGCTCGCCACGAGCATGCTGGCGGGTCTCGATATCGTCGCGGTTATCGAGGCGCTGGGCAAGGCGTTCAACGACAACCGCTATATCTCGGTGACGTGGATCATCCTGCCGGTGATCGGCTTGCTGGAACGCTACGGCCTCCAGCAACGCGCCCGTGCAGTGATCGAGGGGATGCGCGGGGCGACCATGGGCAAGCTGCTGGTCGCCTATCTCGCCTTCCGCCAGATTGCCTCGGCGCTGGGGATGAAGGACATCGGCGGGCACGCGCAGGCCGTCCGCCCGCTGGTCGCGCCGATGGCCGAGGCGGCGGCGGTCAAGACCCACGGCGACCTTCCCGAAGAGGCGCGTGACGAGGTCAAGGCCATGGCCGCCGCGACCGACAATGTCGGGCTGTTCTTCGGCGAGGACATCTTCTTCGCCATCGCCTCGATCCTGCTGATCCAGGGCGTGTTCGAGGCGGCGGGCTATCCGCTCACCCCGCTGGAACTTTCGGTTTGGGCGATCCCCACCGCGCTGTTCGCCTTTGCGATCCATGCGGGCCGCATCCTCGCCTTCGACCGGCGGCTGGGGAGGGCGCGGCGATGATCACTTACGAGTGGCTCTATGTGCTTGCGGGCGGAGCCTTCGCGGTCTGGGCGGCACTCTCCGCGAAGGACGGGCGCTGGGGCAATGCCGCTTTCTGGGCGCTGCTGGCGGTGAGCTTCCTTGCCGGGAGCCACCTTTCCGACCTCGCCAACGGGGTGCTGGTGCTGGCGCTGGTCGCAATCGCGGGGATGGGCGGCCTCAAGCGCAGCGATCCGCCGACCACCTCGCCGCAGGAGCGCGAGGCTCACGCCGCGCGGCTCGGCAACCGCCTGTTCCTCCCTGCGCTGGTCGTGCCGCTGACAGCGGTCGCGGGGACGCTGCTCTACAACTACACCCCGCTGGGCGAGACCGGCCTGTTCGAGGCCCGGCGCGAGACGCTGATCCTGTTCGGCATCGGGGTGCTGGCGGCACTGGCGGGCGCGATGCTGTGGCTGCGCCCGCCGCTGATGGCCCCGGCGCAAGAGGGGCGGCGGCTGATCGACTCCATCGGCTGGGCAGCGATCCTGCCGCAGATGCTCGCGGCGCTCGGCGCGGTCTTTGCGCTTGCAGGCGTGGGCGAGATCATCGGCGGGGTCGCGCGCGGGGTGATCCCCGAAGGCAGCGTGTTCCTGACGGTGGTGGTTTTCGCCGCCGGCATGGCGCTGTTCACGATGATCATGGGCAACGCCTTCGCCGCCTTCCCGGTGATGGCGACCGCGATCGGCATCCCGCTGCTGATCGAGACCTATGGCGGCAATCCGGCAGTGATCGGCGCGGTCGGCATGCTGGCGGGCTTCTGCGGGACGCTGCTCACGCCGATGGCGGCGAATTTCAACATCGTGCCCGCCGCGCTGCTAGAGTTGAAAGACCAGAACGCGGTGATCCGCCAGCAGGTGGGCACGGCGGTGCCGCTGTGGGCGTGCAATGTGCTGATCATCTACATCGGAGCCTTCTGGCTGTGGAGCTAACCGAGGACACCGCCCGCCGCTTCGCCCGCGTGGCGCTCGGCCATGTGGCGCGGGCCTTTCCCTACAAGGACGACCACGTCTTCGCGGGCCCCGCAGACCTGCGCCTGCCGCAAGAGGCACACCCGGTGTTCTTCGGCAGCTTCGACTGGCATTCCTGCGTGCACGGCTGGTGGACATTGCTGACCCTGCGGCGGCTCTATCCCGCCATGCCCGAGGCGGCGCAGATCGAAGCCTTGGCCGAGACGACCTTCACCGAGGCCAAGCTGGCGGCAGAGCTAGCGTACCTCGACCGTCCCTCCGCTCGCGGGTTCGAGCGGCCCTATGGCTGGGGCTGGCTGCTGTATCTGCACCACGAGGCCGAGCGGCACGAGGACAAGGCGTGGGGCGCGCGGCTCGAACCACTCGCGCGCGCCTTTGCCCTGCGGTTTCGCGATTACCTCGCCATCCTCACCTATCCCATCACCGTCGGCACGCACGGCAACACCGCCTTCGCGCTGGTGCTGGCGCGGCGCTGGGCGGTGACGCGCGACCCCGACCTCGTCATGCTGATCGACGACTGGGCAAGCCGCGCCTTCGCCCATCGCCGCGACTATGCCGGGTGGGAGCCGGGGGGTGACGAGTTCCTTTCCCCCGTCCTCACCGCCGCCTTGCTGATGAGCGAGACCATGCCCCACCTCGCCTTCGCCCCTTGGTTCGAAGGGCTGGTGGAGACCAACGGCTGGCTCGCGCGGGAATGTCGCCCGGTCACCGTCTCCGACCGCTCGGACGGCAAGATCGCGCATCTCGACGGGCTCAACCTCAGCCGCGCATGGTGCCTGCGCGATATCGCCCGCGCGCTGGGCCGCACCGACCCGGACGACCTCTTGCAGCGCCTCGCAACGGAGCACCTCGCCGCCGCGCTCCCCCATGTCGAGGGCGACTACATGGGCGAACACTGGCTGGCCAGCTTCGCCCTGCTGGCGCTGCTGCGCGAAACCCCTAGCGGAAGGCCTTGACGGGGGCGGCAAGTTGACCGCGTCCCGGCGTCTGTTAGCCTATCGCGCAACAAAACCCCACAAAGGGGTGCCAACCGGGAGAGAACCTTGCGCCAATTGCAGGGAATGGACGCGTCCTTCGTGGCGCTCGAAACGCGCAACTCGCCGATGCACATCGGCTCGATCCTGATCTACAATCCCGAAACCGCACCCGGCAGCTTCGTGCGTTTCAAGGACATCCTGCAATTCATCGGCGCGCGCGCGCAGCTGAGCCGCACGATGCGCCAGCGGCTGGTGCGGGTGCCGTTCGATCTCGACTATCCCTATTGGGTCGAGGATCCCGACTTCGATCTCGAATATCACGTGCGCCACGTCGCTCTGCCGAGGCCGGGCGACTGGCGGCAGCTGTGCATTCAGGCGGCGCGGATCTTCGCCCGCCCGCTCGATCTCGACCGTCCGCCGTGGGAGTTCACCGTGGTCGAGGGGCTCGACAATGTCCCTGGCGTCACCCCCGGCAGCTTTGCGATGGTGACCAAGGTGCACCACGCCGCGATCGATGGGATGAGCGGGATCGATCTGATGGAGGCGCTGCACACCCTGCGCCCCGGCGATCCGCCGCCGAACCAGCCCGACACGTGGAAGCCCGAGCGCATCCCGAACCCCATCGAATTGCTCGGCAAGAGCTATTTCAATGCGGTCACCAATCCGCTGAGGCAGCTTGAAGTCGCCGCCAAGGCCGCGCCGGGGCTGGCGAAGGCGATCAAGGGTCTGGTGGTCAAGGACTTCACTGTCAGCGCCGACATGATCGCACCCAAATCGCGTTTCAACCGCGCGATCAGCCCGCACCGGGTGGTCGAAGGGCGCAGCTTCAAGCTCGCCGAGATCAAGGCGATCCGCGCGCTGGCCGAGGGCGCCAAGGTCAATGACGTGTTCCTCGCGATCATCGGCGGGGCGATGCGGCGCTATCTGCTGGCGAAGGACGATCTGCCCAAGAAGACGCTGACCGCCATGGCCCCGATTTCGGTGCGCTCCAGCGGCGAGAAGGGCGACATGGGCAATCAGGTCGCCGCGATGATCGCGCCCTTGGGCACGCATATCGAGGACCCGGCGGAAAGGCTCGCCTTCGTCCTCTCGCAGACCGCCAATTCCAAGGCGATGTCGGACGCCATCGGCGCGCGCAACATGACCGAGATGAGCAAGGTCAGCCCAGCGCTGTTCATGGCCTTGGGCGCGCAGCTCTACACCCGCCTCGGCCTCGCCAACCGCGGGGTCGCGCCGCCGTTTACCACCGTCGTGACCAACGT
Source organism: Porphyrobacter sp. (assembly GCA_013911835.1). Taxonomy (GTDB): domain Bacteria; phylum Pseudomonadota; class Alphaproteobacteria; order Sphingomonadales; family Sphingomonadaceae; genus Erythrobacter. The sequence goes on along the minus strand of JACESM010000048.1, from coordinate 4,849 downwards.
GCCCGGCCCGCCGGTGCCGATCCACTTCACCGGCGCGCGGCTCGAAAGCATGATGGGCTTGCTGTGCCTCACCGATGGCTTGGGCCTCGGCCACGTGGTGCAATCCTATTGCGACGAGGCGACCATCGCCTTCACCGCCGACCGCGAACTGCTCCCCGATCCCGATTTCTACGTTGCGTGCATCGAGGATAGTTTCGCCGAGCTGCTGGCTGCTACAAAGGCAGCCTCCGCCGCTCCCCCCAAGGCCGCGCCCGCTTCCAAGCCGAAGACCAAACGCCCCACCTCCCCCAAGCGCACAACCGGTGCGGCGAAACGCGGGGCCAAGCGGGCATGACCGCTCGCAAGCCCGCAACAAGCAAGGATTCCCACATGGCCACAATGGCAGCCGTAGAAGCCGAATTCGAACGCGTGGCGCGTCCGCCGCACCGGTTCTGGACGCTCGCCGAAGGGCGCGCGATGTTCGAACTGGGGGCGTTCTACATGTCCCGCCCGCTGCTCGGCAACCTGCCCAAGGGCGATGGCCACGCGGTGCAGGTGCTGCCCGGCTTCATGGCCACCAACACCTCGACCGTGCCGATGCGGCGGCTGCTCAAGGATCTGGGTTATGACGCCCACGGCTGGGACAGCGGGCGCAATGTCCGGGTCGACAATGCGCTGATTTCGCGGCTGGAGACGCAGCTGGCGCGATTGAACGATGCCAGCGGGCGCAAGGTCTCGCTGGTCGGGTGGAGCCTTGGCGGCGTGCTGGCGCGCGAGCTGGCCAAGCTTCATCCTGACCGGGTGCGGCTGGTGATCAGCCTCGGCAGCCCGATCTCGGACGACCGCAATCACACCAGCGCCGCGCGCCTGTTCGAACTCCTGAACGGCAAGGAGCCCGAGGCGATGCAGGGCGGACGCTTCCGCGGGCTCGACGAGGCCCCGCCGGTGCCGACCACCTCGATCTTCACCAAGACCGACGGGATCGTCCACTGGCGCGGATCGGTGCAGAAGCCGGCGGCGACGCCGACCGAGAATATCGAGGTCTATGCCAGCCATTGCGGGCTCGGGGTCAACCCATCGGTGATGCTGGCGATTGCGAACCGGCTGGCGCAGGCCGAAGGCACGTGGTCGCCGTTTCGTCCCCCGCTCGTCAGCCAGTTGTTGTTCCCCCGTACCAGCCTCGATTGAGCGGTTCCGCCACTTGCGCGACAGGGACGGGGCGATCGAGGGGCAGCTCCTGCCGATCCTGATGCGCCCGGCCGGAAAGTGCTCTAGCCGACCTCGACTCCCTTCCAGAAGGCGATCCGGTCCCTGATCTCGGCGGCGGCGGGGAGGGGTTCGGGGTAATACCACGCCGCGTCCGGATTGGTCGCCCCGTCCACCACCAGCGAGTGGTAGGAGGCCGTGCCCTTCCACGGGCAGCGGGTCTGCGTGCTGCTCGGGGCGAGGTAGGCAGCATTGACGCTTGCGCGCGGGAAGTAGTGATTGCCCTCGACCACCACGGTCTCATCGCTCTCGGCGATCACCGCGCCGTTCCATTGTGCCTTGACCATGCTGCGCGCCTCCTGCCTTTGCCGTTCGGGAGAGCATAGCAGCACCGGGGCGCGGGCGCTTGTCCGAAATGGCGGCGTGGTTCCATGGGCTTCTCGCTCGCCGCCTGCCCTCGCTATCAGGCGCGGTTTTCCGGGGAGAAGCCCCGCACCCGCGCGTATTTCAGACAATGCATCGCTGCCTGCGCCCGCAAGCGCCAATGGACAAGCGGCGCGCCATCATGTCTAACGTGGGCCGGTATGACCGCTTACGACCCTCCTCTCCCCGAGCCGGGCACGCTCCACCCGCTCGCCTGGCGTGACTGGGCTACGCCTGCGCGAAGCGTCTCCAGCGCCCCGCGGCAGATCCGCGGCGCGATCATCCAGCGCTGGGAGAAGAGCGCGCGTCGCATGGTGCAGCCGCCGCTCGATCACCACTACCTCGTCGTCCACATGGGCGGGCCCAAGCGCATTACCCGCCGCCGCCGCACCGAGATGCTGGTGCGCCATGTGGAAGACCGGGCGCTCTCTGCAATCGAGGCGGGCAGTTCCTACAGCTGGATGACTGAAGGGCCGATCGCCTTCGGCCACATCTATCTCGAACCCGGCTATTACGCGCAGACCATCGCCGAGCAGTTCGATTGCGATCCTGCCAAAGTCCAGCTCGAGGAAGTCTTCGGCGAGTTCGACCCGCTAATGAGCCGCCTTCTGACCGCGTTGGTGCGGGCCGCGGAGCACGACGATCTGGCGGTAATGGAGCAGGAATGCCAGCTCGAGGCGGCGCTCCACCGGCTGTTCGAACGCCAGTCGGCGAGCACGGCGAAGGACAACAAGATCATCATCTCGCCCGCCAGTGTCGCAAGGGTGCGCGACTATATCGGAGCAAACCTTCGCGAGCCGATCGCGCTCGACGACCTCGCCGGGCTGGCCGGGTACAGCCGCTTCCACTTTGCCCGCGGGTTCCGCGCGGCGACGGGCCTGCCGCCCTATGCCTATATCCTGCGCGCGCGGATCGCGCTGGCGTGCCGGCTGCTCGATGAAGCGCGCCTGCCGCTGCAGGCGGTGGGAGACGCGGCGGGCTTCGCCTCGCACCCGCAATTCGCCAGCCGCTTCCGCCAGCTGACAGGGATCTCCCCCAGCGCCTATCGCAAGATCATGCGCTGAGGGGCATCGGGTCGCTGGGCAGGGCCTAGAGCACTTTCCGACCAATCTGGATCACTCTGATCGCGTTTCCTGACGCGACCCCGAAGGGGCGGGCCGATTTCGGTTCAGGGCCACGTTGCTCGTCGCTCACGATGCGCGGCATCGCTCGCTCCTCGCGCCTCACCCTGAACCCAAATCGGCTCCGCCAGGGCGACCCAGATTGGTCGGAAAGTGCTCTAGAACCCCCGTCCACAGCCGCCGGGTGAAGAGGAAGTGCATCCGGGCAAGGCACTGGTGGGCGTCGAAGCCGTCGCCATCGACATAGGTGTAGGCAAGGTGCGCTTCGCGCGTGAAGAAGCCGTCTGCCGTGCCGAGCCAGCCTTGCCGCGGGGCACCGCTCTCGCCATTGGGGACAGGAACCCACTTGGCGAACAGCTCCTGCCCCAAGGGCTCCGAGCCAAGCGGGGTCCGGCCGCCGAGATCTTCGCCGTCCTGTGCCGCGGCCGCAGCCGCAGCCGCAGTCGCGGCGACCGCCACCGGGTTGACGGCTTGCGGTGCCGTTGCCGCATCCATTGCGGCTGCATCGACCGCCGCGGCGGCGCTCGTGGTGGCCAGCATGATCGGCGCACGCGGGGCGGGCGCGGTTTCGGCAGACCCGCTTTCGGCGGCAAGCGCCGGGGCGGTGGCCACTCCGCAAGCCGTTCCGACGGCGAGCAGGAGGCTGAGACGGGGGATGGTGCGCGACATTGATCGAGGCTCCTTGCATTGGTGAGGGGAGCCATCCATGCGCTCTGAAAGGCGGGCCTTCTTGTCAGAAGCCGAGCAGTTTTCGAGAATGCGCGCCGTATTGCAATGCTTGCAATCGTGCTTTCGGCGCTGTGTCTCCGAAGACACAGCGCCGACAGTAAATCCCTGACTGAACGAAGTAATCTTCGCGCCTAGGCGCGCACTGCGCGGCGGTAGCGGCCTGGCGAGATGCCGACCTCGCGGCTGAAGGCGGCGGTGAAATGGGCCTGGTTGGCAAAGCCGCATTCGAGCGCAAGTTCTGCCAGGGGCATGGCATTGTCGGCGAGCAATTGCCGCGCCCGTTCCAGCCGCCGCGCGCGCAGGAAGTGGTACGGCGTCTCGCCGGTCGCCAGCTTGAACACGCGCAGGAAGTGGTTCGCCGAGAGCCCCGCCGCGCGGGCGAGATCGTCGAGCCCAATGCTCTCCTGCAGGTTCGCCTCGATGAAATCGATCACCCGCTTGAGCTTGGGCGGAGAGAGGTAGATCCGCTCCGCCGGTTCGGCCGCGGGCAGCGTGTCGTTGCTGACCAGAAGGTCGGCGATCGCGCGCAGCAACCCGTCGATCATCAATCGCGAGCCGAGGCTCGGGCGGCGCAGCTCGCTTTCGATCAGGCCCAGCAGATGCGCCACGCGCGGCAGTTGCCGGCCGACGATGGGGGCCAGCGCATCGGCGCCCTTGCCTTCGCTCTCCAGCAGGCTGGCGATCAGCCCGGGACGGAAATAGAGCACGAAGGAACCGGCCTGGGCATCGAACTGCATGCGGCTGTCAGCACCAGCGGGAATGAAGCAGCACAGGTCGCGGTGAAGGCACAGGTTCTTGTGGGAACCGTCGAAGTCGATGGCGAACGTGCCTGACCCGTTGCGATTGACGAACAGCGCATCCCAATCGTCCTCCTCGGGCGCATCGGCGACCAGTTCGACCATGCCGCGCCCGTGCGTGCGGTGGTGGCGCATCGCGACAACGGGAAGCGAGCCGGTGTCAAACAGCGTCACATCGGGCTGATCCGACCAGTGGATGTGGCGGAGGAAGCCGGGTTCGGTGCCCGTCCCAACATGAAAGCTCGGTCCCTCAGCCAGTGCCATCATTGTGCTCCAAACGCTAGCGACGCATTGTGTCCGATCCCTGACACAGGCTGATCATACGTCTGGATGTGACAGTTTGACAGAACACCGGGACGAATCGGCGACAAAAGCGCAAGATATCGAAAACGTCCGTGCAGCTTCAGCCGCGTTAGTTGGATTATGGAATTTCCGTAACTTACTGGAGCACGCCGTAATCGGCCTCGTCCATTCTCAAGGACATTGCCGGGCGGATATCGACCGTCGCCAGCCCTGCCGCGACCAGCGGCAAATCTGCGACCGCGGCGCGCATTTCTTCGGGCGTCTGGATGCAGAGCAAGGTCAACTCGTCAC
>JACESM010000047.1 GCA_013911835.1 Porphyrobacter sp. | reverse complement strand
CCGACCAGGTGCCGTAGATATAATTCACGCCCCAGCGCCCGAACCAGCTGCCATCGGTCTCCTGTTCGTTGGTCAGGTAGGCAACCGCCGCGCGCATCTGCGGACTGTCGGCCGGCTCGCCGAGTTGCGCCAGCATCGAGACGCAGCGCGCCGAGACGTCGGCGGTCGGCGGGTCGAGCAGCGCGCCGTGATCGGCGAAGGGAATGTTGTTGAGGTAGTGATAGCTGTTGTCGGCATCGAAGGCGCCCCAGCCGCCGTCGCGCGATTGCAGGCCGACGGTCCATTCCTTGCCGCGCGCAACCGACTCGTCAAACCGCGCGCCGGACAAGCCGCGCGCGCGGGCCATCGCCATCACCACCACGGCGGTATCATCGAGATCGGGATAATGCGCGTTGGCATATTGGAACGCCCAGCCGCCGGGGCGGACATCGGGCTTCACTTCGGCCCAGTCGCCCTTGACCTCGAGCTCCTGGAGCGGCCGCAGCCAGTCGAGCGCCGCCAGCGCGCGGGCTTCGTTGGCAGGCCCGCCCGCCTCGAGCATCGCGTGCGCCGCCAGCGCGGTGTCCCACACCGGGGAGAGGCAGGGCTGGCAATAGGCCTCCTCTTCGCCGACCACGAGCAGCTTTTCGACACTGGCGCGGGCAATGGCGCGGTGCGGGTGATTGGGGGGATAGCCGAGGCAATCGAACATCATCACGCTGTTCGCCATCGCGGGATAGATCGCGCCGAGACCGTCCTCGCCGTTCAATCGGGTGACGACGAAATCGACACAGGCCGCGATCGCGCGGGCCCGCAGACGCTCCGGCCACAGCGGCTCGGCGCGTTTCAGCACCACGTCGAGCGCGCCGAAGGCCGCCCGCCAGACCCGCTTGGCATCGGCCGCCTGGGTGCCGAGCGCGACGGGGCGGCCGCTGTAGAGCTCCTCGACCAGAATGCCCCTGGGATTGCGCGCCAACGGGCGCTTGGCCGCGAGCACCAGCAGCGGCACGATCACCGTGCGCGCCCAATAGGACATCTTCGACAGATGCACCGGGAACCAGCGCGGCAGCAGGATCAGCTCGGCGGGCATGGTTGGCACCACCTGCCACGATCCCGCGCCGAACAGCGCCAGCTGGATCTTGGTGAAGACGTTGCAGGTCTCCGCCCCGCCTGCCGCCAGCACCGCCGCCCGCGCGCGCGCCATGTGCGGCGCATCGACGGGATCGCCGATCATCTTGAGCGCGTAATAGGCCTTGATCGTCGCCGAAACATCGAATTCCCCGCCATGATAGAGCGGCCAGCCGTGATGCGCATCGGACTGGATCCGCCGCAGGTAACGCGCGATCTTGGCCTCCAGCACCGCGTCGACCGGTTCGGCGAGGTAGTGGCGCAGCAGGATGTACTCGGCCGGGATGGTGGCATCGGCTTCGAGTTCGAACAGCCAGTGGCCATCGTCGCGCTGCAGTGCCGACAGGGCATCCGCAGCGCGCGCGGCGGCTTTGTCCGCGGTGTCGACCAGATCGACACGTTCGAGAACTGCGGTGTTCATCATGGCGTGCTCATCCCCTCAGCTTGCGGCTGCCAGTCGCGCCGCGGCCTCGCCCGACCGGAGCGCGCCCTCGATGGTTGCGGGCAGGCCGGTCTGCGTCCAGTCTCCGGCCAGAAACAGATTGCGCCAGCGCGTGCGCGCCACCGGCCGCCGGGCATCCTGCGCCGGGGTCGCGGCGAAGGTGGCGCGCTTTTCCTTGACGATCTGCCACGTCGGCATCGGCGCATCGCAGCCGAGCGTTGCGACGATGTCTTTCCAGATCCGCGCGGCAAGCGCGTCGCGATCGGCGTCGATGAGGTCGTCGGCCCCGCTGATCGTGACCGAGATGCGGTCGGGGTGACACACGATCCACTGCGCGGTTCCGCCGATGAGCGCGGTGATGGCGCGTGCACCGGGGGGCGGGGGACAGGCGAAATGGGCGTTGAGGATCGAACAGAAGCGGTCGGGCACGACCAGACCCGCGACCAGCTCGCCCGCGACCCAGGGCGGCACGGCGAGGACCACTGCGGCATCGCCGAGCGCCTCTGCCCCTGCGCCGAAATCGAGCGCGACGACGTCGTCCCCCTCCACCTCAAGGCCGCGCAGCCGGGCGCCGAAGCGCACCTTCACATCGCGGGTGGTGAGCCATGTCAGCGCCGGATCGACGAACACGGCATCGAGATTGGGCACGGCGACCATGGTGCGGCAGGCGCGCCCGCCCCGCGCGAAGGATTCGCGCAGGAACCGCCCCGCCAGCCACGCCGAACCTTCTGCCGGTGGGCAATTGAGCACCGCGAGCATCATCGGATCGACCACCCGGTCCCAGAAGGCGCCCTGGCTCTCGACCCGGTCGGCGATCGTCGCCGGACCCCGCCAGCTCAGCGCGAGGCGGGCCAGCGCCATGTGCTCGCCGAGCGTCGTCCCCGGTGTCCTGCGGCGCGGATCGAGCACCCACCAGGGCAGCGGACTGTCATTGACCGCAAGCGTCCAGCGCGCGCCGTCCCTCAGGTCATGAAAGGCGAAATCGGCGTGAGCAGGCCCTTCCAGCCGATCCGCCGTGCCCAGCACGCCCAGATAGCGCTGCACCGCCTGATTGCCCGAGAAGACGAAGTGGTTGCCGTTGTCGATCGTCTGGCCGAGCGTCCGGTCGAAGTAACTGCGACAGCGCCCGCCCGCGCGCGGGGCGGCTTCGTGCAGGATCACGCGCGCACCACGGCGGGTCAGTTCGACGGCAGCCGCCAGCCCGGCGAGCCCGGCGCCGATCACATGCACGGTGCGCCCGGATGTCACGCCTGGGGCACCGCGCGGGCCATGCCCCAAGCGGTCCGGTCTCGCTCCGGCGCCGTCACGGGAAGAGGCTCAACCATACGACCGAGAGGATCAGCCGCAGCTTGTTGGTGCGCGGACGGGTGCGCGGCGCGGTCCAGCCATCGCGCTCCATTTGCCCCAGCAACCGGGCATAGGCGACCTCCATCAGGCGCGGCGCGATAAGATGGCCCCGCAGCCGGCCTGACAGGAGCGCCCGGGCGGCATCGAAATGGCGGTGCGCGTCGGCGGCAAGGATGCGGGCCGCGGTGTCGATGCGGGGGTGCGCTGCGACCTGCGCCGGCGTCTCCGGCGCGATCCCCGCGGCGGCGAGCGCCTCGCGCGGGAGATAGACCCGGCCAATCGCGGCGTCCTCGTCAATGTCGCGCAGGATGTTGGTCAGTTGCAGCGCCCGGCCAAGGTGATGCGCCAGCGCCTCGCCCGGCTCCTTGTCCATGCCGAAAGCCTTGACCGAGAGGCGTCCCACCGCCGAAGCGACCCGGTCGCAATAGAGATCGAGCGTCGCCCGGTCAGGCCAGCGGATATCCTCGGCCACGTCCATCGCCATGCCGTCGATCACCGCATGAAGATCGGCCTGCTCAAGCGCGAAATCCGCGACCGCCTCGCGCAGCATTTCGGCCTGCCGGGCAGGCTTGCCCGTGTAGAGCGCATCGATGTCGGCGCGCCAGCTTTCGAGCGCACGGGCGCGTCCTGCGCGGTCACCTCCCTGATCGTCGGCTATGTCGTCGACCGCGCGGCAGAAGGCGTAGATCGCGTACATGGCCTCCCGCCGCGGCCGGGGCAGGACGCGCATTCCGGCATAGAAGCTGCTGCCAGCGGCTTGCCTCGCAGGGGTGAGCGCGGATTGCGGGGCGACGATGTTCATCGGGCCCACACCAGCCTGCGGACCGCAGCCGTGAGCCCGATCCGGGCTGCGGCGAACTTGCCGAGATGCACGTTCTGCGACAGCGGATCGCGCCGCTGCAACAGGTCGAGCAGCTTGCGCGCCAGAGCATCAATCATTGCCACTTCCATCCCAAGTCGCCGGTCGCGAATCGCGCCCGGGAATGCCGCAGCCTTGTTCAGCAATTGCTCCGCGTCTTTTCTAAGGTCAGCGATAACTGCGCGCAGGGCCGGACTGGCAACCGGGGCATCGAGCGCCTCGACCGACGTGCCGTGGCGCGCCAGACTGTCGAGCGGGAGATAGACCCGGTCGAGATCGCGCCGGTCCTTGGCGCAGTCCTGGAGGTGGTTGATGATCTGCAGCGCGGCACACAGGGCGTCCGAGAGCGGCCACAGCGCACGCGCCTCGCCATGCAGGTCGAGCATGAACCGCCCGACCGGCATCGCCGAATAGCGGCAGTAATCCAGCAGATCGTCCCAGTCGGCGGTGCGCGGCTTGATGACATCGCGTTCGAAGGCGGTCAGCAGGTCATGCGCATGGGTGAGCGGGACCGGGCGGTCGGCAAGCGCCATGCGCAGCGCGCGCGCCGGGCCGTCGGCATCGCTGCTGCCATCGAGCGTGGCGCGCATCTGTGCCAGCAGGCGGAGCTTTTCCTCCGACGCGCTCGCCGGGTCATCGGCGACATCGTCGGCGGCGCGGGCGAAGCGGTAGAAGGCCATGACGGGCGCGCGCAGATCGCGGCGCAGCACGAAGGAGGCGACCGGGAAGTTCTCGTCCCGGTGCCCCTTGCCCGAGGCCAGCGTCAGGCTGTCGGCGCCGCTCATTGGAGCGCCGCCTGGGCGCGGCCCTTCCACAGGCCCCCGCGCCCGCGCCAGTGTTGCCACGCCGACCAGATGGTCGCGCCAGAATAGAAAGCGGCGATCAGCGGCAGCCCGAGGCCCCACAGCGGAGATTGCCGGTAGAAGCGGCTGATCGGCCCGAAGGCGAGCGCCATCAGCAGCCACGCCGCCACCCCCAGCCATCGCGCAATGCCCTCGCCCAGCAGCGCGAACAGCGGCGGTGCCAGATAGACCAGTGCCATGCCCGCTACCGTGCCCGCCAGCAGCAGCGGCTGATAGCCGAGCTGCGCATAGGCCGAGCGCGCGATCATCGCACCGACATCGGCAAAATGCGGATAGGGCCGGATGCTGAGCGAGCGGTCGGTCAGGCCGAGCCAGATCGGCCCCTGCCGCTTCATCAGCGCGCCCATCGCGCAATCGTCGATCAGCGCGGTGCGGATTGCGGCGATCCCACCGGCGGCCTCCAGTGCCTCGCGCCTGACCAGCATGCAGCCGCCCGCCGCCCCGGCAATCTTCCGGCGCGGGTCGTTGATGGCGGCGAAGGGATAGAGCAGCTGGAAGAAGAACACGAAGGCGGGGATCAGCATGCGCTCGGCCAGGCTCTCGCAGCGCAGCCGCGCCATCAGCGACACCAGCACGCGGTTTTCGGCAGAGGCGCGCGCCACCAGACTGGCGAGCGTATCGGGCGCGTGAGTGATGTCCGCGTCGGTCAGCCACAGGTAATCGGGCGGGGCAATGCCACCGCTGGCCTTGGTGATGCCCTGGGAGACCGCGGCAAGCTTGCCGGTCCAGCCCGATGCGAGCGGGGTGGCGGACATCACCGTCAACCTGTCCGAACCTGCGGCGGCAGCGCGCGCCACATCGGCGGTGCCGTCGCTGCTCGAATCGTCGACCAGAATGATCCGGAACTCGCCGCGATAGTCCTGCGCGATCAGGCTGGCGATCACCGGCGCGATCACCGCAGCTTCGTCGCGCGCCGGAACGATGGCGACCACGCGCGGCAGGCGCGTCGGCAGCGGCGGCACGCTCCTGTCCGTGACATCGGCACGCCAGAAACCGTCGCGCAAGGTCAGCATCCCGATCCAGATCAGCAGGCTCAGAATTGCCAGCGCAACCATCAGCCGACCATCCCGGCCGAGCGGAACCAGGCAATCGCATCCCCTATGGCCTCCTCGGACGCGCGGGCGCGATGGCCCAGCGCGCGTTCGGCCTTGGCGGAGGAGAAGAACATGCTGTGGCGGGCCATCCTGAGCGAGTCGCGGGAAAGCATCGGCTCCCGGCCGGTCACCTGCGCGAGGCCTTCGCTAAGCAGCGCCAACGGGAACAGCGGGGCGCGCGGGAGGGCGATGCGCGGGGCCCTGCGGCCGACCTGCTGGGCAATCATCGCCAGCAATTGCCGCAGACTGACATCCTGCCCTCCGAGAATGTAGCGTTCGCCGATCACTCCCTTGTCGAAGGCGGCGAGGTGGCCTGCAGCTACATCGTCGACATGGACAATGTTCAAGCCACTGTCGACGAAGGCCGGGATCCGCCCGGATGCAGCCTCGACGATGATCCTTCCGGTCGGGGTCGGGCGCACGTCGCGCGGGCCGATCGGGGTCGAGGGGTTGACGATCACCGCCGGCAATCCGCGCTCGGCCACCATCGCCTCGACCAGCCGCTCGGCCTCGACCTTCGATCGCTTGTAGGCCCCGACCGCCTGTGCGGGGGTCGCCGCGGCGGTTTCGTCCACCGGGGTGGCATCGTGCGAGGGTTTGAGCGTCGCCACGCTGCTGGTATAAACGATCCGGGGAACCCCGGCGGCGAGCGCGGCCTCCATCACAGTGCGGGTGGTCGCGACATTATTGGCGATGATCTCAGCCGGATCGGGCGCCCAGATGCGATAGTCGGCGGCCACATGATAAAGGCCGCGCACCCCCTCCATCGCGGAGCGCACCGCGGCAGGATCGGTCAGGTCGCCCACCACCACTTCGGCATCGAGCCCGTCGATATTGGTGCGCGAACTGCTCGGCCGGACGATGAGGCGTACCCGCTCTCCACGCGCGAGCAGAGCCCGCGCCACGGCCGAACCAACGAAGCCGGATGCACCGGTTACAAGGACCGGACCCGGTCGGCTTTTCGATTCGCTACCCATGGCGGGTCGGTATCTGCTCCAGGTGTCAAACTCCGACATCGACGGCCACTTGGGGCGGTTACTTCGAAATATTTCCGCTTCGACACCGGCTATGAGGCGATAAATGTGCCCCCGACCGACCATTGGATCAGACGCGTGACCCCGTATTTCGTGATTTCGCTGATCATGATCGGGGCGGCGGGTCTCGTCTATTCGCTTTTCGCCCTGTTCTTCGTCAGCCGCGCCGCTGATCCGGCGCGGCCCGGCGCCGTGCCCGCGCCGGTGGCCGTCACGATCCTCAGGCCGCTGCACGGGGACGAACCGGGTCTTTACGATGCCATCCGCAGCGTGTTTGATCATGGCCATGGCGCGCCGGTGCAGATCATCTTCGGCGTGGCCGATGCGGAGGACCCGGCGCTGCTCGCCCTCGAGCGAGCGCGGCTCGCCTATCCCGGGCGCGATGTGAGCGTGGTGGTCAACGCGCAGTTGCACGGTGCCAACAAGAAGATGTCGAACATCATCAACATGGCGGCGCTCATCCGCCACCCGGTGGTGATGATCATCGACAGCGACGTGCAGGTGCCGCGCGGCGCGGTCTCGGCACTGGCGCAGACGCTGGCGGACCAGAGCGTCGGCGTCGTCAGCTTTCTCCATGCGGGCGTCGGCAACGCCGGGTTCTGGTCGCGCCTTGCAGCGATGGACATCACCTACCGCTTTATGCCCTCAGTGTTAGTCGGCCGGGGGCTGAACCTTGCCGAGCCGGTGCTGGGGCCGATGATGGGGCTGCGCGCCGAAACCCTCGCAAGGATCGGCGGCTTTTCCGCCTTCGCCGAGGTGCTCGCGGACGACTACGAGATCGGCCGCGCGGTGCGCGCGCTCGGGTTGCGGGTGGCCGTGTGCGGGCCCTTCGTGCTGCACGGTTGCAGCGAAACCGGCTTGCCCGCGCTGCTGCGCCACGAGCTGCGCTGGACGCGCACCATCTACGGCATCGACCCGGCGGGCTTCGCCGGAAGCCTTGTCACCCATGTCACGCCAATCGCGCTGATTGCGGTGCTGCTGTCGGGCGGAGCGATGGCGGCGTGGCTGCTGCTCGTCGCGGCGCTCGCGGTCCGATCCGCGATCAAGCTGCGGCTCGATCATCTCTCGCGCACGGTCTCGGGCCCGCTCTGGCTCCTTCCGCTGCGCGATTGCCTGTCGCTGGCGGTCTGGCTGCTGACGTTCTTCGTCGGTAGGGTCGACTGGCGCGGATACCGGTTCAAAGTGACGGCCGATGGCCGACTGATGCAAGGAAGGCAGATATGACGATGCGTTCGCTCTTTCTCCAGGGGCCCTCGTTTGATGGTTATGACGGCGGGGCCGGCGCGCGGTACCAGATGAAGCGCGAGGTCAAGTCCTTCTGGTATCCGACCTGGCTCGCCCAGCCCGCCGCGCTGATCGAGGGCAGCAAGCTGATCGACGCGCCCGCGCACAATCTCAGCTTCGATGACATCAAGCACGAAGCGCACCAGCGCGACCTGGTGGTGCTGCACACCTCCACGCCCTCGTTCAATCAGGACGTGCGCACTGCCGAACTGCTCAAGGCGGAAAACCCTGCGCTCAAGATCGGGATGATCGGCGCCAAGGTTGCGGTCGATGCCGAGGGCAGCCTCAAGGCCTCAGAAGCAATCGATTTCGTGGCACGCAACGAGTTCGATTTCACCATCAAGGACATCGCCGACGGCCACAGCTGGGCGGGCATCGACGGCATCAGCTATCGCAACAGCGAGGGCGTGATCGTCCACAACCAGGATCGTGCAATCGTGGCGGACATGGACCTGCTGCCCTTCGTGACGCCGGTCTATAAGCGCGATCTGGACATCCAGAAGTACTACGGCGGCTACCTGCTCCACCCCTACATCAGCTTCTACACCGGGCGCGGATGCAAATCGCGCTGCACCTTCTGCCTGTGGCCACAGACCGTCGGCGGGCACAATTACCGCGTGCGCTCGATCGGTCATGTGATCGAGGAAGTGAAATATGTGATGCAGGCGTTTCCGCAGTCGAAGGAGATTTTCTTCGACGACGACACGCTGACCGACAATCTGCCGCGCACCGAAGCGCTTGCGGTCGAGCTGGGCAAGCTGGGCGTGGTATGGTCGTGCAACGCCAAGGCCAATGTCCCCTACAACACGCTCAAGATCATGAAGGACAATGGGCTGCGCCTGCTGCTGGTCGGCTTCGAAAGCGGCAACCAGCAGATCCTGCACAATATCAAGAAGGGCATGCGGGTCGAAGTCGCACGGCAGTTCGCCAAGGATTGCCGGGCACTGGGGATCACCGTGCACGGCACCTTCATCCTCGGCCTGCCGGGGGAAACGCGCGAGACGATCCTCGAGACGCTGGCCTTCGCCAAGGAGGTCAACCCGCACACGATCCAGGTCTCGCTCGCCGCGCCCTATCCGGGCACCTTCCTGCACAAGCAGGCGAGCGAGAACGGCTGGTTCGATACCGACAGCGAACTGCTCAACGACGACGGCACTCAGATCGCGCAACTGAGCTACGATCACCTGTCGGCTGCGGAAATCTTCGAGGCGGTCGAGATGTTCTACAAGAAGTTCTATTTCCGCCCGAGCAAGATCGCGGGCATCGTCGGCGAGATGGTGACCGATGGCGACATGATGAAGCGCCGCCTGCGCGAGGGTGTCGAATTCTTCCGCTTCCTGCGAGACCGCAAGCTTGCCGCCTGAACCGGGGCGCGGTGAGATGGCCCGCACCGATTGGCTCAAGATCGCGGCCATCGCCGTCACGATCACCGGGCTCGCCGCGACCCTGATCCTGCTGGGTTCGGTCGGGATCGGCGAGGTCTTCGGTATTCTCGGACGGATCGGCGCCGCGCGTTTTGCGATCTATGCCGCCTACACCCTGCTGATCCTCCTGATCCTCGGGGCGGCATGGCAGGTGCTGGTGCCCGGAGCATCCTGGATGCGGTTCGCCTGGGCCCGCACGATGCGCGAGGCGGCCACCAATATTCTGCCGTTCTCGCAATTCGGCGGGATTGTGGTCGGCCTGCGCGTGCTGATCGCATCGGGGGTGAGTCAGCGGAACGCCTATGGCTCGATCATCGCCGATCAGACGGCCGAGCTTGCCGCCCAGCTGGTGTTCACCTTGTACGGGGCGGCGGGATTGCTGCTCGTGTTGCAGGACCGGTCGGACGGCGGAGACCTGCGCAGCCTCGCGCTGGTGGGGCTGGGGGCGAGCCTCGTGATCATGCTCGCCTTCGCCTTCGCGCAGCGCCCGATGCTGACCATCGCTGCGCGGATAGGCGGAGCGATTCTGCCGGGATCGGCGGCAGCGGTGGTCGAGGTGCGCGATGAGCTTGACGGAATATACCAGCGGCGCGGCCGGTTGATCGCCTGCTTCCTGCTCCACCTGCTCGCCTGGGTCGCCAGTGGCGCGGGGGCTGCCATCGCGCTCACCTTCATCGGCTTCGAGGTGCCCCTTGCGGATGTGCTGGTGATCGAAAGCCTGATCTTCACGCTTCGTACCGCAGCCTTTCTGGTTCCGGGCGGAATTGGCCTGCAGGAAGGGGCCTATGTCCTGATCGGTCCGCTGTTCGGCCTGCCCGCGGAGGCGGCGCTTGCCCTGTCGCTGGCCAAGCGCGCGCGCGACCTCTTCGTCGATGTGCCCGCCATGCTGATCTGGCAGATCGGAGAGGCGCGGCTGCTCATCGGATCACGCCGAGGCAGATAGCCGCCCCCCTGCCAGCGACCAAAGCCGCCGCCGCCGCAGGCTTTTCGGACGGCCGCCTTGAAAACGTCGTCGGGACCTGCAGGGCCCGGATCATCGGGAACGTTGATCATCCTGGCCTGCTTCGACGGATGCGGTGTTGTTTCTACTCTTTTTCGGCTGTCCGGACATTGGATGCGAAGGCGACTGACCGGTACCGGGCCAACGCCGGAGCCAGGAAAAGCGCTCAGGATCGTGGCCAAGCAGGGATTCGCGGATGCGCTGCTGCTCCTCAATGGAAGAGCGCATCAGCAGACCGCGCAACTCATTGTCGATCGCTTGGCGCGATGCGCCAAGGCTCTCGGCCTTGGCATACCATTCGCGGCCTGCCTGGAGGTCACCAAGCTCGATGTGGACTGCGCCCAACAAAGTGCAGGGGCGGTAGTCGCTCGGGGTCAATCCATGCGCGTCGTTTGCCAATGCCTTCGCGTCGTCGAGGCGGCGCAGGTCACGCATTGCTCCGCCGCGCGTTGTTGCAAGGGCCGAATGTAATTTGGGATTTGGCCCGATTTGCGCCCGCGCTGCTTCGGTCAGGCGCAAGGCTTGCTCCGGTTCATCTGCCTTGCGCCAATGCGCGCTCGCGTTCACGGCATCCCAGGGATCACCGCTGGTTTCCCAAGCTTTCGTCAGAGCTTCGGCCTCCAATGCATGGAAGGCTTTCTGCAGCGCGTCTGTCCAGCAGTCATCGGCTTCGGTCTTCAGCCATGCGACGTCCTCGGCCTTGAGGCGTTGCCGATTGGCGACTTGCCTGAGAAGCGCCATCACGCGCGGATAGTCCTCGCTTTCGACATATCCTATGCCGAAGCGCTGCCGCAGCTCCCTTGCTTCCCGCTTCCGGCGCAGCAAGGGATCCCTCGCCGTGGCGGCGAAGGTCTCCTTGATCGCAGCGGCTTTTGCCTCATCGCATGCCGCCTTTTCTGCCGCATCCTTCACGGCCTTGGCCGAAGCTCCCTCAATGCGCGCTGCCTGCTCCTGCTCTGCCCGGGGGCAAAACTCTCCTTGAGTGATCTTGCCATCGGACAAGGCGCAGAGCGCGTGAAGACCCGTCGCGACGAGAAACTGTCGCTGCAACGCGGTCACCTGCTCGCCGGAATCGATCTTCAGCAAGATCCCGTTCAAGCGAGCCCCCAATTGAGACGCGCCGGGCAGGTCCTCCAGAAGATAGCGTTTCGCCAAATCGGCGCGCTGAGAATGTGTCATGGCCCTTCGCTACGCCTGGGGTTATGCGCACTGATGGTATCTATAACTCAGATATCGCGCGGCTTTCTATGTGGCACGCCGATCTTTTGGATCTCTTAACGTCTCCAGCCTGAGTCGTAGCTTGAGCGGGACGCTGCTGCGGCGCGCGGGAACGTGCTGAAAAATTCGGCCAGTCCCCGGCGCAATCCGCCGCCGGGTTCGTGGGACGCACGTCGGGTCAGGATGCCCGGATGAGGTTGATGCCCTGACCGCTGGCCCATGCGGCGGTGTCCTGCCGCGACAGGGCGGTGGCCATCAGATCGGGGAACTGGTCGGGCGTGCAGGCAAACACCGGGCAGCCGAGCGCGGCGAGCGCCTGGGCGTGGGCCTGATCATAGGCCGGGCGCCCGTCATCCGACAGCGCCAGCAGCACGATCAGGTTGACCCCGCTCGACACCATCGCCGCTGCCCGCGCCAGCATCTGCTTGGCATTGCCGCCCTCATAAAGGTCGCTGACCAGCACCAGATGGGTCTTGGCTGGCTGGTTGATCAGCCCCTCGCAATAGGCCAGCGCCGCGTTGATATCGGTTCCGCCGCCCAGCTGCACGCCGAACAATACCTCGACCGGATCGGCGAGCTGCTCGGACAGGTCGATGATCGTGGTATCGAAGCACACCAGCTTGGTCTCGAGCACCGGCAGCGAGGCCATCACCGCCGAGAAGATCGAGGCGTAGACCACCGAACTCGCCATCGATCCCGACTGGTCGACGCACATGATCACATGATCGAGATCGGCCTTGGCCTTGCTCTTGCGCGCATGGCCGACCAGCACTTCGGGGATCACCGTCTGATAGTCTTCCTGCCAGTGGTGCAGGTTGGTGCGGATCGTGCGCGGCCAGTCGATGTCGGCCGGGCGCGGGCGGCGGGTGCGCTGGCTGCGGTTGATCGCGCCGCGGATCGTCTCGGTGGTCTTGTGCGCGAGCCGCTTCATCAGCTCGGCCACCACCTGTGCGACGACCATCCGCGCGGTCGCCTTGGTCTTGTCCGGCATCGCCCCGCGCAGGGTGATGAGATCGGCAACGAGGTGGACATCGGCCTCGAGCGTCTCGAGGAACTCGGGTTCGAGCAGCATGGCCTTCAGATTCAGCCGCTCGAAGGCGTCGCGCTGGATCACCTGCACCACCGGCGAGGGGAAGAACTCGCGAATGTCGCCAAGCCAGCGCGCAACCCGCGGGGCGGAGGCACCGAGCCCGCCCTTGCGCCGCCCCGGCTGGCCGGTGGGGGAGTAGAGCGCGGTCAGTGCGCGGTCGATCCGGATGTCGGTTTCGCTGAGGCTCTCATCGTTCTGCCCGCCCATGGCGAGCCGCCAGCGGCGCAGGCGCTCGGGTGTGTCGGTCATGGCGTGATCCCCAGTATCGTGCGCAGCAGCGGCAGCGCCTCGGCGATGAAGGCGGGCGAGGCGTCGTCATCCTGCGCGCCGGGGCCGCTCGCGGCAGCGATGGTGCCGCTGCCGACGATCCCGAGGATGCGCTGGCGTCCGGTATCGGCAAAGTCGCTGAATCCGCGCCGCAGCATCGGCAGGAGCTCGATGAAGCTCTCGTCATCGAGCGCGCAGAGCCACGTGTCGAGCGCGGCGAGCAGCGGGCGATCCTGGATCAGCACCTCGGCCCCGCCCGCCAGAAAGCTCTCGACAAAGGCGCCCGCCGCCGCCGGGGCCGCAGGCGGGGTGAGCGCGCGGGAGAAGCTTGCCGCGACCTCTTCCACCGCCCACACCTGCCCGTCATGCAGCAGCCGCAGTGCGAGGCCCGAAACCGCGGGCGCGCTGCGATCATGCTGGACGATCGCCGCCAGTTCGCGGTGCCACATTGCGATGAGGTGCGCCTCGCCGTGGAGCGCCAGCGCGCGGTCATAGCCGCTCATCGCCCGGCGCATCGCCTCGGCCTCGCCCGGCTCGATATCGACCGCTGCAGTCTGCGCGCCCGCGTTGATCTCGGCCGCCAGCGCCGAGACGAGTGCGCCCAGCTGCTCGCTCGGGATCGGCCGGGCGGTGCCATAGCGCAGGATCGAGACCAGCGTCGGCACCGTGTTCATCAGCTGCACCAGATCGCCGCTTTCGACCGCGGCGGCCTGAAGCCGGGTGATGCAGTGCTCGGCGGCCTCGGGCAGGTCGGCGAGCAGGCAGGCCTTGACCAGACCCGCCAGCACCGCGACGTCACCGCTATCGCGGCTCTGCGCGACGGCCTTGCCCGCGGCGGCCTGTTCGATGGTGACGCCATAGACCAGCGCTTCGGCGAGGTTGACCGCAAGTCCGGGGTTCCAGGCAAGGCGCCATGTCTCGCGGAAGGTGCCGCGCCCCGCTTCGGCATCGGTCAACCGGCCCCACGGCACGTCGATCAGCGCCAGGCGGTGCAGCAGGGTCGATTTCAGCAAGCCGGCCTCGGTCCGCAGGTCGAGCGCGATCTCGCGTTCGAGATCCTCGGGCTTCAGCCGGCAGCGCTTCTGCCAGCGCTCAAGATCGGCGGCGAGCGGCATCTGCGGCACCGCCGGATCGACCGCGCCGACCCGCTCGCCGAACAGCAGCCGCCGCTCGACCAGGCGGTAGGCGACCTCATCGCCGTGGCACAGCGCCGCGAGCGTCGCATCGTGCATTTCGGCGAGCCCCGGCGTTGCCTCTCCGCGCAAGGCGGCGAGTGCGATGGCGAGGCGGGAAGCCTCGATGGTCGAGGCCGAGGCGACCGCGTGGCCCTCATCGCGCAGCAGGCCCGCAACGCGCGATTGCCAGCCGGCGGCGAAGGATTCGGGCGAGCTCGCCTCGCTCCCGCCCTGAAGCTGCCAGAGGTGGCGATACCAGCCCGGCGCGGTCACGCCTGCACCATAGCCCGAGGCCGAAGCGAGGCGCGAATCGCTCCACGGCACCCAGGCGGATTCGACCTTGACCTTCTCCAGCCCGCGCACCGCCGCGCGGTCCTCAGCCTGCGGCACCTTGGCGCGCAGGGCGGGGACATGCCATGCGCCGACCACCACGGCGATATCGCCCGGCTCGTCCTTCAGCGCCGCGCGCAGGGCGAGGCGCATGAAGGCCTCGCGCACCGCATCGCGCGCCTCGCGCCATGGGCTGAGCCCGCCTTGCGCCTCGCTCGCGCTGCGCAGCTCGGTGATGGCGGATTCGATCGCGGCAAACATCGCCGGGCCGGGCTGGCTGCTTTCGACCATGGCGTTCCACCACGCCTCGCCATCGCTGTAGCCTGCCACGGTGGCGAGCATGTCGAGCGGGTCGCCCGAAGGTGGCGGAGGCGGGGCATCTTGCTCCTCGCCCTCCACCTCTTCAGGCGGCAGGTTATCCAGCGCCTTGCCAAAGGCGAGCGCGTGCGCGGCGGGCCAGTCGATGAAGCGGATCGCTCGTCCCCGCGCCAGCGCCCAGCGCATCGCCTGCCATTCGGGCGAATATTCGGCGAAGGGCGCGAAGATCGCGTTGGCGGGATCGTCGGCCTGATAGTGCAGGATCGCCAGCGGCGGCTGCATTCCGGCGAGCGCGGCATAGCCCGCCAGCGGTTCGGCCTCGGGCGCGCCCTCGATCAGCACCAGCGCCGGATCGAGCGCGTCGAGCGCCGCGACCAGGCTCGCCGCTGAGCCCGGCCCATGGTGGCGGATGTCAAAGAGATGCGCGCGCGGATCCATCGCGGGCTTACATCACGTCCCGGATCGCGCCGTAGAGATCCTTCCAGCCATCGCGCTTGCGCACCA
>JACESM010000046.1 GCA_013911835.1 Porphyrobacter sp. | reverse complement strand
GAATTCCGAACATCACCACCAGGATCCGCCCCGATGGATTGCGCCCGCGCAGCCAATCGGACAGGCGACCGCCGAGGATCACGCCGAGGAATCCCGACAGCGCCCCGCTCCCCCCGAGCACGAAAGCGAGCTCGGCCTTGGGCAGCTTCAGCACCGTCTCGGCATAGGGCGCCGACCAGAACGCCAGCGCATAGGCGCCGAGCGACACCAGCCCATAGCCCAGTGCCGTGCAGATGAAGGCGGGCGTGCCCCAGATCAGCTGGAAGGTCGCCGGGTCGTGACGGCGCAAGGTCGATGCCCACGAGAACACCGCGTAATAGCCGAAGGCGATCGCCGACCACTGCGGCACATTCCCCGTCAGCTCGATCATCACCAGCGCAATGCCGATCATCGCCGCCGCCATCGCGACATTGACCAGCGCCGCCATCGCCCCCCGCCGCAGCGCATGGAGCAGCGTGAAAGGCGGCAGCAGCATCGACAGGTCGACGAAGAAATCCGCCAGCGGGTGCCGCGTGCCGCCTGCTGCATCAGGCTGGCGTGCGGGCTCGCGCAACGAGGCGACCCAGATCGCGAGCAGCACCCCCGGCACACCCACGGCGAGGAAGGCCGCCTGCCAGCCGACCAGCCCACCGATCCCGCCCCCCGGATAGGCCGCATCCCACACCTGCGAGATCTTCGCCCCGATCAGCAGCGACACCCCGCCGCCCAAATACAATCCCGAGGAATAGATCGCGAGCGCCGTCGCGCGCTGGCGCGAGGGAAAGTAGTCCGAGATCAGCGAATAGGCGGTCGGGCTCGCGGTTGCCTCGCCCACGCCCACGCCCATCCGCGCGAGCGACAGGGTGAGGAAATTGCGCGCAAAGCCCGACAGCGCGGTCATCGTTGACCACAGCAGCAGGCCGATGGTCAGCAGCCGCACCCGGTGCCAGCGATCCGCCAGCCGGCCGAGCGGCACCCCGAAAAGCGCATAGAACACCGCAAAGGCCGCGCCTCCCAGAAAACCCAGCTGGCCATCGGTCAGCGCCAGATCGCGCTTGATGTCGACTGCAAGGATCGAGAGGATCTGCCGGTCGATGAAGTTGAGGATGTAGACCACGACCAGCACGCCCAGCACATACCAGCTATAGGCCGACGCGGGCGCCTCGCTGCTGACGGGCGCCGCCGTGGTGTCCTCACTCAAAACCGATCCCCTATCCCGTAGGCATGCTCAAGTCCGGCGCGCGGCCGTTCAGGCGTTATAGCGGGTGCTATCGGCAATCCCCGCCTCGGCAAAACCCTTTTTCCGCAAACGGCACGAATCGCACAACCCGCAGGCCAGCCCGTCCGGTGTGGGATCGTAGCACGACCAGCTCCACGCCGGATCAAGCCCGAGCCGCGCGCACTCCCGGGCGATGTCGGCCTTGGTCATGTGCTGGAGCGGCGCGTGGATCGTGAAGGGCGCGCCCTCCACCCCGGCCTTGGTGCCGAGCCGCGCGGTCTCGGCGAAGCTCGCGATGAATTCCGGGCGACAATCGGGATAGCCCGAATAGTCGAGCGCATTGACCCCGATAAACACGTCGCGCGCGCCAGTCGCCTCGGCGCAGGCCGTCGTCAGCGCGAGGAACACGAGGTTGCGCGCGGGCACATAGGTCACCGGAATATCGTCGCCAACCCCGCCCTTCGGCACATCGATCGCATCGGTTAGCGCCGAGCCGCCAAAGGCGCGCAGATCGAGCGCGATCGGGGTGTGGCGGGCCAAGCCCAGCTTTTCCGCGAGCCGCGCGGCCGATTGCAGCTCGAGCTTGTGGCGCTGGCCATAGTCGACGCTCAGCGCATGGACCGCGAAGCCCGCCTCCTGCGCCAGCGCGGCGGTCACCATTGAGTCGAGCCCGCCTGAAAGCAGCACCACGGCGAGCGGCTGGGGTTGTGCCGGAACAGTCATGCCCGTGGCCCTACCATCGGCTCACGCAAAGGCAATGCGGCCCGCTCAGCACGTGCCGGTGCGGCGTGCCTCGGCGGTCAGCTGGAAGGGCGTGCGGCTCTCGATCCCCTGGCTTTCGAGCTGGACCAGCGCGGGCGTCTCGCGGCGGATGCTGGTGCGGCCATAGCCGTTGCCGGGGCAGGTGTACTGCACCGTCACCCGCGCTGCGCCATCCTCGACCACGAACTGGCTGCACCCGGCCTCGCGGTGCATCAGCTGGATCAGTTCCGCGCCCGATTTCACGCAGATCTTGCGTTCGGACGCACCGCCGCGCTGGCGGATGGTCCATTCACCCTTGGCGAGCGAGCCGAGCATGGCGAGCCCGTTGCCCTGCGCCAGCACCGGCACGGCGAGACCGGCCAGCACGCCCGCTCCTGCAAGCGCCAGCACGCCGATCCGCCATTTGCTGTGAGTCCAGTCAGTCATACACCCCCACATGCCAGCTTTGCGCCGCTGCGCCTTGCAAAAAATGGACGCATTTCTGAGCATATCGCGACATTTTCGACCAAGCGTCAGATCGCCAGCGCGAACGTCTTGGAGCAGAAGGCGCAGTCGACCGCGATGATCCCGTCGGGGCCCCGCATCTCGTCCTGCTCGTCCACCGGGAAGCGGGCGATGATCGTCTCGTAATGCGCCGCGGAGCAGCGGCACCCGCGGGACAGGGCATCGCCCGGCTGGACGCGCACTTCGGGCTCTTCGTGGAACAGCCGCCACGCGATTCCCTCCAGCGACAGCGCGGGATCGAGCAGCTCGTCATGGCTGATCGTCTCCGCCAGCACCGCGACATGTTCCCAGTCGGGATGGTCGAGCCGGACATGGAGCCGCTCGCGCCCTTCCTCGCCGTCGGGCAGGTGCTGCACCAGCAGCCCCGCCGCCATGCGCCCGCTGGTGCCGGCGCGGCTGGCGACGCGGATCAGCGTCGGGATCTGTTCGGACTGGCTGAAATAGCTCTCGCATGCCTCGGCTAGGCTATCGCCTTCAAGCGGGACGATGCCCTGATAGCGCTGGCGGCCCTCGGTCTCGAAGGTGATCGCAAGATAGCCTTCGCCGAACAGCGCGGGGAGGCTGGGGTTCGCGCCCAAAGTCGCCAGCCGCTCGCCGTCGAAATCGGCATAGCCGCGCACGGCGCCGGCGCGATAATCGCACACCAGCAGCTTGACGATCCCGCCCTGGGTCTGCGCCTGCAGGGTCATCTGCGCGTTTTCGCCCTTGAGCAGCCCGCCCATCAGCGCGCCCAGCACCAGCGCCTCGCCCAGCAGGTGCGTGATCGGGGCGGGGTAATCGTGGGCGGAGAGAACCTCTTCGAGCACGCCCTCCATCCGGACCACCCGCCCGCGCGCATTGCGCCCCGGCAGGGTGAAGCCCATGAGGGTGTCGGAAAAGGTCTCGGGCGAGGTCTCGGCTCGGGCGGTCGCGTCGGTCATGCGCCGCCATATGGGGACGCATCGCGCAACGCGAAACCCCCCGTCAGTTTCCGAGCTTCCCGAAGGCCCACAGCAGCACCGATTTCTGCGCGTGAATGCGGTTTTCGGCCTCGTCGAACACCACCGATTGCGGGCCTTCGAACACCTCTTCGCTCACCTCCTCACCCACATGCGCGGGGAGGCAGTGGAGGAAGACCGCATCGGGTTTGGCATGCGCCATCAGCGCCGCGTTCACCTGGTAGGGCGCCATCGCGGCGAGCTTTGCCTCGGCATGGGCCTGGCCCATCGAGACCCAGGTGTCGGTGACGATCACATCCGCGCCCATTGCGGCGGCGGCGGCGTCTTGCGTCAGCGTGACCATCGCCCCGCCCGCGCGGGCCAGTGCGACGAAGGCCGGATCGGGCTCGTAGCCCGCAGGCACCGCCACGCGGACGTTGAACTTCATCAACCCCGCCGCCTCGAGGATCGAGTGCAGCACGTTGTTGCCGTCCCCGAACCACGCGACCTCCAGGCCGGGGAGCGCCTTGCCATGCTCGATCACCGTCAGCAGATCGGCGACGATCTGGCAGGGGTGCGACATGTCGGTGAGGCCATTGACGACGGGCACCGTGGCGTGGGCCGCCATTTCCTCGATCTTGGCGTGATCGTCGGTACGCAGCATGATGCCATCGACCATGCGGCTGAGCACGCGGGCGGTGTCGGCAATGGTCTCGCCCCGCCCCAATTGGCTCGAGGCCGAATCGAGCAACAGCACCGTGCCGCCCAGCTGGCGCATCGCGATGTCGAAGCTGACGCGGGTGCGGGTCGAGTTCTTCTCGAACACCAGCGCCAGCACGCGGCCCGCCAGCGGCGCGTCGGCATCGGGCGCACCCTTGGGGAGCCCTGCGCGCGCCGCCTTGCGGTCAATCGCGTCGTTGATCATGGCGGCGATCGCATCGCCCCCGGCATCGCCCAGATTGAGGAAGTGCGTCATGCCGGTTCAGGCACCTTGAAGCTCGCCGCGCCCGCCGACAGCTTGTCGAAGAACTCCTCGATCTCCGCGTCGCCGATCACCAGCGGCGGGATGACGCGGATGGTGTTGTCGCCCGCGGCCACGGTCAGCAGCTGGTGGTTGTCGCGCAGGTGCACGTAGAACGGGCGGCTCTCCATCTTCATCTTGAGGCCGAGCATCAGCCCCTTGCCGCGCACCAGTTCGAACAGCTCGGGATAGTTGCCGATAAACTGTTCGAGCCGCGCGCGCAGGCGCTCGCCCTTTTCGGCGACCTCGGCGAGGAACGCGTCATTGGCGACCGCCTCCAACACCGCCGTCCCCGCCGCCATGGCGAGCGGGTTGCCGCCATAGGTCGATCCATGCGTGCCGAAGGTCATCCCGCGCGCGGCCTTTTCGGTGGCGATGCAGGCGCCCAGCGGGAAACCGCCGCCGATGCCCTTGGCGGTGGCGAGGATGTCAGGCGCGATCCCGTAATGCTCGTAGGCATAGAGCTTGCCCGTGCGCGCGACGCCGCACTGCACTTCATCGAGCACCAGCATCAGATCGAGCTCGTCGGCAAGCTTGCGCAGGCCCTGCATGAACTCGGGCGAGGCCGGGCGAATCCCGCCCTCGCCCTGGATCGGCTCGACCAGGAAGCCTGCCGTGTTCGGCCCGATCAGCGCCTTGGCCGCTTCGAGATCGTCGAACGGCGCGTACTTGAACCCGGCGAGCAGCGGCGAAAAGCCGTGGTGCATCTTTTCCTGATTCGACGCCGAGATCGTCGCCATCGTGCGGCCGTGGAAGGCGTTGTGGAAGGTGATCAGCTCGAAGCGGTTTGTGTCGCCCCCTTCCCCGTTCTGGTGATAGGCGCGCGCGGTCTTGATCGCCGCCTCGACCGCCTCGGCGCCCGAATTGGTGAAGAACACCGTGTCGCCAAAGGTCTTGTCGACCAGCCACTGCGCCAGCTTCTCGCCCTGCGGGCTGCCGTAGAGGTTCGAGACGTGCATCAACGTCGCGGCCTGCTGCTGGATCGCGCCAATCAGCCCTTCATGCGAATGGCCGAGCAGGTTGACCGCGATGCCGCTGGCGAAATCGAGGTAGCGGGTGCCGTCCTCGCCGATCAGATGGCAGTGTTCGCCGCGCACCGGCCGGACACCGCAACGCGGATAGACGGGCATGAGCGGGGTGATCGACATAAGCAGATTCCTGAATGTGAGAATGGGGGTCTGAAACGCAAATGGCGGCCCTGAACCAGAGCCGCCATCCGCTTTACCGTTTAATCTTCCGCTTCCCCCCAGTCAAACCGCGGGGAGCGGTCCGGGCCGGGTCAGCCTTCGATCGGTGCCAGATTGACGGCGGAATATTTTCCGCGTCGATCGACCTCGAGATCGAATTCGTAGCGTTCGCCTTCGTTCAGGGCCGTGAGGCCCGAACGCTCGACCGCGCTGATGTGGACAAAGGCGTCCGGCTGGCCATCATCGCGCACGAGGAAGCCGAAGCCCTTCATCGCGTTGAAGAACTTGACCGTGCCCTTGGCGCGTTCACCGGTCAGCTCGCGTGCCGGAGCGGCGGGCTTGGCCGCCACAGCGATAACGTCACCCACGACCTGGAGATCCTGCGCCGACACCTTGCCGCCGCGATCCACGAGGTTGTACTGGAGCTCCTGCCCCTCAGCGAGGCCTTCGAGACCGGCGCGTTCGACTGCGCTGATGTGGACGAACACGTCCTCACCGCCGCCATCCTGCTGGATGAAGCCGAAACCCTTCTGGGCGTTGAAGAACTTCACCGTGCCCTTGCCGGTGCCAACGATCTGGGCCGGCATGCGGCTGAAACCGCCGCCACCAGCGCCACCGCCACCGCCCGGGCCACGCGGGCCGCCGCCGAAGCCGCCGCCACCGCCGCGCGGAGCGCCGCCGCCGCCGAAGCGATCACCGCCTCCGCCGCCGCCGAACCGGTCGCCGCCGCCGCCACCACCGCCGAAGCGGTCACCGCCGCCACCGAACCGGTCGCCGCCGAAGTCGCGGGGCGGGAAACCGTCATTCCCGCCGCCAAACGGATCGAAGCCATCTTCGCCGAAACCGTCGCGCTTGTCGCGGCCGCGCCGGCGTCCCCTATCGTAACCCATAGATCAGTACGTACCTTGCCACACTGCCCGTCCTCCAAGGTGCCGATGTCGTGAGCAGTGAGGCGCACCGGACACAGGCGCACCGGCATGTCGTCCGGCAGCGCACGTAGCTTCGGGTATAGCGCACAAAAGCCTGCTTTGCGAACGAAATAACCGGACGCCCGGCGTGCGCCTGCAGTCCGCCGCACGCATGCTTGTGCCAAGGCCGGGCTTTGGGCATGAGTGCAGCGGAAGGGTCACGGAAAAGCAGGACGACAGCATGAGCGATTTTCGCCGCCTCAATGAAAATGTGTTGGTGAGCCCGCAGCTTGCGCTGGAGGATATCGCCGCCGCCGCCGCGCTTGGCGTCACCACCATCGTCAACAATCGACCCGACGGAGAGGAGCCTGCCGCGCCGCAAGGCGACGCGGTCGAGGCCGCCGCCGCCGCCGCAGGGCTGAACTATGTCGCCATTCCGATCGGCCATTCGGGCTTCAGCGAGCCGCAGGTCGATGCGATGATCGCCGCGCTGGATCAGGCCGAGGGGCCGATTCTCGCCTATTGCCGATCGGGCACGCGCTCGACCCTGCTGTGGGCGCTCGCCTCGGCCAAGCAGGGCGAGAACCCCGACACCATCGCCCGCACGGCGGCGCAGGCGGGCTATGACGTCAGCCCGATTCGCAGCCTGATCGACATGCTCGCCGCGCGCTGAGGCGCCGTCGTTCATGGGCCTGCTGATACAGACCGCCGGTTCGCTGGTCGCGATCCTCGCGCTGGCGGGGCTGGCATGGTGGCTGCGTCTGGGCGGCACGGCTTTGCTTGACAGCGACGAAGCCGTGCGCCGTGCGGCTGGCGAGGTCGAGGATGGGTTCGTCCCCGCCGCCATGGCCCATGATGGCAAGGCGGCGCTCGCGCGGGACGGCGCGGGGCGCATCATGGTCATCAAGCGCCACGGCAACCGCTTTGCCGGACGCGTGCTCGGCCCCGGCGCGCAGGCGCGGATTTGGCGCGACCTGGGACAAGTCGCGATTGAAGTCGACCCGGGCGAGGCGCGGTTCGGCACTGTGTTCTGCGACATCCCCGATGCCGAGGCTTGGGCAGACGCGATCAATGCGTTAGACGGACCGCAGGATGCCTGACTTCAACCCCACCCAATATGCCGTGCCACTGTTCGTGGTGGCAGTGCTCGCCGAGATGATCTGGGCCAAATTCCGTGCGCCCGAGGCCTACGAGCCGAAGGACACCCTCGTCAGCCTCATGTTCGGCCTCGGCTCGACCGTCGCAGGGGCGCTGCTCGGCGGCTTTTCGCTGTGGCTGATGTTCCTGGCCTATGACTACCGGGCTGTGGACTTCGGGCCGGAATGGTGGGCCGTGTGGTGGGCGTGGCCGCTGTGCTTCGTGCTCGATGACCTCGCCTATTACTGGGGCCACCGCGCCGGGCACCGCATCCGCTGGATGTGGGCGGCGCATGTGAACCACCATTCCAGCCAGCACTACAATCTCTCGACAGCGCTCAGGCAGACTTGGACGGGCAACCTCACGATCGGCATCCTGTTCAACCTGCCGCTGGCGTGGCTGGGCTTTCATCCGGTGATGATCGCGATCTGCGGCGGGTTCAACCTCATCTACCAGTTCTGGATCCACACCGAGGCGATTCGCAGGATGCCGCGCTGGTTCGAGGCGGTGATGAACACCCCCTCGCACCACCGCGTCCACCATGCGACCAATCCGCGCTATCTCGACACCAATTACGCGGGCGTTTTCATCGTGTGGGACAGGATGTTCGGCACCTTCACCCCCGAGGTCGACGACGAGCCGATCCGCTACGGGATCGTCAAGCAGCTCGGCAGCTTCAACCTGCTGTGGTCGGTGTTCCACGAATGGATCGGCATGCTGACCGACATCTGGCGCGCGCCGTGGAAGCACAAGCTGTCCTACCTCCTGCGCGAGCCCGGCTGGAGCCATGACGGCAGCCGCGAGACCTCCGGCATGATCCGCGCGCGGTGGGAAGCGCGGGTGGGCGCGGCTGCGCCACAAACTGCATCAGTGGCTGATCGAAACCCGATTGCGAGCGGCGCAGAAGCTGCTTAAACCTCCCTGCCAAAAGGAGAGTTCATGGAAAGTTTCGACTACATCGTCATCGGCGGTGGCAGCGCGGGCAGCGCTGTCGCGGGGCGGCTCGCGGTGGATGGCACGCGCCGGGTGTGTCTGATCGAAGCGGGCGGGCGCAACGACAACATCCTTGTGAAAACGCCGGGCTTCATGCCCTTCCTGCTCAAGAACGCGAACTACCGCTTCGAGACGGTGCCGCAGAAGGGCCTCAATGGCCGCACCGGATACCAGCCGCGCGGGCGGGGGCTCGGCGGCTCCTCGGCGATCAACGCGATGGTCTATATCCGCGGCAACCGCTGGGATTACGACAATTGGGCGGCAATGGGCTGCACGGGCTGGGACTATGACGACGTCCTGCCCTATTTCAAGCGCGCCGAGGCCAACGAGCGCGTGGGCGACGATTTCCACGGCGCAGGCGGCCCGCTGTTCGTCTCCGACCAGAAGCACGCCAATCCCGCCAGCCATGCCTTTGTCGAGGCGGCCGCCGCGCTCCAGCTGCGCACCAACGCCGATTTCAACGGCGAGCGGCAGGAGGGCTTCGGGCTCTATCAGGTCACCCAGCGCAAGGGCGAACGCTGGTCGGCGGCGCGCGCTTACGTGGAGCCGATTCGCGAGCAAGGCAACTTCGCGGTGCGCACCGACACGCTTGTCGAGAAGCTCATCACCGAGGGCGGACGCGTTACCGGCGTGCAGGTTCGTCGCGGAGGCGTAAGCATGTCGTTGTTCGCCCGTCGCGGGGTAGTATTGAGCGCCGGGGCTTTCAACAGCCCCCAGATCCTGATGCTCTCCGGCATTGGCCCGGCTGCGCATCTCAAGGAGCACGGCATCGACGTGGTGCTCGACCGCGCGGACGTGGGCGGCAATCTCCAGGACCATATAGACTACGTCTCGGGCTGGGAAACCGAGAGCGACGTGCCGATCGGCAGCACGCTCAAGGGCACGCTGCGGATGGCCGCCGCGATCGTCGAGCACCGCCGCAAGCGGACCGGCGTGATGACCACGCCCTATGCCGAATCCGGCGGGTTCTGGACCGTGATGCCCGATAGCCCCGCCCCCGATGTGCAATGGCACTTCGTCCCCGCGGTGCTCGAGGATCACGGGCGCGAGAAGGTGAAGGCGCATGGCTTCTCGCTCCACGCCTGCGTGCTCAGGCCCGAGAGCAGGGGCACGGTGCGGCTGGGGAGCGGTGATGCAGCGGCCGCGCCGGTGATCGAT
Source organism: Porphyrobacter sp. (assembly GCA_013911835.1). Taxonomy (GTDB): domain Bacteria; phylum Pseudomonadota; class Alphaproteobacteria; order Sphingomonadales; family Sphingomonadaceae; genus Erythrobacter. The sequence goes on along the minus strand of JACESM010000046.1, from coordinate 5,589 downwards.
CCCAATTTCCTTGACGACGAACGCGACATGGCAGTCCTGCGTGCCGGCGTGCGCCTGTCGCACCGCATTGCGGAGGCACCGCCCTTGCAAGCCTTTGGCCCAACCGACCGCCACCCCGTCGACCTCAATGACGACGCTGCACTCGACGCGCTGATCCGCAGCCGCGCGGACACAGTCTATCACCCGGTTGGCACCTGCCGGATGGGCGCTGATGCAGACGCAGTGGTCGATCCGACGCTGCGGCTGAACGGGCTCGAGGGCCTGTGGGTGGCCGACGCCAGCGTGATGCCCAAGATCGTCAGCGGCAACACCAACGCGCCGAGCATCATGATCGGCGAACGGTGCGCGGACTTCGTGATGGCGGCTGAATAGTTTACGCCCTCAGGCGCCGGGCGCAGCGCGTCCGGGCCGGTTGTCCTCGCTTCGCTCGTTCAGCTTCGCTTCGGCTTTCGCGCCATAAGGCGTGGCGGCCGTTCGGCCATGCGGCCGCTTCGCGACCGGATCAGCAGCTGCCTGGGAACTGGTGGTGATCCCGGCCCGCCGGGCCGCGAGCGCACGCGCGCGAGCCGCAGCTGCTCCGAAGCGAAGCGAAGGAAATAGCAGCGAGGACGCTCGCCCGGAGGGGCGAGCGAAAAGAAAAAAGGGCCGGAGAGCTTTCGCTACTCCGGCCTGTATCAGTTTGTTCGTTCGCAGGAGGAACGTGGTGAGGCGGGGGGAGAGGAGAGGGAGAGAGAGGTTCTCCCCCCGCCAAGCTTGGAGTTTCGTCGTCTAGCAACCGCCAGGGCACAAATTGATGCCAGTGCCCTAGGCGATGCCGCTTAGTTGTAGGCGCGCTCCCCGTGTTCGGAGATGTCGAGGCCGTTGACTTCGCTCTCCTCGTCCACCCGGAGCCCGGTGATGGCCTTGGCGATATACATGGCGATGACGGTGCCGATGGCTGAGACGACGATCGTGGCGACGACTGCGGTGGCCTGAGTCACCAGCTGCGCACCCATGTCGAAGTCTTCGCCGCCAGGGCCGCCAAGAGCGGGCGAGAAGACGATGCCGGTGCCGATCGCGCCGACGATGCCGCCCACGCCGTGGATGCCGAAAGCATCGAGCGCATCGTCATAGCCGAACTTGGCCTTCACCTTCGCCACGAAGAAGTAGCAGATCACGGAGGCAACCGCGCCGAGCAGGATCGCGCCGAAGGGACCCGAGTTGCCCGCCGCCGGGGTCACCGCGACCAGGCCAGCGATCACACCCGAGCAGAAGCCCAGCGCCGAACCCTTATGGCCCATCGCCCGCTCGGTCAGCATCCAGAACAGCCCGCCCGCCGCCGTGGCAACGAAGGTGTTGATCATGGCGAGCGCCGCCGAACCATTGGCTTCGAGCGCCGAGCCGGCGTTGAAGCCGAACCAGCCCACCCACAGCAGGCCGGTGCCGACCATGGTCAGCGTCAGGCTGTGGGGCGGCATCGGCTCGGTCGGGTAACCCTTGCGCTTGCCGAGGATGTAGGCGGCCACCAGCGCCGAGACGCCGGCGTTGATGTGGACCACCGTACCGCCGGCGAAATCGAGCGCGCCCATCACGAAGAACACACCGCGCGCTTCCCAGACCATGTGGGCGATCGGGAAATACACGATGGTGAGCCAGACAAGGGTGAACACCATCGTCGCGGCAAACTTCATGCGCTCGACCACCGATCCCAGCACCAGCGCCACGGTGATTGCGGCGAAGGTCATCTGGAAGCTGATGAAGATGTATTCGCTGATCACCTCATCGGTGAAAGTCGCAGCGGTCGTGTCCGGCGTGACGCCCTGGAGGAAGAACTTGCCCCAGCTGATATATTCATTGCCTTCCGGTCCGAAGGCGAGACCATAGCCCCACATCACCCACACCAGCATGGCAAGCGAGGCTGCGGCCCCGATCTGGGTCATGGTCGAGAGCATGTTCTTGGAACGGGTGAGACCGCCATAAAACAGTGCGAGGCCCGGCAGGATCATCAGCATCACGAGGACGGTCGCCGTCATCATGAAGCCGTTGTTGCCGGGATTGGGAACGGGCACGGCGGCCGCAGGCGCGGCCATGGCCGGCGCGGCAAGCAGCGCCGCCGCGGTCGCCACGACCGCCAGATTGGAGAGAATGCGCTTCATTGCTTTGTATCCCCTTACAGCGCGGTTTCGCCGGACTCGCCGGTGCGGATGCGGGTGGCAGAGGCGAGATCGAGCACGAAGATCTTGCCGTCGCCGATCGCGCCCGTGTTGGCGGTCTGCTGGATGGTTTCGACCACTTGCGCGGCGATTTCGTCGCTGGCAGCGATCTCGAGCTTCACTTTGGGAAGCATGTTGGTGGAGTATTCCGCTCCGCGGTAAATCTCGGTCTGACCCTTCTGGCGCCCGAAGCCTTTGACCTCGGTCACGGTCATCCCAGCGATGCCGATGCCGCTCAAGGCCTCACGCACAGTGTCGAGCTTGAACGGTTTGATGATGGCGATGATGAACTTCATCTGTGGCCCCTGTTGCACCGGATTATTTCCGGCCACCGGAGTCACAGCAACAAGCGTGCCATATTTGTGTAATGCCGCTGACGCAGCGGAATCAGAGTGTTTCTTCGCAACTGCGGAAAATACCTGCCTAAAAACTAATCACGTGATTAACGCTTAGGCAATATTTGCGGTCAGTCGTGCATCAGTCGCCCGCGATGTAGCGGTCCGTCGGCCGGGTCGGCAGGCCGTCGATGCTGCGGGTGCGCTTGGCCATCTTGGCCTCCCACTCAGCGGGATCGGACTGGCGGTGCGCTTTCTTGAGCGTCTCGCGCTCGCCCTCCAGCGTCATGAAGGGCACGCCCCAGCCGCAGGAGGACTGCACGCTCTCGACCACGATGTCGAAGATCTGGCGGGTGCCGGGCATCAGGGTGAAGTGCGCCGCGAGCGCCTCCCACTCGGCATCCTGCGGCAGCACCGCACGCCCGCGCCCATAGAGGCGCAGGATCAGCGCGGGCTGTTGGAAGTTGCAGAACATCACCGTGATGCGCCCGTCGGCAGCCAGATGCGCATGGGTCTCGTTGCCCGAACCACCGAGATCGAGATAGGCCACCCTTGTGGGCGACAGCACGCGGAAGGCGTCATAGCCCTTGGGACTGAGGTTGATCCGGCCTTCCGCCGCCGCGGTCGCCACGAAGAACACCGGCTGGGCCGCGATCATCGCGATGTGCTTTTCGGTCAGTGCCTCGGTGAAATCGGCCATCGGACGCTCCTTTCGACAGGGTCAGAGGAAATCGCGCAAGGTGGTAATGAAGCGATCGAACTGGTCGTGGTGGAGCCAGTGACCCGCCTTCTCGAACTCGATCACGCGCGCGGTCTTGAAGTGGGCGATGCGCCCATCCTTCTCCGGGTTCGAGGCCCAGCTGTCCGCCCCGTAGAGCAACAACGTCGGGCAAGTGATCGTCCCCCACAGCTGTTCGACGAATTCGTCACCGATGTCCTCGACCGGCCAGACGTTGAGGTGCGGATCGAACTTCCAGCTATAGGTGCCGTCCTCGTTGCGGTTGACCCCGTGGACGGTCAGGTGACGCGCCTGTTCCTCGGTGAGGTAGGCGTTCTCCTCGATCATCCGGGCGAAGGCGGCTTCGATGCTCTCGTATTTGCGCGGGGATCGGCCGGCTGCTTTCCGCTTCTTCTCGATCCATTCGGCGAGGCGTTCGGGATAGGGCGTCTGGCGCTGCTTGGCGCGCAGCTCGGGCGAGGGGCCGAGACCCTCGATCGCGACCAGCTTGGTCACCATCTCAGGGAAGGCGCCCGCATAGCGCAGCGCCACGTTCCCGCCCATCGAATGCGCGACCATCCGCACCGGACCGACGCCCAGTTGGTGGATCAGCTGGGCGAGGTCATAGACCATGTCGCCCGCCGAATAGACCCCGTCCGACACCCAATCGGAATCGCCGTGCCCGCGGTGGTCCATCGCGATGACGTGGTAGTCAGCGCTCAGCGCCTCGGCGGTCCAGTCCCAGCTGCGCGCATGATCGCGCCCGCCATGCACCAGCACCAGCGGCGGCTTACCCCGGCCACCCCAGTCGAGGTAATTGAGCTTGAGGCGCTGCGAGATGAAGCTCTGCGAGGTCGGGCCGACGGTGTGCATGGGCCATGCCATGCCGCGAAGCCCGCCCTCCCGCAAGCCTAGCGTTCCTTGGTAGCCGAAAACACCATCTGCGGGTTCTTCTCGACCTGATAGGTCACGTCCCACGGGCTCTTGGCCATGAACACCATGTCCCCGTCACGGTCCTTGGCGAGGTTGGCGCGGTTGAAGCTGGCGAATTCGTCGAGGGTCTTGTCGTCCCCCTTGATCCAGCGCGCGGTGGCGAAGGGGGAGGGTTCGAGCACGGCTTCGACCTTGTACTCCGCCTCGAGCCGCGAGATCAGCACCTCGAGCTGGAGCTGGCCGACCACCCCGACGATGTGCGCCGAGCCGATCTCGGGGTAGAAGACCTGGATAACGCCCTCTTCGGAGAGGTCGTCGAGCGCCTTCCTGAGCTGCTTGGTCTTGGTCGGATCGCGCAGCTGCACCCGGCGCAGGATTTCGGGCGCGAAGTTGGGGAGGCCGGTGAAGCGCACCTGATTGCGCTCGCTCAGCGTGTCGCCCACGCGCAAGGTGCCGTGGTTGGGGATGCCGATGATGTCGCCCGCTTCCGCGGTGTCGGCCAGTTCGCGGTCCTGGGCGAAGAACAGGATCGGCGAGTGGACCGCGATCGGCTTGCCCAGCCCTGACGGGGTCAGTTTCATCCCGCGTTTGAAGGTGCCCGAGACCTGCCGCATGAAGGCGATGCGGTCGCGGTGGTTGGGGTCCATATTGGCCTGCACCTTGAAGATGAAGCCGGTGACCTCGTCGCGCTCGGGGCTGATCTGCTCCTCGCCCGCGGGCTGGGAGCGCGGCGGCGGGGCGAAGCGGGAGATCGCGTCGATCAGCTCGGTGACGCCGAAATTCTTGAGCGCCGATCCGAAATAGACCGGGGTCAGATCGCCGTGGCGGAAGGCTTCGAGGTCGAATTCGGGATAGCCCCCGCGCGCCAACTCGATCTCGTCGAGGAAGCGCTGCGGGATTGCGGCAGTGTCGCGCGTGCCGAGGAACTCGCGGCTCGGGCCTTCGGGGCGGCTGACGGTCTCGGTGGCGAAATCGAGCAGGCCCTCGAACTCCCCGCCCATGCCGATCGGCCACATCTGCGGCGAGACGTCGAGCGCCAGCATGTCGGCGACCTCGTCCAGCGTCTCGAAGGGATCGCGGCCTTCGCGGTCGACCTTGTTGACGAAGGTGATGATCGGCACAGAGCGCAGGCGGCAGACCTCGAAGAGCTTGCGGGTCTGCGGCTCGATGCCCTTGGCCGCGTCGATCACCATCACGGCACTGTCGACGGCGGTCAGCGTGCGGTAGGTATCCTCGGAAAAGTCCTCGTGCCCCGGGGTGTCGAGCAGGTTGAAGACGATCCCGTCCTTCTGGAAGGTCATGACCGAGGACGTCACCGAGATCCCGCGCTGCTGCTCGATCTTCATCCAGTCCGACCGCGCCCGCCGCGCCGCGCCGCGCGCCTTGACCTCGCCCGCAAGGTGGATCGCGC
>JACESM010000045.1 GCA_013911835.1 Porphyrobacter sp. | reverse complement strand
TTACGCGCGATCTGGAGGCCTTCGCGCCCAACATTGTCCACCTTTCCTCGCCCGACCCTTCCGCGCACGCCGCGCTGCGCTGGGCACGGGCGCGAGGCCTGCCGGTGCTCGCCAGCGTCCACACCCGCTTCGAGACCTATCCGCGCTATTACAACATGGCCTTCCTCGAGCCGCTGATCGTCAAGGGCCTGCAGCGCTTCTACAACCGCTGCGACGCGCTGGTGGCGCCCTCGCAGTCGATGATCGACGAACTGACCGCGATGGGCATGCATACCCGCATCGGGCTGTGGAGCCGGGGCGTCGACCGCACGATCTTCTCCAGCGCGCGCCGCGATCCCGAATGGCGCCGCAGCCTTGGACTCGCGGACGAGGACGTGGCCATCGTGTTCCTCGGGCGGCTGGTGATGGAAAAGGGCCTTGATGTCTTCGCCGAGACCGCCGCGCGGCTGCGCGACATGGGCGCGCGCCACAAGGTGCTGGTGATCGGCGACGGCCCGGCGCGCGGCTGGTTCGAGGCGAACCTGCCGGGCGGGATCTTCGCCGGCTTCAAGACCGGCGAGTCGCTGGGTCAGGCGCTCGCGAGCGGGGACGTGTTCTTCAACCCCTCGGTCACCGAGACCTTCGGCAATGTCACGCTGGAGGCCATGGCGAGCGGGTTACCGGTGGTCGCCGCCGGAGCGACGGGCAGCGCCAGCCTCGTCGCCGACGGGGTCACCGGGCGGCTGGTCGCGCCGTCGGGCAGCAAGACCGCCGATGCCGAGGCCTTCGCCGCCGCGCTCGCGCCCTATTGCAGCGACCTCGCGCTGCGGGCCGCACACGGCGCGGCGGGCGAGACGCGCGCCTGCGAATATTCGTGGGAGGCGATCAACGCCGTGGTCGCGGACACCTATGTCCAGCTGGTCACGGAACGCAGCAAGGCGCGCGGGTAGTTACCTGAGCACCCCGGCCTTCGCCATCGCCCGCGCGTAGAACAGCAGGAACAGCGTCACCACCCAGATCGCGACGTCGAGCGCCGGGGCCTGCATCGCGGCCGGCACGTCGAGCGCCACATAATTGCCCAGCGTCGTGCCAATAAGGCCGATGGTCGCGACCACCATCGCCGTCACCGCCCAGCGCGAGCGCGCCAGCAGCAGCAGCGATCCCGCGAAGGCGCCCCACACGCCCAGCGCCCAGAACGCGCTGATCCACGCGGGATAGCTGTTCATGAAGGCAATCTGTTCGGGAGTGAGCCCCATCTCGGCCAGCATCCCGAGCTTGGTCGTCACATAGCTGACGATCCCCAAGGCGTTGAACAGCAGCGTCACCACGCCGACCAGCCACAGGTGCCACGGCGTGGCTGCGCGGCTTGCGTTACCATTTGTCATGGGCTTCCCCTCCCCCATCCGCTGCGACCCGGACGGGGGAGAGAATATGCTCTTGTTGCACTTACCGCAACAACAGCGTCACAGCCGTTCGATGCGCTTGGCCATTTCGTCGATCATGTCGACGATCTCGTTGATCGTGGCTTCGTCGAGCTTGCCCGCCTTGGCGCGGTTCTTGAGCACCGAGCCGAGGTTGCCCATCGCCCGGAACAGATCATGCGAGCGAACCGTGGTGGTGCGTTCGCCGTGGCGGCCGAGCCGGCGCATCAGTTCCTCAACCTCGTCCTTGCGGGTATCGAGCTCGTCACGGCCCTGCTGGGTGGCGGCGAAGGGCTTTTTGGCACCTTCGGCCTCGGCCTCCTCGATCGCGCCTTCATCTTCGAGCAATTGCAGCGTCGGATAGACCGCACCGGGGCTGGGGGCATAGGAGCCGCCGGTCAATTCCTCGATTTGCTTGATCAGTTCATAGCCGTGACGCGGGTCTTCGGCGATCAGCGCCAGCAGCACGAGGCGAAGCTCGCCCTGCGCGAACATCCGCCCGCGGCGACCACGGCGGCCGGGGCCGCGCTCCTCGCGCTCTCCTGCACCTTCCGCCTCGTCGCTTTCCCAGCGCCAACGGGCCTTCATGGCCGGTCCACCGAAATTGACGTTGCCATTCATCGCCATCATCGCAATTGCTTCACCCAGCTTGTCCCAGCCGGTGCCGCGTCCATATCTGTTCCAGGTCATTGCCCGCTCCTTCATGCGTTATGATAGCTCCAAGATATATCTTGGAACTATCTTCGCAAGGGGCGCGCGGCTAACCGGTTTCCTTTTCTGACGACCGGCCTATCACGCCCGATGAATGACTGACCTGTTCGGACAAGATGCGAACCCGCCCCATTCGGGCGCGCCCTCGGCAGATGCGCCGCTGGCCGACCGGCTGCGCCCGCGGCAGTTGGCCGAAGTGGTCGGGCAGGAACATCTGACCGGCCCCGAAGGCGCGATCGGGCGGATGGTCGCGGCGGGCAAGCTCGCCAGCATGATCCTGTGGGGGCCGCCGGGCACGGGCAAGACGAGCATCGCCCGCCTGCTCGCCGATGCGGTGGGGATGCGCTATGCCGCGATCAGCGCGGTGTTCTCGGGCGTGGCGGACTTGAAGCAGGCCTTCGCCGAGGCCGAGAAGATGGCCAAGGCGGGCCGCAAGACACTGCTCTTCGTGGACGAAATCCACCGCTTCAACCGGGCGCAGCAGGATGGTTTCCTGCCCTTTGTCGAACGCGGTGTGGTGACACTGGTGGGCGCGACCACCGAGAACCCGAGCTTTGCCTTGAACGCCGCGCTGCTCAGCCGCGCGCAGGTGCTGGTGCTGAACCGGCTCGACGAGAGCGCACTGGCCGCGCTGCTGGCGAAGGCGGAAGACCTCGAAGGCCCCCTCCCCCTCACCCCCGAGGCGCGCGAGGCGTTGATCGCGCAGGCCGACGGCGACGGGCGGTTTCTGCTGGGGCAAGCCGAGACGCTCTATGCCGCAGGCCTAGCCGAACCGCTCGATCCGGCGATGCTTGGCTCCTTCCTCCAGCGCCGCGTCGCGGTCTACGACAAGGACCGCGACGGGCATTACAACCTCATCAGTGCGCTGCATAAGTCCGTGCGCGGCAGCGATCCGCAGGCGGCGCTCTACTGGCTGGCGCGGATGCTGGTGGCGGGGGAGGAGCCCCTGTTCCTCGCCCGCAGGCTGGTGCGGATGGCGGTGGAGGACATCGGCATGGCCGATCCCCACGCGCTCCCGCAATGCATGGCCGCGATGGAGGCCTACCGCTTCCTCGGCTCGCCCGAGGGCGAGCTGGCGCTGGTGCAGGCGTGCCTCTACCTCGCCACTGCGCCCAAGTCGAACGCAGTCTACATGGCGCAGAAGGCGGCGTGGAAGGCGGCCAAGGAAACCGGCAGCCTTATGCCGCCGATGAATATCGTGAACCCCGCGACGGGCCTCATGGAAAGCCTCGGCTACGGCAAGGGCTACACCTATGACCACGACACGCCCGAGGGCTTTTCGGGCGACAATTACTGGCCCGAGGGAATGGCGCCCCAGCCGTTCTACGTGCCCGTGGAACGCGGGTTCGAGCGCGAGGTCAGGAAGCGGCTCGACTATTGGGACAAGCTGCGGGCAGAGCGGGGATGAGCGCAGGGTTGACCAGCTGGGAGGCCGCGCGCGATTTCGCGCTGACGCTGCCAGGTGCGCAGCTGGCCGCCAGCTATGGCAAGCCCGCCGTCAAGATCGCCGCCAATGGCCGCGCGTTCCTCAGCACCGGGCGCGAGGGTGACACCGCCTTCGTGCTGCATCTCGACCTCGGCACAGTCGAGATGCTGATCGCGACCGAACCCGCCACCTACTGGCAGACCGCCCACTACGAAGGCTGGCCCGCCGTGCTGGTGCGCTATGCCAGCCCCGATCCCGAGCGGGTGCGCGACATGATCCGCCTCGCGCACGAGCAGGCGGCTGCGATGAAGCCGGTCGCCAAGCGGAAGCGATGAGGGGGCGCTTTTCGCACTTCCTCGCAGTCGATTGGTCGGGTGCGAAGGGCGCGCGGCAGAAGGGGATTGCGCTGGCGCTGGCGCGGGCCGAGGGCGGGCCGCCGGTGCTGCTCCCCCCGCCCGATCCGCGCGGATGGGCGCGCGCCGAGGTGTTGGCGTTGCTGGCGAGCCTCGAAGCGCCGACGCTGGTCGGCCTCGATCTCGGCATCAGCCTGCCGTTTGCCGATGCAGGCGCCTTCTTCCCCGGCTGGGACGCCTCGCCCGCCGAAGCACGCGCCTTGTGGGCGCTGATCGACCGCCTCTGCGCAGCCGATCCGCACCTCGAGGCCGGCAGCTTCGTCACCCACCCCGAGGCCGCCCGCTATTTCCGCCACGGCAAGGGGTTGGAGGGCGACCGCTTCCTCCTCCCCGGTGCCACCACCCGCGAGGGCCGCTTCCGCCGCGCCGAAATCGCCCAGCGGTCCAGCGGGGTTCGACCGGTGAGCAATTTCAACCTCGTCGGCGCAGCGCAGGTCGGCAAGTCGAGCCTCACGGGGATGCGGATGCTCCACCGCCTCGGCGGACGGGTGCCCGTGTGGCCGGTCGATCCCTTGCCGGAGGAGGGCTCGGTCGTGACCGAGATTTACACCTCGATGGCCGCGCGCCTTGGCGGCGTGACGGGAACCGCGACCAAACTGCGCAGCTACGAGGGGCTGAATGATGCGCTCGACGCGCTCGGCTCGCCGCCAGTAGCGGGCACGGGCGCGATTGGCGATCATGCCTCGGACGCCCTGCTGACCGCCGCCTGGCTGCGCCGGGTGCACACGGAGCGCGACCTGTGGCATCCCGAGGGCCTCTCGCCCGAAGTCGCCCGCACCGAAGGGTGGACTTTCGGCGCGGTCTAGGATTATGGCGCGCAGACGGAGAGCCGGCTTAGCTCAGATGGTAGAGCACCTGATTTGTAATCAGGGGGCCGCGGGTTCGATCCCTGCAGCCGGCACCACTTGCTTTCCGCGCCGTTCACCGCCTTGCTCGCATTCGTCCCTGCGGCCGCCAGCGTCAGGCATTGCGTCTGGCAAGAGCGATCCCGGCGAGATTCTGCCGACGCGGTGTCCATTTGACCTGTCTGGGCCGGCGGGGCGCAGCAGCTTCCTCATAGCGCGCAAGGTGGGCGGCGGCACTATCAGAGCCCGGGCGGGAAGCGCCATTCGCCAGCCGGACGACTTCCAGCGAATCGCCGATCAGATCGAATTCCGCCGCGTCCAGGGATTGCGCGACCTGCAACGCCATGCGCAGCGCCAGCCATTCGGCGTCGGTATTGGTCCCGGTGCCAATGTCATCGAAGAAATGCGCGACTCCGCGCGCGACCACGGCGACCTCGATCGTGCCGGGGTTAGGCCGGCAACCGCCATCAAAGTAGACCTTGAGCCTTCGTGGTCGAACCTTCCGCACGGTCGGCGGCTCACCCCAGCCGCAGGAAGAATTCCTCGCGCTCGCGGCGCAGTTCTTCCGGGGTCATCGCGCCCAATGCATCAAGCTCCGCGCGCAGCGCCAGCGTCAGGCGCTTGGCGGTCTCGGCATGGTCGCGGTGCGCGCCGCCGCGCGGTTCGTAGACGATGCGGTGGATCACCCCGAGCTTGAGCAGATCGCCTGCGGTCACGCGCATCGCCTCGGCTGCGGTCGCCGCCTGCGCGGCGCTGCGCCACAGGATCGAGGCGCAGCCTTCGGGCGAAATCACCGAATAGACCGCGTGTTCGAACATCAGCACGCGGTTCGCCGCCGCGAGCGCGACCGCCCCTCCCGATCCGCCCTCGCCGATGATCACGGCAATAAGCGGCACGCCCAAGGCAAGGCAGGCCTCGGTCGAGCGGGCAATGGCTTCCGCCTGCCCCCTCGCCTCGGCATCGACCCCGGGGAAAGCGCCGGGGGTGTCGACCAGCGTCACCACGGGGAGGCCGAAACGGTCCGCCAGCTCCATCAGCCGGATCGCCTTGCGATAGCCCTCGGGGCGGGCCATCCCGAAATTGTGGCGTAGGCGCCCCGGCGTGTCCTCGCCCTTCACATGGCCGATCACCATGACCTTGCGCCCTTCGAAGCGGGCAAAGCCGCCGATGATCGCCTGATCATCGCCGAAGGTGCGATCCCCCGCGATCGGCAGGAACGCGCTGAACATCCCCGCCACCAGCTTCTCGAAGCGGGGCCGCTGCGGGTGGCGGGCGACCAGCGTGCGCTCCCACGGGGAGAGGCGCGCATAGGTATCGGCGAGCAGCTTGTCCGCCCGCTCGCGCAGCATCTGTGCCTCTTCAGTGCCCTCGGGCAAGGCGGCAAGCTCCGCCACATGCTTGTCGAGCGCCTCGATCGGCTTTTCGAAGGGCAGGTACTGGATCACGGCGGGGCCGTTTTACACCGTCATCGACATGCCGCGATAGATCCGCGCGCGGTAACGCGAATCCTCGGCATCGGGCAGCGGCGCGCCGAGCAGCAGCACCGCGCGGGCAAAGCGGCGCACCTCTTCGAGATGCTCGTCGAGGTCGCGCGGTTCTTCCGATTGCACCCGGCGGGTAAGGTTGATCTGGTTGACCGGCACATCATGCACCAGCCGCTCGTTCTCGACCGCGAGGGTCGCTGTGAAAGCGTGGAGCGTGGTCTTGATGAAGTTCGCCAGCGCAAAGGCCGGGGACTTGTCGCCCATCGGCACGTCGGGGCTGGTCAGCACCAGCTGGCAGTCGTCGTAGAGCGAGGCGCGGCGCGCAACGCGGAAATGGTGGGTAAGGTTATCGGCCACCACGGCGCGGAACTCCTCGGGGGTGAGCGGATCGGCGGCGTCAAACAGCTTGCCGGGCAGGGGCGCAAAGGGCGTGGAGAGGATCGTCGTGGGCTTGCCCCATTGGATCAACGCCTCGTCCATCGCCGCCTCGATATCGCCGGATACGACCAGCGAGGTCAGCGATTGTGCAACATCCTCTTCCAGCTGCACTTTGATCGCCTCGTAGCCCTCGGTCGTGCGGCTGATCAGCACCACATTGGCGACATGGCAGTCCTCGATGAAGGCGCGCGCGGTCTCGGCGAGGTAATCGGTCAGGTGTTCGCCGATGATCCACACGGTCTTGCCCCGCATCTGGTCGAGCCGTTCCTGCTTGGGCGAGCCGAACAGTTCGCGCTCGGTGGTGGAGCGTTCCACCGAGAGCCCGCCCGAGGGCATGAAGGTTTCGCCGCTGACAGCGCGGTCGGCGAGGAAGAACACCGTCGCCTGCGCCACGTCATGCTCGGTCGGCATCTTGCCGAGGTAGAGTTTTGACAGCACGCCGGCCCCAACCTTGCCCGCTTCCACCGCGATCTTGTCGGCGGGGAGGAACGGCGCGTCCTCGGGCGGCACGCGCATCAGCCAGTCGCTATCGGAATCGGGCGTGGCCGGGCGGTCGTTCCATTCGGGCGCATCGAGAAAGAGTCCGGCCTGCCTGAGGCGCGACACCAGCGCGGCCGCGATCTGCGGGGTGAGGAGATACTGGTCCCAGGTGCAGGTCCCGTCACCCTCACGCGCACAGGCCAGCGCCAGCTCACGCAATTCGCGCGGGTTGTTGGTGTCGTGGCTCATCTTGGTGGTGTCATTGCGCGCGAGCCGCGCCAACACCGCTTCGACCCGCACCCCGCGCCGGATCGCCTTGATCGCGGCGGCGTGCACGGCGTTCAATCGCTTGTTCTCGAGGATCAGCTTGCCCCGCCGCTCGAACAATCCGGGCTTGCCGCCGGTGCCCGACAGGCGGTCGCCATCGACCGGCCCGGGCGCAATCGCGTTGAACTGCACCTCCGGCCCGAGATAGCGCGCCATGCTCTCGACCATCGCGCGCTGCCCGGCCTTGGACACGGCGTAGTCCGCGCGGTTGGGATAGGCGACCGCGAGATACTTCTCCCCGCCGAAATAGGACGAGACGTTGAGGATATAGCCCGAGCCCTGCGCCTTCATCAGCGGCGCGACGTGGTGCATCAGGAAGTAGTTCGACACGAGGTTCGCATCGAGCGTGTAGTTCCAGGCGTCGACCCCCATGTCGACCACCATGTCCTCCGCCCCCGCAACGCCTGCATTGTTGATGAGGTAGTCGATCCGCCCGAAGGCCTTCAATGTCGCATCGACCGCGCCCTTCAGCGATTCAAAGTTGCTGACATCGACATTGGCGAGGGTCTGCACCCGGCGCTCGACGCCCGCGAAGCCGATGTCCTCGAGCTCCGAGACGATCCGCGCCCGCGCCACCGCCAGCTCGCTTTCGCGCCGGGCGACCATCATCACCTTGCCGCCCGCAAGCGCCAGCAGCCGCGCGACCTGTCCGCCGATCCCGGCCGACCCGCCGGTGATCAGCGCGACCTTGCCCAGATGCAGCCCGGTGATGTTCTCCGAGAAGCCCGGCATGGCCTTCCTCGCCCCGGTCGCCTCGCCGATATTGGCGGGGACATAGAGCGTGATCTCGCCGAGCTTGCTTTCCTTCAGGAGAATGCGCGCGGCGTGGCCTGCGGTGAAGCGGATGTTCTCGGCCTCGGTATTGGTGAAGCGCACGATCTGGTTGCCCCACTCGGCTTGACGGCGGCGGCCGTGGGCGGTGTCGATCTCGCTTTCGTCGCGCCAGATGCGGATCAGCTGCTCGGTGGCGGCGCGCAGGATGTGGCCGTAGATGTCGCCCTTCCCGTCGCTCGCATGGCTGACGAAGACGAAGCGCGGCGGCTGGAGCAGGTTGTCGTGGCGCTTCCAGTAGCGGCTCATCGTGCGGGCGAGCGCCATGTTGCCGGCGAGTTCGGCGTCCATCAGCGCCTCGACCACGCTGTCATCCGCCGCAGTGATCGCGCCGCTCAGTTCGCCCGCGCCCAGGGCGGGCAGGAACAGCGCCCCGCTGACGGGCGTGCCCTTGGCGGTGTAATCCTCCAGCGCGGCTTCCATCGCCGCCGGATCCTTGCGGCTGAAGCGGATGATGGCGAGCTTGTCGGAGAGGCCCAGCGCGGCGCAACGCTTCTCGGCAATGGCAACGTCCGCAGCGCGCGGCAGGCCGAGCACGACCTCGGCCCCGCAGGCCAGCTGCACCTGCGCAATCTCGAGCGCTTCTTCCCAGTCGTCCCCCGCCGCGATCAGCACTGACAGGCCGGTGCCGTCCATCGAGCGCATGGTCGGGCGCGCAAGGTAGGTCGAGCGCTGCTCCTTGCGCACCGACATCCCGTGGGTGACCTCGAAGTCGTGCCCGTTGTAAGCCGCGCTCTCGTCCGAGCCGAGGAAGACGCAGGTGGTCGCAATGTCGGTCGGCGTCGGGAAGGTCTTGGCCTTCTCGTTGCCGCCCGTTGCCCGCTCGAGGCTCATCATGTCGAAGAACTGCGTCGCGGTGGTGCCCGCCTCGTCCCCGCGCGCCTTGTCCATCGCGGCGAAGACATTGCGGATGCGCTCGCTCTCGATCGGGCCGGGGTAGACGAGGTTGACGCGGATGCCCTTGGGGCCGAGCTCGAGGCTGAGTTCGCGGCTCCACGCGTTCATCGCCGCCTTGGGGACCACATAGGCTGCGCGGGCGTAATAGGGCGTGCGGCTGAAGATGGTCGAGACGTTGATGATCGAGCCGCCTTCCGGGATGTGCTCGGCCGCGACCCGCGCGACGTTCCACGCGACGCCGAAGATGTTGCGCAGCGCCTGACCCACGGTCTCGCTGTCGGTGCTGCCGGTCTTCTGGAGCGCGGCGAGTTCCTCCGCCGACAGGGGCAGGTTTTCGATCGGCTGCTTGGGCCCCGCGCTCCCGGCGTTGTTGACCAGAATGTCGATCCGCCCGAACTGCTTCACCACCTCGGCAATCGCGGCGCGGACCGAGGCGATATCCCCGCCGTCCAATGCCACGGTCGCAAGCCGCGCCGGGTCCGCCCCGGTCGCCTTGAGCAGCGCCTCGGCCGCCGCCTTGGTGCGGTCGGGGGTGCGGCCCGTCATCACCACGGTTGCGCCTTCGGCAAGGTAGTGCGTGACGATATGCCCGCCGAGATTGCCCGCCGCGCCGGTGACGACGGCGATCTTGCCGGCGAGGCGGCCCGGAATATCGCCTTGCAGAGCAGGCGCAGCGGCAACGGCTTTCAGTTTGGCCATGACTCTCTCCTCACAGAAATTACCGCGAAGGCACGCTTCGCTTTGCGTTTCGTTCATTCTCTGGGGAGGAGAGGGAAGAACGTTTCAAAAAGCGCAATGCGCGAACTAGCCGTCCGGTTCCCCGGCACTCGCCGCCGCCCACGCCTCCAGCAGCGAATCACGGCTGCGCAGGCCAAGCTCGGGGAGCGCATGGTTGACCACATAGGTCGATCCGGTGTGGCGGTTATCCCACATCGCCTGATGCGCTTCGGGCAGGCCGTCCCACGGCACCACCTCGGGCTCGGTCACTTCGAGCAGGCCCGCCGCGATCATGTCGTTCATCCGCGCGACTTCGTAGGCGTTGCAAAGGTGGGTGCCGAAGATGTTCGCAGTCGGCATGAAGATGCGGCGCTGGCGGGTCCAGACCTGCGGGGCGTAGAAGGTAAAGCGGCAGCCGGTGAGATCCTCGGCGAAGATCACCCGCCCGGTGAAGGGCTTGACCAGCGAGGTCGAGATGCCGAGCGTGTCCTGCCCGGCCCGCTCGAACACCAGATCGGGGCTGCCGCGCGGGTTGTCGGGTGAGCGCAGGATCTTGCCCACCGCCGAGCCGAAGGGCTTCATCACCCGGTCCTGATAGTCGCGCACCGCCGCCTTGAAGACCTCGATATCGGCCTTGGCATCCGGCAGGCGCGGCATGGTGTCGGGCCAGTGGAAATTCGCCCCCTCGCGGCGGCGGATGGATTCGAGGCTGACAATGCCCTCGATCGCATCTTCCAGCCCCAGCGATTGCAGGAATTCGCGCTGGCCATCGGTGGTGGTGGCGATGACAGAGCGCGCGTTGAAGCGGCGCGCGGCCTCGATCATTTCGAGGCCCGTCTCGTCGAGCAGCTCGCTTGACCCCGGCCCGTAGAAGATCAGCACCGCCTCGCCGCCGCGCAGCGCGGCGCGGCGGAGCATTTCTTCGGGCGAGGCCGTCCCCGGCTTGCCCATGAAGCTGAAGTGATAGCCCGACGACGCGCCGTAGAAGGCGAGCGTGCCGTGTTCGGCGAGCAGTTGGAAGCTGCGCGGGAAGGCGGTCTCGCCCGCATGGCTGACGACGTAATCGGCGAGCTTGCCGCCATTGAGCGCCTTGTATTCCTCGACCAGCGGCGCGCCCGCGGCTTCCCACGCCTGCGCCTCGGCCTTGTCCTCTGGCACCACATAGTAGAGGCCCGCAAAGCGCGCATCCTTGCGGTTGATCGCCCCGACCGCGCCCTGCACCTGTGTGATGAAGCTGGCGCGTTCCTCTGAAGAAACCAGCCCCGTCACCTGCAAACCAGTCCGCACCGACGAGCGTAGCGCATCAAGCCCCGTCCCCGTCGCCGCGCCCTCGATGAACAGCGTCCGTCCCGGCGCGATCTGCAAGGTGGTGAACAGGCAGCGCGCGATCGTGCCGAGGTTCAGCACATAGCTTCCCGCCTGTTCCAGCGTGAGGTCAGGCGGCACCTTGTGCATCTGCGGGGCCTGCACTGTCAGGAACTGCGCATGGCTCCCGGTCTCGGTCTCGTAGCCCTGGATCGAGAAATCGGCATACATCGGGTCATTGCCGACTAGCGGGCTCAAGAGGTCGTTGGTCCCCGAATAGACCGTCACCAGATCGCCGACCTTGATCCGCCCCTGCGCGCGCGTCTCAGACCCAAGCGCCGCGACCAGCGCAATCCCGCCAGAACCGGTGATCTGCACGTCTTCCTCATGCGCATCGAAGGGCGAGACGGGAATGCCGGTCAGCGCCCAGATGTCGTTGAAGTTGACCTCGCTCGTCAGCATGTAGAGCAGCGCCTCGTTGGGCGCGGGCTCGGGCACATTGACGATCAGCTCCTTCTCGTGGCTCGCCGGCGGGCCGAAGCGGGGCTGGCCGGTGTCGGGATCGCGGGCGATGCCGAAGGCGTATTGGTGGCTGGGGATCGGGGTGACGCCGGGATAGAACGGCGCTCCGACAGGAAGCAGCTCGCCTGCTGCCTCCAAGCCTCGCGCCCGCATTGCGTGCTCGGCGTCGATCCACACGCCATCGCGCCGCACCGGGAGCGGCGGGGCGACCTTGTCCATGAACTGCCGGATGCCGGTCTTGCCGCCCTCGGGGTCGATGATGGCTTCGGCGAACAGCTTGGCCTCGCGCGCAGTGCCTTGCGTGATGCCGTTCTCGAGCCCGGTGCGCACCGCATCCAGAGCCCGCGCGCCCGCGACATCGCGGCCCGCCCATGCGAGCTGCCGGAGAATGCGCTGGAGGAAGTCATCCTCCAGCACCGCGTCGAGGCTGACCTCCGCAGCCGCCTCCCACCGCACGGTGGCCGCTTGCCGCTCCGCGAAGGCGCAGCCGAGCGCGCTGCCAGGGCCGTGCTTCACAAAATCGCGCACCGCGGCATGGGCGGCAGAGAGCGCATCCTCGGCGCCGTCGACCAGCTGATCGACCAGGCCGATGTCAGCTGCCTGCTCCGCCGTAATGCTCCGCCCGCCAAGGATCAGGTCGAGCGCATCGCGCACGCCTTCCGCGCCGCGCCGGTCGGCGAGCAGGCGCGGCAGACGTTGGGTGCCGCCGTATCCGGGCAGCAGCCGCAGGCGGATTTCGGGCTGGCCGAAGCGCGCCACGGGCTCCGCCACGCGGTAATGGCAGGCAAGCGCGAACTCCATGCCCCCGCCGAGCGCCACCCCCTGCACCGCCGCGACGCAGGGCTTGCCCATGCTCTCGATGGTGCGGAAGGCGAGGTGCGCGTTGTTGGGCAGCACCATGGCCTCGTCCACCGTGTGGATTTCCTCCAGCATCTGGCGGATGTCGGCGCCCGCCACAAAGGACGAGGTGCCCTCGCCGGTGAACACCACCGCGACCACGCTGTCATCGCGCGCAAGGGTGGAGGTGACCAGCACCAGCTCGTCGATCGCGCGTTCGTTCAAGGCATTGACCGGCGGGTTGGTGACGGTGACGGTCGCCACCTGCTTGCCGGGAGCCACCGTGTTGTACTGCACGAGGAAATAGCGGTGCCGGTCGAACAGCGCCTGCTCGTCGCTCATGCGCTGCTTGCGCTGCCAGTCGGTGATGACGGTGCGCAATTCGTCCAGCGCCTCGGGGTTGCGCAGCGTGGTGACGTCGCCGACATCCTCGCCCACCACCAGCGCGCGGACCATGCGGCGCATGTATTTGCCCGAGCGGGTTTCGGGGAACTGCGAGACTTCGATGAAGTCGGCCGGAACCGCGACCGCGCCCTTCTCTGTGCGCACCAGATCGAACAACCGGCGCTTGTCTTCGTGGGTGAGCTTGCGCCCTGCCACCGGCACCACGAAAGCAAGCGGGGTCAGCCCCTTTTCGCGGTGCGGCGCGCCGACCACCAGCACATTGCCGACCGGCGAATCCGGCGCCAATGCCTTGTCGCGCAGCACCGCGCCCTCGATCTCCTCGGTGCCCATGCGGTGGCCCGAAACGTTGATGACGTCGTCCGAGCGACCGTGGAGCGAGAAGGAACCGTCGGCATGCTGGATCGCGAAATCGCCCTGGGTATAGGCCCATGCGCCCTTCCAGCGCCGCCAGTAACCCTCTTCCCAGCGAGCCGCGTCGCCGCGCCATGCGGGATCGACGCGGCCATTGGCGACCTTGAAGCCCGCGATATCGCCCCAGATGGTGCGCGCGAGGTAGGGGTATGGCGCGGCGATCACGATCTCGCCCTTCTCGCCGATCTCGGCCTTGCGCCACGGCACGCCGCCTTCGTCCGCGCGGGCGAAAGGCACATCGGCGGGCTGGCCGTCCTCGTCCTCGACCCACACGTCGCTCAGGATCCACGGCAGCGGATAGGCGTGGGCATCGGGGCGCAGCGGGAAATCGTCGTTCGCAAACATGTGCGTCCACGCGATCCCGCCGTGCTCGGTCGCCCAATAGGAGTTGATGTAGCGCGGCGTAACGTGCTCCATCCCGAAGGCCTGCACGCTCGGGCTGACGGGCTCGGCGCAGAAGGTCGCCACTCGCAGCCCGCTCATGTCATAGCGCTCGACCTCGGCAAGGTTCGCCGGATCGGACATGATCGCCTTGAGGAAGGTCACCCCGGCCTTGAAGATGCGAACATTGTGCCGCTCGATCATCGAGGCGAAGCGGCCCGCGTGGGGGAACACCGGCGAGCCTTCGGACACCAGCGAGGTCACCCGCGTCATCAAGGGCGCGCAGATCAGGTAGCTCTGCCCGGTGATCCAGCCCGGATCGGCGACCACGAACAGCGTATCCCCCGGCCTTGCGTCGAAGCTCGCCGCCATGGTTTCGGCAACGCCCGCGGCATAGCCGTGCGAGTGGACGATCCCCTTGGGCTTGCCGGTGCTGCCCGAGGTGTAGATGAAGAACATCGGATAGTCGGCATCGACCGGCATCGGCTTGGACGAGGCCCAGATCGCGCGGACGAAATCAGTGTCGGGGAGCGCCAGCAGATCGGCTTCGGTCTGCACGGCAAAGCCCGCCCCGCGCGCCTTCTCCAGCACGGTCACCAGCGCCGCGTCGGTCAGCTCGTGGCTCCAGCGGTCGCGTTCCTCGCGCCAGATCATGTCGGGCTGGTGGGTGTGACGGCACACGATCACCGCTTCCACGCGCGGCGGCAGAGTGACAAGGCTGGAGGCAATCGCGATCCGCACCCGCGCGGCATCAGCGGTGCTGATCCGGCCTTCCGCGCCCAGATTGATCAGCGCCCGGCCCACGCCGCGCATCACGTCCGAACGGTCGACCGTGATCTCTCCGCTGAGCGCCTCGCGCACGGTGTCGAGGATCGCCGCGTGCCCGCCCTCGGGCAGTTCCAGATCGAGCCCGCCGAGAATGTCCAGCGCCGTCGTTACCGGCACGAAATTGTCGAGAGCGGGGTCGGTGTAGGCGTTCTTGAACGCGGCGACCTGCGCGTTGCGGTAGGAGCCGTCGGAGGTGACGATCACCCGCGCGCCGGTATCGGCGATGCGGTCCGAGAGGGTCTTGTCGGAGAACCCGCCGAACACCGCCGTATAGACCACGCCCATGCGCTTGGCGGCCTCGGTCCAGTAGATCTGGGGCACGATGCTCGGCATGTTGAGCGCCATGCGGTCGCCCGGCTTCAGGCCCAGCGTCTCCAGCGCCACCGCGCACTTGGCCACCTCCAGCAGCAACTGCTTGCGGGTGACGGTGAAGCAGTCGATCGGCGCGCCCTTGCCGGCGTTCGCGCTCATGTCCCAGCGATCGCCTTCGAAGACCAGCGCGGCCTCATCGCCGTGGCCGGCCAGCACGTGGCGGTCGAGCTCGGAGAAGGCGGCATTGGTGCGCCCGCCCACGAACCAGCGCCAGTGCGGAGCGTTGCTGCCGTCGAAGCCGGTGTGCCACGGGGCGAAGCCCTTGGGCAGTGCGGGCGACACAGGCGCGCCTGTCTGCGCGTCCCAGCCATGCCAAGCGCCATCGGCCCCGCGCGCGATCCACGCGCCCGCCGGGCCGACCTCGGCCACGAACCAGTGCATGTTGCGTGCGGCAATATCGCCGTGAAACGCGCCCGGATCGGCGAGCGCGGCGGCGCGCATCGCTTCCCA
>JACESM010000044.1 GCA_013911835.1 Porphyrobacter sp. | reverse complement strand
GCCAAGATCTACGCCGATGCTTATGGGAAAGACCCGCAGTTCTACGACTTCTACCGTGCGATGCAGAGCTACCGTTCGACCTTCCTTAACGCAGAGGGGCAGAGCACCATGGTGCTGTCGGACGACAGTGAGTATTTCCGCCAGTTCAAGGGGCAGCCCTAGGCATTCGACCAAGCGCCAACGCGGGGCGATGGATGCCGAGGGTATTCAATCGGCGTTCAGCCGCAGAAGGCGCATTTGAGGCCGCCGCACCGACAACGGGGCGGCCTCCCGCACGAGGGTTTCAGGAACGGCGCAAGGACCTTGCGCATTTCCGCAAAGGATAAGGACCAAGAGGACGTGAACAAAGTGCGCTATGTATACGGACTGTCGAGCGCGCTGCTGGTGGGCGGCGCTACCATTTCACTGATCACGGGCTCGCCGCTGGGCGCACAGGTGGCGCAGAACGACGGTGCGGTGATGAACCGCGTGGTGCCGGTCGCAGGCGCGCCGGCGAGCTTCGCCGATCTCACCGCGCAGCTCCAGCCGGCGGTGGTCAACATTGCCACCCGCCAGCGGGTCGAGGTGCAGAACAATCCCTTCGCCGGCACGCCCTTTGCCGAGCTGTTCAACCGCCGTCAGGGCGGCGGCGGAGAGGCCCAGCCGCAGACGCGCGAGGCGCAGTCGCTGGGCTCGGGCTTCATCATCTCGGCCGACGGGATCGTCGTCACCAACAACCACGTCATCAGCCCGCCCGATTCCCGCGCGAAGCTCGAATCGATCACCGTCACGCTGGCGGACGGCACCGAATACGAGGCCGACGTGATCGGCGCGGATGCCGCATCCGACCTTGCTGTGCTCAAGATCCGTTCGGACAAGACCTTCCCCTTCGTCAAGTTCGGGGATTCGGCAGCGACCCGTGTGGGCGACTGGGTGGTGGCAATCGGCAACCCCTTCGGCCTCGGCGGCACGGTGACCGCGGGGATCATCTCGGCAGTCTATCGCAGCACCGGTCAGGGCACCGCCTATGACCGCTATCTCCAGACCGACGCGAGCATCAACCGCGGCAACTCCGGCGGCCCGCTGTTCGACATGCGCGGCAATGTGATCGGCATCAACAACGCGATCTTCTCGCCCTCGGGCGGCAGCGTCGGGATCGGCTTTGCGATCCCCGCCGAGACCGCCGCGCCGATCGTCGAGAAACTGCGCGCAGGCCAGGAAATCCAGCGCGGCTATCTCGGCGTCAGGCTCCAGCCGATCGACGAGGATTACGCCGCCTCGCTCGGCCTGCCCAAGCGGCGGGGCGAGCTGGTACAGGTTGTCGAGGACACCAGCCCGGCGGGCAAGGCGGGCATCAAGTCGGGCGACGTCCTGACCAGAGTCAACGGCAAGGACGTGACGGCCGAGCAGACCGTGTCTTTCCTCGTCGCCAATCTCCAGCCGGGCACGGTGGTGCCGGTCGAGGTGCTGCGCGAGGGCAAGCGGATCAACATCAACGTCACGCTGGGCAAGCGCCCGAGCGAGCAGGAGCTGGCCGCCCAGACGCAGACCTTCGATCCCGATGCCGAAGAGCCGATGGCGCCGGGCACCTCGGACGAGACGATCGAGCAGAAGCTCGGCATGCAGGTCATGCCGATCAGCGCCGCGGTTGCGCGCTCGCTGGGCATTCCGGCCGATACCAAGGGCGTGGTCATCGCTGCGGTCGATCCCAATGGCGATGCCGCCCGCAAGGGCCTGCGCCGCGGAGACATCATCCTCTCGGCGAACTATCAGGCCACCCCGACGGTCGAAGCGCTGCTGGCGCAGGTGCAGGCCGCCGTCGCCGACAAGCGCGAGGCGATCCTGCTGCGCGTCCAGCGCCGCACCACTCCCCCCGCTTTCGTCGCGGTGCGCATCAACTGATCCGCGCCGCCCTTTCAGGGGCAGGACAAAGAAAAAGGGCGCCGGGAGCATATCCCGGCGCCCTTTTTCGTGAGTGCCCGCGCTATTGCGGCGGCGGCTGGGCAGGGGGCTGGGCCGGACGGCGCGGCGGGCGCTGGTTCTGCGGCAGGCTGCCGCCGGTCGCCTCTTCGAGGAAGTCGCGGCTTGCCGCCGGGGGCGCATCGGGATCGCCCTCCGGCGTCTGCGAGGGATCACGCCGGTCGGGCTGCACCAGATTGCCCTGTTCGTCGATGTAGTAATAATCCTCGGGTTCGCCAAACAGGGCTTCCTGATCGGGTTCGAGCTGCCATTCGGGCAGTTCGAGCGTCACGTCGAACTGTTCGACCGGGCGGTCCTTGACCGCATAGCGCATATAGGCGGCAAAGGCCTGGGCCGGAGCGCGCCCGCCCTGAAGGCCAGCGACCGCCTTGGCATCGTCGCGGCCCATCCACACCCCGGTGGTGACGCCACTGGAGAAGCCGATGAACCAGCCGTCCTTGTTCGACGAGGTGGTGCCGGTCTTGCCCGCTACCGGCCGCCCGATGTCTGCGGCGCGCCCGGTGCCGGTCTGGACCGCAGCCTGAAGCAGATCGGTGATGCCCTTCGCCACGTGGTCGGGCACGGCGGGAGACTGGCGCTGCGCCTCGCGCTTGTAGAGCACCTCGCCGCTCGCGCCGGTCACCTTGGTGATGCCATAGGGCTCCACCGGCACGCCCTTGGCAGCAATCCCGGCGAAGGCCTGGGTCATCTCGATCACCCGCATCTCCGAGGAGCCGAGGACCATCGAGGGGAAGGTGTCGATCTTGGAATTGACCCCGAACCGCCGCGCCATCGAGGCGACCGTGCCGAACCCGACCTCGTTGCCGAGCTGGGCTGCGACGGTGTTGATCGAATAGGCAAAGGCGGTGCGCAGGTCGGTCTCGCCGACGTTCCGGCCATTCGAGTTGCGCGGGCTCCAGCCGTCGATCGTGACAGGCGTGTCGACCACCTTGTCCTCGGGCACGTAGCCTGCCTCGAGCGCGGCGAGGTAGACGAACAGCTTCCACGCCGATCCAGGCTGACGCAGCGAGGCGGTGGCACGGTTGTAGTTGCTGGCGACGTAATCGGTGCCGCCCACCATCGCGAGGATCGCCCCGTCACGGTCAAGACTGACCAGCGCGCCCTGTGCGCCCTTGGGGGTGTTGGACTCGATCGCGGCGGTCGCGGCGCGCTGCATGCCGATGTCGAGCGTGGTCCACACCTCGATCGGCTCATAGGTTTCGGGCAGGATGATATCGAGCTGCGGCAGCACCCAGTCGGTGAAATAGCGCACCGAGTTCTGCCCGGCGTCCTGCTTCAATTGCACCGCGCTGACATCGACCTGCGCCTGATCGGGGGTGATGTAGCCCTGCGCGCGCATCAGGCCGAGCACCACCTTGGCGCGGCCGATCGCAGCCTGCACGTCGGCGGTGGGCGAATAGGAACTGGGCGCCTTCACGAGCCCTGCGATGATCGCCGCCTCGCCGACGTTCAATTCGGTCGCCGGGTGGCTGAAGAATTTGCGGCTCGCGGAATCGATCCCGTAAGCGCCGCCGCCGAAATAGACCTTGTTGAGATACAGCTCGAGGATCTGCTCCTTGGAGAACTTCCATTCGAGCGCCATCGCCAGCACCGCCTCGCGCGCCTTGCGGTCCAGCGAACGGTTGTTGTTGAGGAACAGGTTGCGCGCCAGCTGCTGCGTGATGGTCGAAGTGCCCCCGAGCCGCTCGCGCGAGCCGGTCAACCCCTCCACCAGCGCGCCGGTGAGGCGCACCGGATCGACCCCGAGGTGCGAGCGGAAGCGCTTGTCCTCGACCGCGATCATCGCGTTGGTCATGTTCTCGGGGATGTTGTCGTAGGTCAGCCACTCGCCGAAGCTCGGCCCGATCTCGACCAGCTCGCGCCCGTCGCGTGCGCGCACCAGAATGGTCTGGCCCGGCTGGGTCGCCTTAAGGGTCGCGTAATCGGGCAGGGAGGAGGCCGCAAAGCCGACCGCGAAGCCGAGGAACACCAGCCCCAGAAGGGCAAGCCCCGTGCCCCAGACGAACAGACGCTTGAGCCACACCCGCCAGCGCGGCGGCGGCGCGCCCGTGCCGGACCCGGAGCCCTTCGAACGGGGGGGTGGCGCATCCGCGCGCTCCGCCGCCGCGCGGCGCTTGCCGCGCGCGCCCTTGTTCTGCAACTGCTCACCCCTTCTCGACATGCCTCTGCCCACCTGATGCCGCCTGCTGATTTGCGGCGCGCAAGATCGGCCCCCTGCATAGGCAAGTTGTAACCGGGAATGAACCCGGGTTTACGCAGGCATCCCCGATGCTCGGGGCAGGTCGCCGCAAGTCTGCCCTCAACCCTCGTGCGGGGTGAAGACCAGCGCGGCCGAATTGATGCAGTAACGCAGCCCCCCCTGCTCGGGCGGACCGTCGGGGAAGACATGGCCGAGATGCCCGCCGCACTTGCCGCAGCGCACTTCGGTGCGGATCATGCCGTAGGTGGTGTCGCGGTGCTCCTCGATCACGTCCTCGGTCGAAGGCTTGGTGAAGGCGGGCCAGCCGCAGCCGGAATTGTATTTGGCGGTGGAGTAGAACAGCTGCGTGCCGCAGGCCGCGCAATGATATTCGCCCTCGTCATAGAACTTGTCATATTCGCCGGTGAAGGCGCGCTCGGTCCCGGCCTCGCGCAGGATGTGATACTGCTCGGGGGTGAGCTTCGCGCGCCATTCGGCATCGGTCAGGCTGCGGGGATCGTCGGTCATGGGGATACCTCTCTCGTTGTCGCCAATATCGGCGCGAGACTGGCATTTCGCAAGCGAGCGCTCTTTCGTTACCTAACCATCAAGCAGCGCGTAATGCGGGGGCGGTTTGATCACGTCCATCCGCTCCGTAAGAAGGGGCCGAAAGCTCGGGCGGCTCTTGAACACCGCGTACCACCCTCTCGTCTGTTCGTGCCCCGTCCAGTCGATCCCGCCGAGGTAATCCGCGACCGAGATCTGCGCCGCCGCCGCCAGATCGGCGAGGCTCATCGTGGAACCGGCCACCCACGGGCGGTTGTCGATCAGCCAGTCGAGATAGTCGAGATGCCCGTGCGCCATCTTCATCGCCTCGCGCAGCGCGCCGCTATCGGGCGGCAAGCGCAGGATGCGCTTCTTCATGCGCTCGGACAGCAGCGGCGCGGTGACGTCGGCGTAGAAGTTCTCGTCGAACAGCGCCACCAGACGGCGGATCTCGGCGCGTTGGGCGGCGGTGCCGTTGATCATCGGATTGCGATCGACCGTCTCCTCGAAATATTCCGCGATCGCGCGGCTATCGGGGATGATGACGCCGCGCTCCTTGTCGGCGATCACCGGAGTGCGCCCTGCGGGATTGAGGTTGAAGAACATGTCGGAGGCCGACCACGGGTCCTCGCGCACAAGATCGAAGGGGATGTTCTTTTCGCTCAGCAGCAGCCGGATCTTGCGGCTGAAGGGGCACAGGGGGAATTGGTAGAGCAACCACATGATCCGGGCGTCATGCCCTGTTTGGCAGGGCGAATCCAGCGGCCTCAAGGACCGGCGCGGGGATATGTGCGCCGGTCTACAGCCCCGCGGCGGTTTTCATCAGGTTGCAGGCCGGCATCATCGCCTTGACCCGCGCCGCGCCGCCCTCACCCTCGTTCTCGTCGGCGGCGCGGGTGGAGAGCGCGATGATATCATCGCGCCCCAGACCCGTGTCCTCCATCAGCTTGGCCATCACCCGCACGAAGAACTCGCGCCCTCCGGCGGCCTCGATGTCGGGATAGTCGCTCCCCCGCGCATCGCCCACCTTCTGCCAGCGGCTGACCGTGGCAAAGACGACCGCGCAGCGCGCCGCAGCCGCATGCTCGAGCGGGAGCGCGTCGAGGGAGACGACCGCATTCGCGCCGGAGGCGGACGGAGCGGGGCTTTCGGCCGCGGGTTGAGCCGCGAGCATGGCGACAAGAAGGGGCGTGAGCATGGCATTGTCTATGCTCCCCAAGATGAACCCATGGCTACAGGAAACTGCATTGCAGCCCCGCGCAATCCGTCCTAATCCGCAACCCACCTTACCAGAGGAGAGGCATTCCCATGTTCAGCCACATCATGCTCGGCACGAGCGATTTCGACCGCGCCAAGGAATTCTACGATACCGTGCTCGCGACGCTGGGCGCGAAGCCAGGCATGCTCAATGTCGCCGCCACCGGCCATCGCCGCGCCCTCTGGATGCACAATGGCGGAATGTTCATGATCAGCGAGCCGATCAATGACAAGGAAGCGACCTGCTCGAACGGCTCGACCATCGGCTTCGCCTGCGACAGCCTCGAGCAGGTGCAGGCCTTCCACGACGCGGCCGTGGCGGCGGGCGGCAAGTCGATCGAAGACCCCCCGGGCCCGCGCACCGGCGCGATGGGCACGCTGAACCTTGGCTATGTGCTGGACTTGGACGGCCACAAGCTGTGCATGCTGCATAGGGCGGGCTGATCTCACCGACTTAATTCGAAAACCGCAAACTCGGCGCGCCAGTTAGCTGCTGGCGCGCCGATCTGCTTTTCGTTCGAGAAGAACCACGCGCGTTCCACCTTGGCGCCCTTCATTTTCGCAAGGTCGCGGAAGTCCTCCACAGTGACGTGGTGGATATTCTCGGTCTCATACCAGCTCACCGGCAGCGCCCGCGTCACCGGCATCCGCCCGCCCAGCAGCAGCGCCGCACGGGTGCGCCAATGGGCGAAGTTGGGGAACGACACGAAGGCGCGCCGGCCGACGCGCAGCAGCTCGTCAAGCATCAGGTCGGGCCGCGTCGCGGTCTGCAGGGTCTGGCTGAGGATCGCGTAATCGAAAGCCTTGTCGGGGTAATTCGCCAGATCGAGATTGGCGTCGCCCTGCACCACCGAAAGCCCGCGCGAGACGCAGCGTTCGACCAGCGCGCCATCGAGCTCCATGCCGCGCGCATCGCATCCGCTTGCGGCTTCCAGCTCAGCCATCAGCGCGCCGTCCCCGCAGCCGATGTCGAGCACCCGGCTGCCGGGCGCGACATGGGCGGCGATGGCGGCAAGGTCGGGGCGCAAGGCGGTCACTCCACAAACCCCTTGACCACCCGGTCGAGCTGGTCGTGCTCGAGCAGGAACGAGTCATGCCCATGCGGCGCGGACAGCTCCACGAAGCTGACCTTCGCCCCGGCCGCGTTCAAGGCGTGGACGATATGGCGGCTTTCGGCAGTGGGGTAGAGCCAGTCCGTATCGAAGCTGATCAGGCAGAACCGCGACTGCGTGCCCGCGAACACATCCGCCAGCTTGCCGCCATGCTCCTCGGCCAGATCGAAATAGTCCATGGCGCGGGTGATGTAGAGGTAGGAATTGGCATCGAACCGCTGGGTGAAGCCGCTGCCCTGGTAGCGCAGGTAGCTTTCGACCTGGAACTCGGCGTCGAAGTTGAAACCCTTGGCCTCGCGATCCTGCAACCGCCGCCCGAATTTCTCGGTGAGGCCCGCTTCCGAAAGGTAGGTGATATGCGCCGCCATCCGCGCCACGGCGAGGCCGTTGTCGGGCTTGGAGAGGGCGGCGTAGTAGTCGCCCTCGTTCCATGCCGGATCGGCCATGATCGCCTGCCGCCCGACCTCGTGGAAGGCGATGTTCTGCGCCGAATGCCGCGCGGTTGAGGCGATCACCAGCACGCGGGCGGCGCGCTCGGGCCAGTTGGCAGCCAGACTCAGCGCCTGCATCCCGCCCATCGACCCGCCGACGACGGCGTGCAAGCGTTCGATCCCGAGCCCGTCGAGCAGCGCCACCAGCCCGCGCACCATGTCGCGGATGGTGATGACGGGGAAGCGCATCGCGTAAGGAGCGCCGTCGGGGGCGAGACTGGCAGGGCCGCTCGATCCCATGCAAGAGCCGATGACGTTGGCGCAGATCACGAAGTGACGGTTGGTGTCGATCGGCAGCTGCGGGCCGACCATCCGCTCCCACCAGCCGGACTTGCCGGTGATCGGGTGGGGGCTCGCGAGATACTGGTCGCCGGTCAGCGCATGGCACACCAGCACCGCATTGGACTTGTCCGCGGCGAGCGTGCCGTATGTCTGGTAGGCGATCTCGCAGCCCTCCAGCACCTGCCCGCTGTCGAGCGGCAGGGGGTGGGGGATGCGGTAGACCGGGGAGACGGGCGGGGCGGCGTTCATCGGCCTCGCGACTTGGGGTAGCCCCCCGCCTGTGTCAATCGGCACCGCAAGCACCCCCGCGTTTTCGCGCTGTATTCGGCAAGCCAAACTGGCTACACGCGCTCCCCTCATGTCCAGACCCGAACCCAAGCCCTGGATCGCCGAGATCCACGCCTATGTGCCCGGCAAGTCGAAGTCGGCGAGCGGTAAGCCGCTGGTCAAGCTGTCGGCGAACGAGAACCCGCTGGGTTCCTCGCCCGCAGCGCTTGCCGCTTTGGCCGAGGGGCATGTCGCGGCCGACTACCCCGATCCCGATGCCCGCGCGCTTCGCGAGAGCATCGCCGCCGTCCACGGGCTCGATCCCGCGCTGATCGTCTGCGGCACCGGCTCGGGTGAGCTGCTGCACTGCGCGGTGCAGGCGCTGTGCGGTCCCGGAGACGAGGTGGTATGCTCGCGCTACTCCTTCTCGCTCTACCCGCTGCTTGCGCAGAAGGTCGGCGCGACCCCCGTCTTCGCTGAGCCCGAGGGGCATGGCGCGAGCGTCGACAACCTGCTGGCCGCCGTCACCGAACGAACCAAAGTGGTTCTGTTTGATAACCCCAATAACCCCGTCGGCACTTTTTTGCCGCCCGCCGAGGTCGCGCGCCTCCATGCCGCCCTGCCCGCCAACGTGCTGCTGGTGATCGACGAGGCCTATGCCGAGTACGTCGATCCCGCCTTCCAGTCCGCCGCCTTCGCCCTCGCCAAGGCCCACGAGAACGTGCTGGTCAGCCGCACCTTCTCCAAGGCCTATGGTCTTGCCTCCGAGCGGGTCGGCTGGGTCACCGGCTCCGCCCACCTCGTCGATCTCGTCAACCGCATGCGGGGCGCGTTCAACGTCTCGGTGAGCGGGCAGAAGGCCGCGCTTGCCGCGCTCTCCGATCAGGCCTTCGTCGCCGCCAGCCGCGAGCACAACGCTCGCGAGCGCACCCGCTTGGCCGAGGCCATTGCGGCGCTGGGCAACCACGGCATCTGGGCCTCCCCGAGCGAAGCCAACTTCCTCCTCGTCCACTTCGAGGGCACCGTCACCGGATCGCAGGCGCTCGATGCGCTGGCCGACGCCGGATACGCCGTGCGCCACCTGCCGTCGCAGGGACTGCCGAATGCGCTTCGCATCACCATCGGCACCGCGCAAGCGACCAGCGACGTCATCGCCACGCTCCGGCGGCTGTGCGGAGAGGCGGCATGACCATCCGCTCGCTCGCCATCATCGGGCTCGGCCTGCTCGGCGGCTCGATCGGGCTTGCGGTCAAGGCGCGCGGCCTTGCCGTCACCACCACCGGCTGGGACCGCGACCCCGCCGTGCGCGCCCGCGCTGCCGAGCGGGGGCTGGTGGACACCGTCCACGACACCGCCGAGGCCGCCGTTGCCGGTGCCGACCTCGTGATCCTCTGCGTCCCCGTCGGCGCCATGGCCGACGCCGCGCGCGCCATCGCGCCCGGTCTTGCGCCCCACACCATCGTCAGCGACGTCGGCTCTTCCAAGGCCGCGGTCGCAGAGGCGCTGGCCGAGGCTCTCCCGGGCGCGACCATCATCCCCGCGCACCCCGTCGCGGGCACCGAGCAGTCCGGGCCCGACGCCGGCTTCGCCACGCTGTTTGCCGGGCGCTGGTGCATCATCACCCCGCCTGAGGGCGCAGACCCCGCCGCGGTCGAGGCGCTCGCCGCCTTCTGGACCCAGCTCGGCTCCAAGGTCGAGCTGATGGACGCCGCCCACCACGACCTCGTCCTCGCGGTCACCAGCCACATTCCGCACCTCATCGCCTACACCATTGTCGGCACCGCCAGCGATCTGGAAGACGTGACCCAGAGCGAGGTCATCAAGTATTCGGCCGGGGGTTTCCGCGACTTCACCCGCATCGCCGCCTCCGACCCCGTCATGTGGCGCGACGTGTTCCTCACCAACCGCGGCGCGGTGCTCGAGATGCTCGGCCGCTTCACCGAGGACCTCACCGCGCTCCAGCGCGCGATCCGTTCGGGCGATGGCGACACCCTGTTCGACCTCTTCACCCGCACCCGCGCGATCCGCCGCGCGGTGATCGAGCAGGGCCAGGACGACGAGCGGCCTGATTTCGGGCGTGAGCACGGGGCCTGACCGCGCCTACCCCGCCTGCGTTTGTCTCCACGCCTGCTGGAGACACATGAGACACTGTCCAGAAGCGGAAAACCGGCCCCCGCACGGGCGCTGCCGGGGGGCCGGGCTGCGGCGCGGGAGAAATGGCGGGGGCGATCCATGCGGGGATGAGGCGGGGCGGGGGCGTGTCGGAGAGCGGTGGTTTCTTTGGGAGGTGTATTAGGTTCTGCTATTTACACTCAAACGCGGGCTCTACTGAATGCAGCCCAGCCCTATCATCGCACGCGCGAGTTCCTCTTCGAATTCTCGAAAGGATCGGGAGGCCCTTAGCCTATCCAGCCTTTGCCGCTGCGCGATGGCAGGAATAATTTGTTGCACGCTTGGCGGAGATCTCCTCCCCCGCACCTCACTGATGGCCCGGTTGAGGGTGGCTTTCGGGTCAACAAGTCGCTCAGCCTCGCCCGCATCTGCAGGCAAACCCAGCGCGCCCAAATCACCGTTGTATCCCAATGCCCCGCCTACTGCTTCCCGGTCCGCAAGCATCCATGCTTCGGTCTCATGTCGCGGAGCGATAATCACGCAACGTTCCAGAGGAAACCCGCATAGTTCAAATGCTGCCTGCCGGTACGCTTCTGAACGATGCCCCATATTGGCCTCCAAAGCACGGCCGCCGGTGTCGGCGTGTATAAAAGCGATGTGGAAAGCATCCCGCTCCTGGCACAGTTCTTCGGCGACGTCGGCCACCGCTCTACCGGACTTTCCAAGATCAATCGCCGAAGCGAGAGGTACGGTGACGTTGCGAACTCCCCTCTTGCGAACGAGGTCTTCCATCAGAAGCGGAATGACGATGTCAAAGTACGCTCTATCAGTTGCACCCTCGTGCATGGCCGCCCAACTGAGGTAAGTCATGCTGCGTCGACGGAGCGTTGCAGAAGTGCTTCAATCTCTGCGCGTACCAAATGGCGCTCGGGATCGTAAAGGTCTCCTACTGGTTGAACTCCCGTTCGCATCCGCGTTCGAACAGTTCGCTTCTTTGTTTGAGGCTCGACAATTGACACAACATCAGCAGCGATAATTTCATTGTCCTGCAGGAAGGCCATAACCTTGGGAGAATGAGTCGCTATCAATACCTGAAATGACGGAATTTCAGGGTTTTCTGAAACAATCGCAGATTGCCGTAAGAACTGGACCAGCGCCGGAATGCGTCCCTCGTGGACGCCATTTTCTGGTTCTTCGAAGCAAAGGGTCCCTTGCCGCTCGGGATCATTGAGGAGAGTTAGCAACGCCAGTAAGCGAAGCGTCCCATCGGAAATAACGCGCGAGCTGAATGACAAATCGTCAGTGAAACAAATATTGTATGCGTACTGTCGCTGCGCGACGTTGCTGAGGCTCTCTAGCCGCGACACCGACGGGATCAGGGAGGCCAAATCAGCGGCAATGTCAGCCAAAGCGCCATCGGGACGTTTTTGACTACCCGTCTCCTCTTTCAAACGTGCGAGAACAGCCGCCAAGTTCGAAGCATCTGGCTTGAGGCGAGGCTCATCAAACCTGTCGTTGTCCAACCTTGCGGCTTGCGGATTAATTTCCAGGAAGCTGATATTGGAGAGCGCTTCACGCACCGCATAAAGGTGCGGAAACTCGGCGGTCGTGATAGTGGAAAGGGCGGTTCGAGAAGCCTCTTTCAGTGAAAGGGTGACAGGACGACCGTGTTTTTGCCGTCCGTCCTGCTTCACCTCAATTGCGTTCTTTTCCTCATTCATTCTGATGAACGGAGAAACTCGGGTATAGTTGATCTTGATCGATTTAAGGAAGGCTCGATCTCTGTCTTCACTCTTCGCGATCGGCCTACAAAGCTCCCTAACTACCTGGACCCGCCTCGGCGTCCCGTCGCTGCCCATAAGAATGCCGAGTTCAAGCTCATAACGCATCCGTTGGGCGGGAACTTCGTATTCGGTCCCGAACGCATCTGACCCCCTTCGGGGAACGAGAACCTCGACGGCGAACTTCATTCTATTTGCCACGCCCTCAGGCGTTCGCCGAAACAATTCCTCCGGCTCACCCCTCAGGCCCTGCATTGCGTGTCGGATGTCGTGCTTCGCCAAAAGGGAGACGAAGCGGAGGGCGTCGAACAGATTGGATTTTCCGCTCGCATTCGGCCCAACGAGCGCGGCGAAAGGCTGAAGATCGACTTCGAAGTCTTCAAAGGTCTTGAAGCCGCTTATTTCCAATCGTGTGATCATTCGACATTGT
Organism: Porphyrobacter sp.; assembly: GCA_013911835.1. Lineage (GTDB taxonomy): Bacteria > Pseudomonadota > Alphaproteobacteria > Sphingomonadales > Sphingomonadaceae > Erythrobacter. The sequence goes on along the minus strand of JACESM010000044.1, from coordinate 3,385 downwards.
TACGGTTGAGCCACCAACAACGCAATCCTGGACGTCCCCCAATCGTGAGACCTGCCATTCGATGCGTCACTTGGCTCGGCCAGTTAAGTCCCAAGTCCCTCTATTTCTACTCTATCTGTCCACCGCTCACCCCACCGCACTCCGCAGACCCACCCCTCTACCCGTTGAGCGCGTTGATCGCCCGGTGCACCCGCGCCTCGATCTCCTCGCGCGGGAGGCCTGCGGGGATGGTTTCGCCGACCTTGTAGGTGATCCGCCCGGGATGCTTGACCAGAGAGTGGTAGAGCCGCCCGCTATTCACCGCGATCGGCACCACTGGCAGGCGCAGCAGCTTGTAGAGCCCGGCGAAGCCCGCCTGAAGCGGCGGCTGCGTTCCGTGGGCGACGCGGGTGCCCTCGGGGAAGATCACCAGCGGGCGGCCCGCCTCGGCACGCTCCCTGGCGTGTCCGATCATCTGGCGCAGGGTCTTGGCACCATCCTCACGCGCGACCGGGATCAGGCCGTAGACCAGCGCGGAATAGCCCCAGCCGGGGATGCGGAACAGCTCCTGCTTGGCGAAGACCGCAGGATGGGTGAACAGGCGCGGGGTGTCGATCGCTTCGAAGAAGGCCTCGTGCTTGACCGCGATCAGGACAGGGCCTTGCGGCAGCGCGCCCTCGAGCACGACCTCGATGCCGAGCAGCTTCTCGACGCACCACAAGTGCCATGCGCCCCAGCGCGCGACGATGCCGCGCAGCCAGCCCCGCCGCGCCGTCACCGCCACCACCGAGGCAACCACCAGCACCGCGCTGCCGCCATAGAACAGCACGTAGAAGACAAGGGAGCGCAGGGCTGCGAGCAGCGTTCTCAAAGGTCGACCATGCCTGCCGCGCGGCTCGCGATCAGCTTGTGATATTCGAGGAACAGCGTGCCCAGATCGGGCTGCGAGGGCACTGCGTCGCGGATCACGGTGACATGTTCGGGCAGGGTGCGGTCGAGCTCTCCGGCGGCGCGGCGCATGTGCCAGTCGGTGGTGACGAGCCGGAGCGAGCGAACCTCGTTCTGCGCCACCCACTTGGCGGTCTCCGAAGCGTTGGAGCGGGTGTCGACCGCGGTGAAGCCCAAGGTGACGCAGCAGGCCATGGTCTTGGGGCTGACCCCGAACTGGGCGGCGAATTCCTGCGGGCGGACTTCCTTGTCGACCCCGCTCACCAGCATCTTCCCGGCAAGGCCCTGGTCGAGCACCGCCAGTCCGCGCGCGATCCGCCCGGGGCCGCCCGTCAGCGCGATCACCGCATCGGTGGTCACGCCTTCCGAGGGCTTGGGCAGGAACACGACGAACCACAGGAAGCCGAGCGCCCACACGAGGAACAGCAAAGAGAGGGCACGGCGCAGGAAACTCATGCAGCGTCCTAGAGCATGTCCTTTAGGGCAAGCGCAATGGTGATGCGCGCGGTCAGGCCCGCCAGCAGCACGCCTGCCAGCGGCACCGCGCCGATCACCAGCCAGTCGGCAAGGGCAAGGCCGCCGCCGCTCACCAACCCGCTGCCCAGCTGCGCGAACTGCTGGCCGAGCAGCCACACCGCCGCGATGCCGAGGCCCGCCCCCATCAGCGCGCCAAGGATCGCCTCGCGCAGCACGTCGCGCAGGAAGACGGCGGTGATCTGGCGCTGGCTGGCGCCGAGCAGGTGCATGATCTCGACCGTATCGCGCGCCGCCGCAAAGGCGTTCTTGGCGGCGAGCCACACCGCCGCCGCAGTTGCCAGCGCGACCATCACCGCCACCCCGAACACCAGCCATTGCAGCGCGGCGAGCGCGTCGTTCACCGGCGCGAGGAAATCGCCCTGCGCATCAACCCGCGCGCCCGGCACCTTGTCCTTGAGCGCGGCCTTGATCCGGGCGACATCCGCCGGCCCGGCGCGGCGCGACAGTTCGACATCGATCAGCGCGGGGATCGGCACGTCGCCGCTGGAGGCGCCCTCGCCCAGCCAGGGTTCGAGCATCGCCACGAGCTCTGCCTCGGGCTTGACGCGCACGGAGGAGACCCCCTCGATCCCGGCGAGGATCCTTGCCGCCTCGGCTCCGCGCGCCTCGCGCAGATCGGGGTTGGGCTCGATCACCTGCACGCTGAGCGCGCTCGACAGGCTGGAGCTTGCCGCTTCGGAGAGCTTGCGCATCGCGAGCCCGCCTGCCGCCGCGATCACCACCAGCGCGATCAGGATCGCGATCACCCAGGGGATCGGCCCGGTCAGCCGCTGCGGCGGCAGCAACCGCGCGGCAGCCCGGCCCTCCGGGCGCTGGGGCGGACACTCGGGCGCGGGCTCGCCCTCCTCGGCCTCGACCGGGAGCGGGGGGAGGCTGCTCATCCCGTGCTGCTCCCGCCCGGCTTGGGAGGATAGCGCAGCGCGCCGGTGGGGTCGGAGAGCTGGCCCTTGTGGAGGCGCATGATCAGCGAATCCGGCACCTTCTTCAGCAGGTGCACATCGTGGGTCGCGACCACCACCGTGGTGCCGACCCGGTTGTTCAAGGCCTCGAACAGGCGGAGGAGCTTCAGCGCCATGTCCGGGTCAACGTTGCCGGTCGGCTCGTCGGCGATCAGCATCTTGGGCCGCGCGATCACCGCCCGGGCGATGGCGACGCGCTGCTGCTCGCCCCCCGACAGGCTCGGCGGCACGGCATGGGCGCGGTGCGCGAGCCCGACCCAGTCGAGCATGTCGCCCACCGCGCGCTGGACCTTCTTCTCCTCGGCTCCCGCCAGCCTGAGCGGCAGGGCGACATTGTCGAAGGCGGTCAGGTAAGGGACGAGGCGGAAGTTCTGGAACACCACGCCCAAGCGCCGGCGCAGCTCGGGCAGGCGGCTCTGCGGCATCGTCACCAGATCCTGCCCGAACATCCGGATCGCCCCGCGCGAGGGGCGCTGCGCGAGGTAGAGCATCTTCAGAAGGCTGGTCTTGCCCGCGCCGCTGGCGCCGGTGAGGAAGTAGAAGCTGCCCGGGTAAAGCGTGAAGCTCAAGTTGCTCAGCACCTCGGGATCGGTGCCGTAGCGCAGCCCGACATTGTCGAATTTCACATGGCCCGCGAGATTTTCGCTCATGGGGCGCACCTATCAGGGGGCTGGACCGCGGGAAAGCCGCAGATCGCCCGACAACGGCCCGGAAGGACGATTTAGCCCCCGCAATGTGGAAAACAGAGGGTAAATGCGGGCATGCGCCGCGCGCGCTCTTGTGCGAAAGGGTGCGCGGACTATTGCCGATTGTGACATGATCATCGCCTGCCCAGCCTGCGGCACCCGCTATGCAGTGCCCGATACTGCCATCGGCAGCGAGGGCCGCACCGTGCGCTGCGCCAAGTGCAAGCACAGCTGGTATCAGGACCCGCCCCCGAACGCTCAGGCACAGGCCTCCGC
>JACESM010000043.1 GCA_013911835.1 Porphyrobacter sp. | reverse complement strand
GCAATTCGCCCAGCCGGTCGATGGTGGCCTGGGGATCGACCAGACGCTCGGGGATCAGGTCGACCCGGAAATCCGCGCGGTTGGAGGCGAGTGGTGCGCCGTCGCGGTCGAGGATCCAGCCGCGGCGCGGGGGAATGAGGGTGAGGTTGACGCGGTTGCTTTCGGATTCGAGACGATATTTCTCGTTCTCCGCGACCGACAGATAGCCCAGCCGCAGCGCCAGCAGCATCCCGATCCCGCCTTGGACCGCGCCGATCATCACCGCGCGCCGCTCGAAGGAGGAGCGCAACAGCGAGGCGTTGATCATCTTGGCCGGTTTCTGGGGTCCGCGCTGGAGGAAGGGGATCTTCATCAGTCGATCCTGCGCGCACGCGAAAGGCGGAAGCGGTCGAGCCCGGCGACGATCCGCGCGATCAAGGGATAGAGCAGCACGCTCGCCAATGCCTGCGGTGCGGCCACAAGCAGCATTTCGGGCGTGAGGCTCGCGCCGGAAACGACGAGGCTCGCCAGCCAGCAGACCGCCGCGATCACGCTGGCAGTGAACCAGTCCTGCCAGAAGCCGCGCCAGGGAAAGCGCGCCTCGATCGCCTCGATCGCGATCATTGCGAGCGACCACAGCAGGATCGCGCTGCCGAAAGGTTGGCCGCTGAACAAGTCGTCAAAGGCCCCGAGCGGCGCGCCGGCCCACAGCGGCAACAGGCCAGGGCGCACCATCCGCCAGCCGAGCAGCATCAGGAAGCCGAAGGAGGGGAGCAGCGGCATGGTGTCGGCGATCAGCAGCACCGGCAGGGCCGAGGCGAGCATGATCGAGGCATAGGGCACGCTGCGCACCCGCCACGGATCGGGCGCACGGTTGATGCGCAGGCCATAGATGTCCGAGCGGGCGCGGGGATCGAGCCGTTCCATCACTCCTCCGCAGCCGCACCGCCGGTCGTCGCAGCGGGCGTGGGCGAGGATGGAGACGCAGGGGAGGGCGAAGCGCCCGGCGGCGCCGCGCCGCTTGGGGGCGCTTCCAGCTCGGCCACCGCCTCGGCCTCGTGGATCGGCAACACCGAGACGAAGTTCGTTGCCGCAGGCTCTGCCACCAGCCGCGCGATGCCGCCGTCCGGGGTGATCCTAGCGATGATCGCGACCGCAACGCCCGGGCGGTAGTAACCGCCCGCGCCGCTCGTCACCATCATGTCGCCAACCTTCAACGGATTGACGCCGAGATTGACGAGGCGGATGCGCAAGAGGCCGTCACCGCGCCCCTCGGCGAAAGCGATGACATTGTCCTTGGCGCGCCGCACCGGCAGCACGCTTTCGCTGTCGGTCAGCAGCAGCACGCGCGAGGAGAAGCGCCCGGTCTCGAGCACCCGGCCGATCACCCCGCGTTCGGACAGCACCGGCATGCCGGGCTTGACCCCGCTCGACGACCCGGCGCCGAGATAGGCATGGCGCCGCCCGCTGGTGGCGGTCGAGCCGACCAGCCGTGCGGAGGCGACCGGCTTGCTCTCGCCGTCACGCAAGCCCAGCAGGCCCTTGAGGCGCGCGTTCTCGGCCTTGACCGCTTCGGCCTCGGCCAGGCGGATGCGGGCGATCTCGTTCTCGCGGCGCAGCTCGGCATTCTGGCTGCCGGCCTTGAAATAGCCCGCAATGCTGGCGAAGAGCCCCTGCGAACCCGAGCGCACTGCCGCCGTGCCTGTGCCTGCGGGGGTGACGACATCGCCCGCCAGCCCGCGCAAGGGCGCGAAGGCAGCGGGCTGCCACAGCGACAGCGCCAGCAGGCCCGCGCCCGCCAGCGCCAGCGCCCCTGCCAGCAGATAGCTGGTGAACGCCGAAAACTGCGCTTTCTTCGAAAAGCCCGAACGGCGCGAAGAGGGGGGCGCCATGGCTTTAGAATCCCTTCTGGCTTACATGCGCCGCGGTCACGCCGTCATCAGCACGCCGCGATAGACCGGATCCTCCATCGCCCGGCCGGTGCCGATGGCGACGCAGGTCAGCGGGTCCTCGGCGACCGAGACGGGCAGGCCGGTTTCCTCGCGCAGGTGCTCGTCGAGACGGCGGATCAGCGCGCCGCCGCCGGTGAGCACAATGCCCTGGTCGACGATGTCGGCGGCAAGTTCGGGCGCGGTGTTTTCGAGCGCGATCCGCACGCCTTCAACGATAGCGCCAATGGGTTCGCTGAGCGCCTCGGCGACATGGGCCTGGTTGATGGTGATTTCCTTGGGCACGCCGTTCACAAGGTCGCGGCCCTTCAGCGTGATGGTCTCGCCCACGCCGTCCTCGGGGATCATGGCGATGCCGTAATCCTTCTTGATCCGCTCCGCCGTGGCGTCACCGATCAGGAGGTTGTGGTGGCGGCGCACGTAGGAGACGATCGCCTCGTCCATTTTGTCGCCCCCGGTGCGCACCGAGGTGGTGTAGGCCAGGCCGCGCAGCGAAAGCACCGCGACTTCGGTCGTGCCGCCGCCGATGTCGACGACCATCGAACCGACGGGCTCGGTCACCGGCATATCGGCGCCGATGGCGGCGGCCATCGGCTCGAGGATCAGGTGGACATCGGAAGCGCCCGCGTTCGAGGCCGCGTCGCGGATCGCGCGGCGTTCAACGGAAGTGGAGCCCGAGGGCACGCAGATCACGATTTCCGGATAGCGGAACATCGACTTCTTGCCGTGCACCTTCTGGATGAAGTGCTTGATCATCTGCTCGGCCACTTCGATGTCGGCGATCACGCCGTCACGCAGGGGGCGGATCGCCTCGATGCTGTCGGGGGTCTTGCCCATCATCATCTTGGCATCATTGCCCACCGCTTTGACGCGGCGGATGCCGTTGATCGTCTCGATCGCGACCACCGAAGGCTCGTTCAGAACGATGCCCTGGTCCTGAACGTAGACCAGCGTGTTGGCGGTACCCAGATCGATCGCCATGTTCTGCGAGCGGAACTTGAAGAGGTCGGACAGGAAGCTCATGTTGGTTGTGTTTTCCGGTAATGACGGGCGTCTTGTCGCAAACCGCCTTTCGAACTGCGGCTGCGAGCGGTTACGGACCCGTTTATGACATGACAGCGCGCGCCTAGCGAATCCCCGCGCAAAAGGCCAAAATATTTGTCCACTGTGGCGGTGATTTCGGCGCGGTTGCCCTCGAAATTGCGGCGGCTCGTCGCTAGCGTCGCGGGAAATGCCCGAAATTCGTCGCCTCCCCACCGATCTGGTCAACCGCATCGCCGCCGGCGAGGTGGTCGAACGTCCGGCTGCGGCGCTGAAGGAACTGGTCGAGAACGCGGTTGATGCGGGCGCGCGGCGAATCGGGGTGGTGCTGGCCGAAGGCGGCCTTGCGCGGATCGAAGTGGTCGATGATGGCTGCGGGATGGGCGCGGGCGCAATGGCGCTGGCGCTGGAGCGGCACGCGACCTCCAAGCTCCCCGATTCGCTGATCGGCCCCGATGGCGCAATCGAGCTGGTCACCACATTGGGCTTCCGGGGCGAGGCGCTGCCGAGCATCGCCAGCGTCGCGCGTCTGACCATCGAAAGCCGGGAAGCGGGCGCGACCGAAGGCTGGCGGCGGGTGGTCGATCACGGCGCGCCGGTGGCGGACGAGCCCGCTGCGCTCCCGCCCGGCACGCGGGTCAGGGTCGAGGAGCTGTTCGCCAAGGTGCCAGCACGGCGCAAATTCCTGCGCAGCGCCCGCAGCGAATATGCCGCCTGCCTCGATGTCGTCCGCCGCCTTGCGATGGCGCGGCCCGATATTGCCTTCACGCTGGAAACGCTGGGCGAGGGGAGCAAACGCACCGTCCTCAACCTCCAGCCCGGCGAGGAGCTGGCCACCCGCGTCGCGCGGATCATCGCACATGAGCTCAAGGACAACTCGGTTCCGATCGACCTCACGCGCGACACGCCGCACGGGGTGATGCGCCTGACCGGCGTAGCGGGCCTCCCAACCTGGAACCGGGGCGTCGCCGATCACCAATACCTGTTCGTCAACGGCCGCCCGGTGAAGGACCGTCTGCTGGTGGGCGCGGTGCGCGGGGCCTATGCCGACATGCTCGCGCGTGATCGCCACGCGGTGCTCGCCCTGTTCCTCGAGCTGCCGCCGCAGGATGTCGATGTGAACGTCCACCCCGCCAAGACCGAGGTGCGGTTCCGCGACTCTGCGGGGGTGCGCGGGTTCATCGTCAGCGGGCTGCGGCAGGCGCTGGCGACGGGGGATCGCCGCTCTGCGCAGGGGCCCGACCGCGCGGCGATGGGGCGCTGGGTTAGCGAGCCGGTCATGGAGCAGAGCGAGCTTCTCCCCTCCCGCTTGCGGGAGGGGCCGGGGGTGGGCGAGTCAAACACTCCGCTCTGGCCGCCACAGGCCCACCCCAACCCCTCCCGCGAGCGGGAGGGGCTATTGCTGCGCGATGCGGCTGTCGCGTGGGCACAACCCCAAGGCCGCGCCGAAGAGGCCGCGCCCGTCTCTGCCGAAGCCCAGTCCTACCCACTCGGCATTGCGCGGGGGCAGGTCGCCAACACCTATATCGTCGCCGAGGCTGCCGACGGGCTGGTGCTGGTCGATCAGCACGCCGCGCACGAACGCCTCGTTCTCGAACGGCTGCGAGCCGCCGGGGCGGACGAGGGCGTGCGCCGCAGCCAGGCACTGCTCGTCCCTGATGTGGTCGAGCTGGACGAGGTCGATTGCGACCGGTTGGAAGACGCTGCCGAGGGCCTCGCGCGCTATGGCCTCGTGATCGAGCGTTTCGGCCCCGCCGCCATGCTGGTCCGCGCGCTCCCAGCCGCGCTCCCCAAGGCCGACAGCGCCGCGCTGCTGCGCGATCTTGCCGACGACATCGCCAAGCACGGCAAGCAGGAAGACTCGGGCGCGCTGCTGCTTGCCGAACGGCTCGAACTGGTGCTCGCCACCATGGCCTGCCACGGATCGGTGCGTGCCGGGCGCACGCTCAGTGTGGCGGAGATGAACGCGCTGCTGCGCGAGATGGAAGCGACGCCGCGCTCGGGCCAGTGCAACCACGGGCGGCCGACCTGGGTGAAGCTGAGCATGGAAGACGTTGAAAAGCTATTCGGACGGCACTGAGCGGCGCGCGCGCATAGGCCCAGAAGTGCTAGAATCCGCTTGGCAATCCCGCCTTCCCGGCTAAGCTGCCCCACGTTCAGCCAGGGGGTCGTTCATGCGTTTTGTTGCAGCTTTGCTCGCGGTGCTGGCCGCGTTTCTCGTCGTGCCCGCGGGGGCGCAGTCGCCTGCCGAAGGCGAGTTGCCGCCCGAGATCGTCAAGCTGCTCGACAGCCTCAATCCCGTCAATGGCAAGGTCGGCCTACCCGAGGCGCGCGCCACGCTTGACCTTGGCGAGGAGTATATCTTTTACGGCAAGGAGGATGCGGCCAAGATCCTCGTCAACCTGTGGGGCAACCCGCCGCAGGCCGCCGAAGGCGTGCTCGGGCTGGTGATGCCCAAGGGCAGCACCCCGGCGAGCGACGCCTGGGGCGCGGTCGTGACGTTCGAGGAGACGGGCTACATCTCGGACGAGGATGCCGCCACCACCGATTACGACGAGCTGCTCAGCCAGATGCAGGAAGGCACCAACGAGGCCAACACCGCGCGCGCCGAGGCGGGCTATCCGACCATCGCGCTGGTGGGCTGGGCCGAGCGTCCGGCCTATGACAAGGCGACCCACTCGGTGGTCTGGGCGCAGAACCTGCGCTTCAGCGATTCCGACAAGAACGGCCTCAACTACGACGTGCGCACGCTGGGGCGCTATGGCGTGCTCAGCCTCAACCTGATCTCCAGCATGGACAAGCTTGGCGAAGTGCGCCTCGCCGCCAAGCAGTTCGCGCAGCATGCCAGCTTCGATGCCGGTGCGCGCTACGGCGAGTTCGACCCGGCAACCGACGCGGTGGCCGAATACGGCATCGGCGGGCTGATCGCTGCGGGCGCAGGCGTTGCGGTGGCCAAGAAGCTCGGCCTGTTCGGCACGATCGGGGTGTTCCTGCTGAAGTTCCTCAAGCCCATCCTCGTCGGCGTTGCGCTGCTCGGCGCGGGGCTGTGGCAGGCCTTCAAGAGCCGCCTGTTTGGCCGCAAGGAGGAAGAGGAGCCCTATTACGGCGAGCCCGACTATGCCGAGACCGGCCCGGAGGCTGGCGCGGATGCATCGGCGGAGTCCGAAGCGGCGGGGCAGGGGGGCTTCAGCCTCGCCAAGTCCGATGAAGCGAACGAGGGGCAGAGCGTGGCGGGCTAACGCCGCAGCGCCCCCCGCACATCGGCCAGCTTCCCATCGGCGTCGGCATCTTCCGGCAGGCCCAGCACCGCGCGCAGCAATGCGGCGACCGCGACATTGTCGAACACCTCCAGCTGCACGGCGCGCGCAAAGGCAGGGCCGCTCGCAATGAACAGCGCCAGCATCTCGGGGTCAGCATTGTCGTAGCCGTGCGCGCCGCCGGTGACGGGGTAGGGCGCGGGGCCTGACAGGATCGTCCAGCCTGCTTCCGCGATGCAGATGATCGCCGCGACGCGGGGGTTCTTGCCGTAGTGGAGGCGTTCGGGGAGGTCTTCCTTGCGCGCGCAGGTCATGTGCGGGTGCGGCTTCAGCAGCGCCTCGGCGACCCGATTGTCGGTGCCGACGGCAGGCTCGATCGCGGCATAGGGTCCGGCTTCCACCACGACAGTGCTCGCCCGGTCGATCAGATCGTCCAATTGGATCACCCGCGCCTCGTCCGTTGCGCGCATCCCGTGGTCAGCGACAATCACCCAGTTGACCGCCACGCCGAGCTTCGCCGCCCCGTCGACCAGCTCGCCGATCCGTGCATCGACCTCGGCCAGCGCCGCGTTCACTTCGGCGCTGTCGGGGCCGAAGCGGTGGCCGGCGGTGTCAACCGTGTCGAAATAGACCGTGGCGAAGGCGGGGCGGATGCTGGCGGGGCGCCGCAGCCAGTCGAGCAGCGTGTTCACGCGCTGCACATTCGTGACGTTCAGGTCGAAGCGCATCCAGTCGGACGGGCGGCGGCCTTGAATCGCGACCTCGCTGCCCGGCCAGAACATGGTGGCAGCGCGCAGGCCCGATTTTTCCGCGGTGATCCAGACCGGCTCGGCCTCGTTCCACCAGAAGGGGTCGAGCGCCTGCGCGGCATTGCCGAGGCTGAACACCACTCCCGGACGGCGCGGGTCGATCATGGAGTTGCCCACGATCCCGTTGCGGTCGGGCCGGTAGCCGGTGACGAGCGCGAAGTGGTTGGGGAAGGTCTTGGTCGGGAAGCTCGGACGCATCGCCCCGCTCGCGCCCTGCTTTGCCAGCGCGGCGAGGCGGGGGGTGACGCCGCGTTCGAGATAATCGGCGCGGAACCCGTCGATCCCGACCAGCACGGTGATAGGGCGGGGGGCTTCCTTCGCGGCCAGGCCCGCAGGGAGCAACCAGAGAGCGATCAGGACAAGGAGGGTGCGCATGGCGCCTCTCCTATGCCGACCTCGCGTCAAATGCGAGACCGCGCGCGGTTCAGACGTTGAACTTGAAGAGCAGCACGTCGCCGTCCTGCACGACGTATTCCTTGCCTTCCTGCCGCAGCTTGCCCGCTTCCTTCGCGCCTGCCTCGCCGCCTAGCGCGACGTAGTCCTCATAGGCGATGGTCTCGGCGCGGATGAAGCCGCGTTCGAAATCGGAGTGGATCTCGCCAGCGGCCTGCGGGGCCTTCGCGCCATCGGGGAAGGTCCAGGCGCGCGCTTCCTTGGGGCCGCAGGTGAAGAAGGTCTTGAGGCCGAGGAGCTTGTACCCGGCACGGATCACCCGCGCGAGGCCGCTTTCGGCGAGGCCGAGGGCTTCGAGAAACTCGCCGCGGTCCTCCTCGGGCATGGCGACGAGTTCAGCCTCGATCGCGGCAGATACGACGACGGCCTCGGCACCCTCGGCGGCGGCTTTCGCAAAAACCTTGGCGGAGAGTTCGTTGCCTTCTGCTGCGTCCTCTTCGGCGACGTTGCAGACATAGAGGACAGGCTTGGCGGTGAGCAGCTGCGCCTGCTTGAACAGGCGCGCTTCCTCGTCGTCGCCCGGCACGGTGAGGCGCGCGGGCTTGCCTTCGCGCAGCAGTTCCAGCGCCTGGCCGAGCACGCTCGCCATCGCCTTGGCCTCCTTGTCGCCCGCAGCCCCGCGTTTGGCGGCAGCCGGGACGCGCTTTTCGAGGCTTTCGAGGTCCGAGAGCATCAGCTCGGTCTCGACCACTTCGGCGTCAGCGATGGGATCGACCTTGTTGGCGACGTGCTGGATGTCGTCATCCTCGAAGCAGCGTAGCACGTGGACGATGGCGTCGACCTCGCGGATGTTGCCGAGGAACTGGTTGCCGAGGCCCTCGCCCTTGCTGGCGCCCTTCACGAGACCGGCGATATCGACAAAGCCCAGTTGGGTCTCGATGATCTTGGCGCTCTTGGCGATCGCGGCGATCTTCTGGAGGCGCGCGTCGGGGACGGCGACCTGTCCGACATTGGGCTCAATGGTGCAGAAGGGATAATTCGCCGCCTGCGCAGCCTGCGTCTCGGTCAGCGCATTGAACAGAGTGGACTTGCCCACGTTGGGCAGGCCAACGATCCCGCAACGGAAACCCATAGAAAGCTCTTTCAAAAATTTTAAAGATGGCTTAGAAAGACGTTAGAAACATGTTAGGAGGTCACTTATGCCAAAGCCAGTAGCTGATGTCATCGACGAAATTTTGGATGCCATGCGGAAGCACGAACAAACGACTATCACGTTGAGTTGGGAAGGCTTTTATGCACTCAATGAAATCGCTCGGTTCAAGGAAGACCGCAAGGAGTTGCTGTTGGCGCGCGGCCTCTCCAAGGGCATCATTCTAGGCTTCGGTGACAATGCCGTTGTCGCTTGCCGCGATCGAAATTTTGCCCCTGCCGAGTTCTAACACGGAGGGCAGGCATTCTGTTACCCATCATGCACCGCGTGGATCATCGGGCCATAGGGCGAATTGCCGAGCCAGCCGGTCTGCACCTCGGCGGTCACGCGATTGATCGGGGTCTGCGGGATCGCCCCGCCGCTCACCGGCAGGCGCAGCGGGCGCGTGCCGGGGGGCTGGGCGATGAGGCTGGCGATGGCGCGGGCCACGTCCATCGGATCATTGGTGCGCCCCGATCCGTCCTCCTTGCCCATCTGCTCGACCTGCTCGGGGTATCCGTCGCTGTGCGACTTGAGCGAGCGCGTCTTGAGCTCCGCCGAATAGGCATTGCGGTTGACCCACACCTTGGTGGGATAGCCCCCGGGCTCGATGATGCTGACATCGATCCCATGCGGCACCAGCTCGTAGGCGAGTTGCTCGCTCATTGCCTCCAAGGCAAACTTGGTGGCCGAGTAATGGCCCGAATGGGGCACGATCACGCGGCCGAGCTGGCTCGAGATCTGGATGATCAGGCCGCTCTTCGCCTTGCGCATCCCCGGCAGCACCGCGCGCGCCATGCGGTGCGGGCCGAAGACATTGGTGTCGAAGATCAGGCGGGTGGCGGTCATGTCCTGCACCTCGACGGGCGAGGTTATGCCGATCCCGGCATTGTTGACCAGCACGTCGATCGGGCCGCCATTGATACGCTCGGCCTCCATCACCCCGGCATTGACCTGCGGAAGCTCGGTCACATCGATGCCTATGACATGGAGATCGAGGTTTTCCGCCTTGGCGAGCGCGGTCAGTTCGTCGGCCTCGGGACGGGGCAGGGCACGCATGGTGGCGAACACCCGCGCGCCTTGCCGCGCGAGCAACTCCGCCGTCAGCCGCCCGAAGCCCGAGGAGCATCCGGTAATCAGGACGCTGGTGCCCTTGAAGCTGATGTCGGGGGTGTAGACGGGCCCGGCCGCGCCCACCTGCCGCGTCGCAAGCGCGGCGGTGGCGGCGGCTCCGGCGAGCAGCGTGCGGCGGTCGAGGCTCATGGGACAGTCCTTGGCTGATGCGGGTCAGACAAGGTTATTGGCTTTGCGCCAATCTGCAAGCCTCGCGGGGCCGGCGAGGCGGATGACTGCCCCCGAATAGTCCCTGAGCTTCGCCTCGGTGCGCACGCGCGGGCCCGCGTTCCAGTTCAGCACGTACCAGAAAAAGGCCGCATCGAAGCGTTCGGGGCAGCCTTCGGGCATATCGGGACGCGACCGGCCGCGGTGGGTGATGATCCGCTTCACCAGCCGCCACAGGCACAGGCGGATCGGAAAATCGAGGTAGATGACGGTGTCGGCCCGCGCGAGGCGGGGGGCGAGGGTGCTGCCGTAATTGCCTTCGATCAGCCATTCGTCCTGCGCGACGACATCGGCGAGGCGGGCGTTGAGTTCCGCCTTCCCGGTCTCGACCCACCCCGCCTGCCAACCCAGCTGGTCCATGTGGATCAGCGGCAGGCCGAGGCGCGGCGCGAGTTCGCGGGCGAGGGTGCTCTTGCCCGACCCACAGGGCCCGATGACGAGGACGCGGCGCATGGCGCGCGCGTCCTTCAATGCGTGCGCCGCGTCAAGCCCGGCGAAAGGGGGCTCAGTCCTTGGCGGCTTCGCGGCGGCAGCGCTTGGCGAGGAGGATCGCCGCCGCGCCCGCGCCGAACAGCGCGGCGGTGGCCGGCTCGGGCACCGCGGTGCCGCCGCTCGAGGAGCTGCTGCTGCCCGAGGTGCTGCCGCCCGAGCTCGAGCTTGACGAGGAAGTGGGCTCCTTCGGCGGGTACTTCATTGCCTGAGCAGGCGCCACGAGCGATACGGCCAGCGCTGCGAGCGCGAAGGTGTTGGTCAGAAGATCGGTCTTGCGCATGATGCCTGTTCCCCGGTTTTTCCGCTGCACGGGTTCGCCCCCGCGCTCTCGTGTCGGGCATAACCCATTGCCGCGCGCAAATCCCGCCGCGCGTCAGGCGCGTTTTGAAACGGGACAGGAATGCTTGCGAATCGTTAACCCTGCATCCTCAGCGCCACATCATTCATGAAGCGGACGTCATCGCCCTTGGCGAGCCACGCCGCTTCCGCCCCGATCGCGCCGAGCATGGCAGCAAGATCGTCCTCCTCGGCCTTGGCGAAATTGCCGAGGACGTAGCCGTTGACCCGGTCCTTGTGCCCCGGGTGGCCGATGCCGAGCCGGATGCGGCGGAACTCGGGGCCCAGATGCTGGTCGATCGATCGCAACCCGTTATGCCCCGCGTGTCCGCCGCCCTGCTTCACCTTGACCTTGAAGGGCGCAAGGTCGAGTTCGTCGTGGAACACCGTGAGCGCCTCGGTGCCGAGCTTGTAAAAGCGCAGCGCCTCGCCCACCGCGCGGCCGCTCTCGTTCATGAAGGTGGCGGGCTTCAGCAGCAGCACTTTCTGGCTGCCGATCCGCCCCTCCTGCGCCCAGCCAGAGAACTTCTTCTGCACCGGCCCGAAATCATGCATGTCAGCGATCACGTCCACGGCCATGAAACCGACATTGTGCCGGTGGAGCGCATAGCGCGGTCCGGGATTTCCGAGGCCGACCCAGATCTGCATGACGTGTTCCCTATCGCTCCCTCGCAAAAAACGAAACGCCGGACTTCCCGCAAAGGAAGCCCGGCGTTCGACAAGCCGAAGCTGGCAGCGCGCTTAAGCGGAAGCGGCTTCGCCTTCGCTGCTCTTGAGGCCCGAGGGGGCGATCACGGTAGCGATGGTGAAATCGCGGTCGGTGATCACGCTCGAGACGCCCTTGGGCAGGGGCACGCTGCTGATGTGGATCGAATCGCCGATTTCGCGGCCGGTGACGTCGATCTGGATTTCTTCCGGGATGTCCTCATTGGGGCACAGCAGGTCGAGTTCGTGGCGCACGATGTTGAGCACGCCGCCCTTCTTGAGGCCGGGCGAGGCGTCTTCGTTGACGAACACCACCGGCACCGAGACTTCGACCTTGCTGTCGCCGGTCAGGCGAAGGAAATCGACATGGGTCGGACGGTCGGTCACCGGGTGGAAGGCGACATCCTTGGGGAGCGTGCGGACGGACTTGCCACCGATCTCGATGATAACGATCGAGTTCATGAAGTGGCCGGTGCCCAGCTGGCGCACCAGTTCCTTCTGCTCGACGTGGATCATGGTGGGTTCTTCCTTGCCGCCATAGATGACAGCAGGGGTCCGACCTTCGCGGCGAAGTGATCGGGAGGCTCCCTTGCCAGCCCGTTCGCGCGCTTCGGCCGGCAGGGTAAGAGTCTCGCTCATACGGATGCCTTTCGAATGCGTGTTTGATTGCTACAGTCACACGGTGCGACCGCCTCCAGGGATGACCGGAAGCACCGAAGCGCGGGCCCTTAGAGAGGGATTGCCCGAAAGGCAACCCGTTTAGGAAATCCGCCGGATCCGGTAGCCCTGCGCCTCGAGCAGCGCGGGAAGCCCGTCCGGCCCCACCAGATGCGCGGTGCCGACGGCAACCAGCGGGCGCGGTGCCTCGGCGAGCAGCGGCACCAGGGCTGCCGCCCAGCGGCGGTTGCGCGCGGTCAGCAGTGCCTCGCGTAACGTCGGATTGGCGAGCACGCCCTCGCGGGTCGAGGCTTCGATGGTTGCCGCATCGCCCGCAAGCCAGGCACGCTGGAGGCGTTCGGGGTCCTTGGCGGCGGCCACGCTGCCTTGCACCACGGCGGCGAGCATGAGGCGCTGGGTCGCTTCGGGCAGGCGGTCGAAGATGGCCAGCTGCGCGTCCGCCCCTTCAAGCTCGCGCACGCGGCGGCCCTTGAAATCGGCGATCAGCGCGCGGTCGACGCCGTTGGCCGGATCGCCCGCTGCATCGACGCGGGCAAGCGTGAGCGCGGCGGCCCAGGTTTCGGTTTCGGCGAAGTCCCCTTCTTCGAAATCACCGCGCAGCAGCAGCACGGCAAGCTGCGGGCGCAGGTCTGCAGGAAGGCGCTGCTCGATCGGGGGCAGGTCGGGGGAGGTGGCAAGGGCCGCGAAGGTGCGGGCGATTGCTGCGCCATCATCCAGCGCGGCGATCTCGACCACCAGCAGGTCGGCATTTGTGACGGCGGTGTCGATGGCGGGCGTGCGCCAACGCGCAGACGCGGGGAGGGCATGGATGGTGCCGACCATCCAGCACTCCACCGATCCATCGGCCGAAGCGATTTCGTAGACCAGCGGGGCGGGCGGTGCCGCGCCCTCTGTCTGGCCGCCGGGGGCATCGCTGCACCCGGACACCACAAGAAGGAGCAGGAGGGGGGCGATGATCTCCGCGGCGCACCGCAAGACCATCGCCCCGAAGCCTTGCGCCATTACTTGACCCGGCTCACCGTGATGCCCTTCTGGGCAAGGTAGTCCTGCACGCTCTTGGCGCCCGCAAGGTGGCCGGCGCCGACCGCGATGAACACCGTGCCGGGCTGGTCAAGGCGGGTGTCGATCCACTTGGCCCAGTTGCGGTTGCGGGCATAGAGCAGCGCATCGGCGACCGCGGGATCGTCCATGCCCTCGTTCATCACCGCAGCGAGCGCGTCCGGATCACCTTCGACCCACTCGGCGACCATGCGGTCGAGCATCGGCTTGGTCCTGTCGAGGCCGTTGGCGGCTTCCATCAGGAAGGTGATCTGCGCATCCTGCGGCATCCCGTCGAAGATGCCGAGCTGGAACTCGGCGGTCTCGAGCGCACCGGTGTTCTTGCCGGGGACCTTGGAGAGCAGCACCTTTTCGACGCCGCTGTTGGGGTCATAGCCTTCGAGGGTAAGCGGCAGGATCGACATCGAGAGGCCTACCATCCACGGCTTCAGGCCGTCGAACTGGCCCGCGAGCGCATCGCCCGGATTGGGGACGAGGCCCTTGGCCTTGGCGTCTTCATACTGGGCGCGGGCTTCGGCCGGCACCTGCGCAAGCTGCGTGGCTTCGATCTTCCCGCCCAGCTGATTGAGCGCGGCGGTGTACTGGGCCTTCTGCTCTTCGCTCAGCAGCGAGCGCAGGGTGGTGCCCTCCGGCAGCGCGGCCTTGGCGAGCGCCATCTGCTGCATCGCGGCCTCGCTGGCCGGGTCCATCGGGATCTCGGTGACCAGAATGTCCGAACCGTCGAGCGCCTTGGCGATTGTGGCATCGTACCACTCGACCTCCTTGGGCAGGACGTGGACCGTGCCGAACAGATAGATGGTGGTGTCCTCATCAGCGACCTTCCACAGCGCCGGGCCCTTGGCCGCCATTGGCGCGGCGGCGGTCTTGGTCGCGGACTGGCTGTCGGCCAGCGCCGGGCTGGCGGCGAACAGCGCGAAGGGCGCGGCGGTCAGGGCGAGAAGGGCAGACAGTTTCATTTCGGACGTTCCTCTCAGTATCTTGGGTGTGGGGGTTGGAGGCAGGATAGGCAAGGGTGGGGGCATGACCGATGCGGGATCAGAGCCGCCAGCGGGCATAGAAGAAGGACAGAACCATCGAGACGTAGGCGATTGCGAAGATCCCGAAGGCATGGGGCGCGGGCACGAAGCCCCCGGCATAGAGCACCGCCCAGATCGGATAGCCGGCCAGCACCGACAGACAGCCGCCGGTAAAGCCGACGAAATTCTGCTGGCGCTTGTAATCGTCGATCATGCCGAAGCCCCGCAGAGGCAGCAGGATGAAGCCGCCGACCAGCAGGGCTGCAAGACCGAGCGCGAGCATCGGGGGCAGCTTCAGCTGGGCGAAGTCACCCGCAAACAGGCTGCCGTGACCCTGATCGAAGAAGCCGGTCAGGAAGCCGGCCGCGCCGCCGATCAATGCGGCAAGCCCGATGTAGAACATCTGGCGCCGCTGCCGCTCGCGGGTGCGGGCCTCGCCCGGGCCGGGCGTGCCCTCCTTGCTGTTCCAGATCATGCAGGGTCTCCATCGTCGAAGATGTCCTCGATCCGCATGTCGAACAGGCGCGCGATGCGGAAGGCGAGGGGGAGGGACGGGTCGTGCTTGCCGGTCTCGATCGCGTTGACCGCCTGACGCGAGACATCGAGCCGCCCGGCGAGCTCCGCCTGGCTCCAGTCACGCTCGGCGCGCAGCACCTTGAGGCGGTTCTTCACGGTTCAGAAGCCCAGCGCGGTTGTGAGCTTGGCAAGGATGCTGCCCACGGCAAAGCCGCTCATGCCGAGCATGACGAACAGCTGCCACTGCTTCACGCGGATGGTCTTCTGCAGGTCGGTCATCCGAATTCTCCGTCAGGGAAACCCGACTTCGTGTCAGGTTATGCTGACTATATGTCGTGATTCGCTGACTATGTCAAGCTGACCTGACTTTGTGTCACATCTTCGTGACTGCGCAGCATGGCAGGCACCGCTCTTGCCGAGGGGAATGTGCCCCGCCGCGAGGGTTTCGCGGGGGGCATGCTGCGGCGCGGCATTGACGCTTGCGGGGGCTTGCGCCATGGCGAGCCGCCATGAGCGTAGCCCCCCTCTTCACCCCCCCGCCGCGCGATCCCGCGCGCTCGTTTCAGGACATGATCCTGACGCTCCACGACTTCTGGAGCGCGCAAGCCGGCTGCGTCATCCTCCAGCCCTATGACATGCGCATGGGGGCGGGCACCTTCCACACCGCGACCACCTTGCGCGCGCTCGGCCCCGAGCCGTGGAACGCCGCCTTCGTCCAGCCTTGCCGCCGCCCGACCGACGGGCGCTATGGCGAGAACCCCAACCGGCTGCAGCACTATTATCAGTATCAGGTGATCCTGAAGCCCTCGCCTTCGGATATCCAGGAGCTCTATCTCAAGAGCCTCGCCGCGATCGGCATCGATCCGCTGGCGCACGATATCCGCTTCGTCGAGGATGACTGGGAGAGCCCCACGCTCGGCGCCTGGGGCCTCGGGTGGGAAGTGTGGTGCGACGGGATGGAGGTCACCCAGTTCACCTATTTCCAGCAAATGGGCGGCTTCGATTGCAAGCCGGTCGCGGGCGAGCTGACCTACGGCCTCGAGCGCCTCGCGATGTACATCCAGGGCGTCGACAACGTCT
>JACESM010000042.1 GCA_013911835.1 Porphyrobacter sp. | reverse complement strand
TCTTGAGGCTGCCCTTGGTGATCTTCCAGATGATCGGCAGCTCGCGCGCCGGGGACAGGCCCGTGACGTAGCTCGGCGTCACCGCCGCATCGTCGATGACCACGCCCGCGGTCTTGGTGCCCGCGCGCCCGGCCGCGACCGCGACATCGTCGATCGACGCCGAAGCCGCCTTGGCAATCACCGAAATATCGTCGAGCAGCGCGACCAGACCTGAAGGCACGAACAATTCCCTCCGTTGCGATTCGAACAATAAACCCCGCGCCTGCCCGTCCGGTTCCCTGCCGACAAGACTTGCAATTGCCGGCCAAAGCTGTAAGGGGCCGCGCTTCGCTTGGGATGCGCCCTTGCGGATATGTGAAGAAAGCCGGAGGGGCCCCGTCCATTCGCGGACGGATCAGCCAGCGATCGGCAGGAAGTGAAAGGACGCAAGATGGCGCTCTACGAGCACGTCTTTCTTGCGCGTCAGGATCTGAGCCAGGCTCAGGTCGACGCGCTGGCGGCGCAAGCCACCGAAATCGTCGAGGCCGGCAACGGCAAGGTCACCAAGACCGAGACCTGGGGCCTCAAGTCGCTCGCCTACAAGATCGAGCGCAACCGCAAGGCGCACTTCGTGCTGCTCAACATCGAAGCCCCGGGCAACGTCGTGGCCGAGCTCGAGCGCCAGACCCGCATCAACGAAGACATCATCCGCTACATGACCATCCGCGTGGAAGAGCACGAGGAAGGCCCCTCCGTGATGATGCGCAAGAACGACCGCGAGCGGAAGCGCCGCGAAACCCGTGAGGAGCGCGACTGATGGCCCGCCCGTTTTTCCGCCGCCGCAAGTCCTGCCCGTTCAACGCCAAGGACGCCCCCAAGATCGATTACAAGGACGTGCGCCTGCTGCAGGGCTTCATGTCCGAGCGTGGCAAGATCGTGCCTTCGCGCATCACCGCCGTCTCGGCGAAGAAGCAGCGTGAACTGGCCCAGGCGATCAAGCGCGCGCGCCAGATCGGCCTGCTTCCGTTCATCGTGAAGTAAAGGGAGAAGACGAAATGGATATCATTCTCCTCGAGCGCATCGAAAAGCTCGGCTCGATCGGTGATGTCGTCACCGTGAAGGACGGCTATGCGCGCAACTTCCTGCTGCCGCAGAAGAAGGCTCTCCGCGCCAACGAAGCCAACAAGAAGGTCTTTGAAGCCAACCGTGAGCGTCTGGTAAAGGAAAACGCCGAACGTCGCACCGATGCTGAAGCGCAGGGCGAAAAGGTTGCAGGCGCAGAAGTGGTGCTGATCCGCGCCGCCTCGAACGCCGGCCAGCTCTACGGTTCGGTCAGCGTGCGCGACATCGTGTCGGGCCTCGCCGATCAGGGCCACAGCGTCGACAAACGCATGGTCATCCTCGGCGCGCCGATCAAGACCATCGGCATGCATGACGTGACCATCGCCCTCCACCCCGAAGTGCGCGTGACCGTGAAGGCCAACGTCGCCCGTTCGGACGACGAAGCCAAGCTTCAGAGCGAAGGCGTCGACGTGCTCGCCGCGATGTTCGAAGACGAACAGCGCGAGATCGAGGAACAGGCCGAAGCGACCCGCATCGACACCAGCCTCGAACCGGGCGAAATCCCCGCCGAGCTGCTCGAAGGCGGCGAGGACGCGTAAGACATCGACCCTTACAGGTCCCACACACAGCAAGGGCGCGAAGATCACCTCGATCTTCGCGCCCTTCTTGTAAACGGCGCCCGCTCGCGCAAAGGTGCTGCCACACAACGATAACAACAAAGGAGCAGAGACAACTGCCATGATCGACATTCCCGCCATCCTCGCCGAGCTTCAGCGCCACTATGACGAAGCGGTGCGCACCCTGCGCGACGACGTCATCGCCTTCGGGAAGAACGGCACCCTGCCTGACCCCGCCAAGCGCGCCGACGGCTCCTATGCCTATCCGCAGATCACCTTGCGCTATGCGGGCGTAGGCGAACAGCGCGATCGCAGCCGCGCCTTCGGACGGCTCGAATCGCCGGGCACCTATTCGACCACCGTCACCCGCCCCGATCGCTTCGCACAATACCTCACCGAGCAGCTCCAGCTGATCGCCGAGGAATACGAGGTCGAGGTCACCGTCAGCCGCTCGCGCCAGGAAATCCCCTTCCCCTATGTGCTCGACGGCGAGGCGGGGGCAGCGATGGTCGGCATCGCCCCGCGCGAGATCGCCGCGCACTTCCCCGCGACCGACCTCGCCCTGATCGGTGACGAATTGGCCGACGGGATCGAAATCGACGGCGACCACGACATGCCGCTCTCGCTGTTCGACGGCCTGCGCACCGATTATTCGCTCGCGCGGCTGAAGCACTACACCGGGAGCGAAGTGAGCGACTTTCAGGACTTCGTGCTGTTCACCAACTATCACCGCTATGTCGATGAATTCGTGAACTGGGGCGCGCAGGCGATCGGCACCGACGGCTATGTGGCGCTGACCGGCGCGGCCGGGCTCGACATCCGCGAGCCCACCCCCCACGCGCAGGATCAGCTCAACGACACCGCCTGGCGCAAGCACCAGATGCCCGCCTATCACCTCGTGCGCGAGGACGGGAGCGGGATCACGCTGGTCAATATCGGCGTCGGCCCCTCCAATGCCAAGAACATCTGCGATCACCTGGCGGTGCTGCGCCCGCATGCGTGGATGATGATCGGCCACTGCGGCGGGCTGCGCTCGACCCAGAAGATCGGCGACTTCGTGCTCGCCCACGCCTACCTGCGCGACGATCACGTGCTCGACGCGGTGCTGCCGCCCGAAATCCCGATCCCGCCGATTGCCGAAGTCCAGCAGGCGATGGCGCTCGCGGCCGAGCAGGTCTCGGGCGTGCAGGGCGCGAACCTCAAGCAGCGGATGCGCACCGGCACGGTCGTGACCACCGACGACCGCAACTGGGAGCTGCGCTACTCCTCATCGGCGACCCGCTTCTCGCAGAGCCGCGCGATCGCGATCGACATGGAGAGCGCGACCATCGCCACCCAGGGCTATCGCTTCCGGGTGCCCTACGGCACGCTGCTGTGCGTCTCGGACAAGCCGCTCCACGGCGAGATCAAGCTGCCGGGGCAGGCGAACAAGTTCTACGAGGAGACCATCGCCGCGCACCTCCAGATCGGCATCGTCGCGGTCGCACGACTGCGCGACGAGGGCGACCGGCTCCATTCACGCAAGCTGCGCGCGTTTAACGAACCGCCGTTCCGGTGATGCAAAAGGGCGGCGCGCCTCGCGCCGCCCTGACCATTTACAGGTCGTCCCTGTCGCCCGAGAGTTCGATTTCCTTGTCGTCGGCAGTCTCGGCAGCAATGTCGAGCAGGCTCGACAGCTCGCTCGACGTGGCGCTGTCGAGCACCTTGATGACGAAGTAGAGCACGTCGCCGCGGATTTCCCAGCTGCCCATCTTCAGCTGGCCCGAATTGGCGAGCAGTTCGAGCGCGGCCTCGCCCCCGATCCCGTCCTTCCCGACCCGGCCCGCGGGCGCGAACACCTCGCGCACGGTCAGCCCCGACACGGTCTGGGTCGTGCCCGAGACGAACACCAGCTGGGTGCGCCCTTCCTTCGAGTAGTTGAAGGTGAGCTTGTAATCGCCATCATCGTCGACCTCGTATTTGAGGCCCGCGCTGTCGAGCCGCTTGGCGACGCTGGCATCCTCGGCCGCGGCCGGAACCGCGGTGGCGGCAGCCAGGCCCGCCAGAACAGACAGCGACAAAAGACGGCGAATGGTCATGAAATTCCCTCCGTTAGCGACCCGGAGCGCAGCCATAACCGATTCGCCCCCTGTCTGGCTTGGATTATTTGGTCACTCCCGGAGCGAATCGCAGCAGGGGTGACGCAGAGACGGCCCTCGGCTAGCCTTGCCGACATTCGCCCCGGACAGGAGAGCCGCACGTGCCCCCACCCCCTCTCTCGCGCTCGATCGCCGGTCGCTGCGCCATCGTCACCGGCGCGGGGAGCGGGATGGGCCGGGCGACCGCGCTGCTGTTTGCCGCCGGGGGCGCGCATGTCGCCGTGGTCGACCGCGACGGCGAGGCGGCGGTGGCCGTGGCGGCGCAATGCGGCGAGAACGCGCGTGCCTATACGCTCGATGTCGCCGACGGCGAGGCGATTGTGGCGACAGTCGCGCGCATTGGCGCGGATTTCGGGGGGATCGACATTCTGGTGAACAACGCCGGTGTCTCGAGCTTCTGCGCGCTTGAAGACCCCGCCTATGACGAGGTGTGGGCCCGCGCGCTCGGCGTCATGCTGACCGCCCATCAGCGTATGGTGCGCAGCTGCCTGCCGTTTCTGCGCCAGAGCGACGCGCCGCGGATCGTCAACATCGCCTCGACCGAAGGGCTCGGCGCGACCCCGGGCGACACGCCCTATGTCGCGGCCAAGACCGGGGTGATCGGGCTGACACGCGGCCTCGCAGTCGATCTCGGCCCCGAGGGGATCACCGTCAACTGCATCTGCCCCGGCCCGATCCGCACCGCGATGACCGACGCGGTGGCCGAGGAGCACAAGGCGATCTTTGCGAAACGCCGAACCGCCCTGCGCCGCTACGGCGAGCCTGAGGAGGTTGCGCATATCACCCTGTCGCTGGTTCTGCCGGCGGCAAGCTACATCACCGGGGTTGCAATCCCGGTCGATGGCGGGCTGATGGCGAGGAATGCCTGAGCCCCGCACGACGTCCGCAAGGCCGCGCCGACCGCTGACCGGCGTAGGCATGCCGTTGTCATGTCATGTCCATGTGGTTGCTGGCGCGTTGCGCTGCGGCGGAGCGTTTCACGTGAAACATTGCCCGGCCTTTCGGGCGGGAAGCGGATCCGGCCTGCGGCGAAAAGGCTCTACCCCCGCCCCTTGGTCTTGGTCGTCCCATTGGCATTGGCGGCGATGAAGTCGATGATCTGGCCGGCGATGTCCTTGCCGGTGGCGCTCTCGATGCCTTCGAGGCCGGGGGAGGAATTGACCTCCATGATGACCGGGCCGTGGTTCGAACGCAGCATGTCGACCCCGCACACGTTCAG
Source organism: Porphyrobacter sp. (assembly GCA_013911835.1). Lineage (GTDB taxonomy): Bacteria > Pseudomonadota > Alphaproteobacteria > Sphingomonadales > Sphingomonadaceae > Erythrobacter. The sequence goes on along the minus strand of JACESM010000042.1, from coordinate 10,986 downwards.
CCCCATGCGCTTGGCCGCGCGCACCGCGGTAGAGCGTTCCTCGGGGGTGATCTTGATCACCTGCGCAGAGCCGCCGCGGTGAAGGTTCGAGCGGAATTCGTCCGCCGCCCCGGTACGCTTCATCGCCGCGACGACCTTGCCGCCCACCACCAGCGCGCGGATATCGGTCCCGCCGGCTTCCTTGATGAACTCCTGCACGAGGATGTTGACGTTGGCCCCGCGGAAGGCCTCGATCACCGACTTGGCGCTGCTCATCGTCTCGGCGAGCACCACGCCGATGCCTTGCGTCCCCTCGATCAGCTTGATCACAACGGGGGGCCCCTTGACCGCCCTGATGATCTCCTCGGCGGCCTTGGGATCATTGGCATAGGCGGTCAGCGGCAGGCCGAGCCCGTGCTTGGCGAGGATCTGCAAGCTCCTGAGCTTGTCGCGGCTGCGGCCGATCGCGACGCTTTCGTTCAAGGACCAGATGCCGGTCATCTCGAACTGCCGCAGGATGGCAAGACCGTAATTGGTGATCGAGGCCCCGATCCGCGGGATCACCGCGTCATAGGCCGAAATCGGCTCGCCCTTGTAGAATACCTGGGGGCGGTGGCTGGCGATGTGCACCGTGCAGCGCAGCGTATTGAGGATGTCGAGCGTATGCCCCCGCGCCTCGGCGGCTTCCTTGAGCCTCCGGTGCGAATAGAGGTTGGCATTGCGCGCCAGCATCGCGATTTTCATGAAGACCCTTTCAAGACCGGCGACTTACCGGCGGAGGCGCCCCTTATGCGACATCGCAGGTGATTGCAGCCACGAATGACCGCTATCCACCACCATCCTTCGTCGCAGCGCAGTGCGCCCGATCAGCATCGGGAATTGCATCTGGGAACGGTCCGCCAGGCTGATTTCCGCCCGGAAGGTGAGATTACCGATGGCAAGCGGCGTCTTTATGACAAAACGGGCCTGCTGGTCGCCGTTGGAGGAGGTGATGCCGCGCACATCGACATGGATCGCCTCGCAGAAATGCCGCGTCCCGTCCCAGTCGACCGCGAAGCGCACGAAGCGTTCGCCTCCGCGCTCGAAATCCTCAAGCACATGGGCATGGAGCGAGGAGGTGCGCGCGCCCGTATCGATCTTGGCGGGGATGCCGGCAAGGCCGAGCTCGGGCAGGCTCGCCAGCTCGCGCCAGCCCACGAGGAGAGGCGGACGCGCTGCCATCAGGGCAGTATCGCCATCCCGTCCCCGCCCTCGCCCGCGGTGAAGCGGCGCAGAACAGTGCCGCTGGCGTAATTGACCTCGGCGACGGTATCGCTGGCGGTCTCGGCGACGTAAACTCGCTCGCCGTCCTTCGACCACAGGATGGTGACCTGCTGGCGCGCCTCGGCTTCTTGCGGGCTTGAGACCGCAATCTGGCGGATGACCTTGGCGGTGGCGAGGTCGATCACGGTGAGCCCGCCATCGGCAAGATCGGATGTGATTGCAACATTGCCCTGCGGCCGGATCGCCAGACGCAAGGGAAAAGCTCCGGTGGCGACGGTGTTGCGCACTTCCATGGTGGCCGGGTCGAGCTCAAACGCCTGATTCGAGCCACGCGCCGAGACCCACAGCGCCTTGCCATCGGGCGAAAGCGCAATCCCCTCCGGCTCGACGCCAACCGCCACCGAGATCGGCGCGATCCGGAGCCGGGCTTGCAGTGCAATCCGCGTCGCCGTTTTGGAACCAAGGTCGGTAGTCCAGGCCGTTGTGGCAGAGGGATCGACCACCAGCATATGGCTGCCCTGCTTGCCGGTGGAGTATTCGAACGTCTCCACTTTGCCCAGCGGATCGTGGATCCAGAAGATCGACTGGCGCCCCTCTGCGGTCGCATAGAGATCACCATTAGCGTGCCAGACGATCCCGTGCGGGCGCGCATTTTCGCCCAGATCGATGCTCGCCACCTTGGCAAGATCGCCAGTGCGGAAGATGTCCACGCTGGTTCCGCCATAGCAGGCGAGCGCGACGTACTCCCCATCGGGCGAAGTCGCCAGCTCGTGCGGGTTGGTGCAGCTCGGCACCCTGAGCACTTCCGCGCCGTTCGCCAGATCGACCTTGGACAGCGTGTTTCCGCGCTTGCCCGCGACGAACAGAACGCCTTCCGGCCCATCTTGCGCAAGCGCCGCCGGGGCACCGGCGGCAAGCACCGCCAGCACCCCTGCCACAGCGATGATGGCTGCGCCCCCGCGTCCCATCACCAGCCCGCCTTTTCGCCCTTGTTCTGCTGGTCGAGCCACTTCTTGAGCGGAGCGAAATATTCCACCATCGCCTTGCCGCTCATCTGCCGTGTCCCGGTGAAGGCCTCGAGCGCGTCAGGCCAGGGCTTCGAGGCGCCGAGCTCAAGCATCGCATCGAGCTTCGCGCCCACGTCCTTGTTGCCGTAGAACGAGCAGCGGTGGAGCGGGCCCTTCCACCCGGCGGTATCGCAGGCGGACTTGTAGAACTGGAACTGCAGCAGCCGCGCAAGGAAGTAGCGGGTGTAGGAGACATTGCCGGGGATGTGATACTTGGCCCCCGCATCGAACCCTTCGGGCCCGCGCGGCACCGGCGGGACGATGCCCTGGTAGTCGCGGCGCAGATCGTTCCAGCCGGTGTTGATCGCGGCCTCCGGGATCGAGCCGTCATAGAGACCCCAGCGATAGCGATCGAGCAGCAGGCCGAAGGGCAGGAAGGCGACCTTGTCCATCGCCTGACGCAGCAGCAGGCCGATATCCTTGTCTGCACTCGGCACCTGCGACGGATCCAGCATGCCGATCTGCACCAGGTATTCGGGCGTGATCGACAGCGCGATCATGTCGCCGATCGCCTCGTGGAAGCCGTCATTGGCACCGTTGAGGTGCAGCGGGTCCTGCTGGTTGTAGGCACGCTGGTAGTAATTGTGGCCGAGTTCGTGGTGGATGGTCACGAAATCGTCGGCATTGGGCTTGATGCACATCTTGATGCGCAGATCATCGACATTGTCGATGTTCCAGGCCGAGGCGTGGCACACCACCTCGCGGTCGGCAGGCTTCACGAACTGGCTGCGCTCCCAGAAGGTCGCAGGCAGCGGGTCGAAGCCCAGCGAGGAGAAGAACTGCTCGCCGACCTTCACCATGCCGACCGCATCGAGATTCTTCTTCGCGATCAGGTCGGTGAGGTCATAGCCGATATCGCCCGCCCCCGCAGGCGCCACCAGCGGGTAGATATTGCCCCATTCCTGCGCCCACATATTGCCCAGCAGATCGGCGCGGATCGGGCCGGTGCGCGGCTGGACGGCATCGCCATATTTCTCGTTCAGCTTGCGGCGCACATAGGTGTGGAGCGCGATGTAGAGCGGCTTCACTTCCTGCCACATCCGCTCGGTCTCGGCGGCGAATTGTTCGGGGGGCATGTCATAGCCCGAACGCCACATCGCGCCGTAATCGGCAAAGCCCAGTTCCTTGGCACCCTCGTTGGCGAGCGCGCTCATGCGGACATAGTCGCCGCGCATCGGGGCGCCGACATTGTCGTGCCAGCTTGCCCACATTTCCTTGAGTTCATCAGGCGTGCGTTCGAGATTGCCCATCTCGGCCTCGATGTCGCTGCCGTTGATCGGCTGGCCGCCCAGCGTTCCCTTGCCGCGCCCATAGGCCGAGCCCAGGCGCGTGGCGATCTCGTTCAACTCCTCGGCCGCGCCGGGGCGGTTGGGAGCGGGAAGGCCGATGCCATTGCGCAGCATGTCGAGCTTGCGCGCGGTTTCGGCATCGAGCCCGGCCACCCGCGCATAGCGCGCGGCTTCATTGGCGTAGCCGACCTGCTTCACCGTCAGTTCCGCGCCGTAGCGCGCCGCGAGCGTGTCGCTGTCATGGTTGATATAGGTCGCGTTGAGCCAGGAGACGTGGCCATATTCCTTCGAGAAGGCGGCAAGATCGGCCTCGACCATCGCGACCCAGGCCGCGGCGCCCTCGGGCGTTTCGGGATAGGTGGCGGCGGCAGCGGCAGGCGCGGCCTCTTGCGCGGCCAGCGGGGCGGCAAGAGCAATAGCGAGCGCAGCGGCGGCGCCCTTCAGCAGAGGAGCGGCAGATTTCATTGCGAGGGGTTCCCGTCAGTCATGTGACAATGATGTCAGGTTTGAACGCGCTTGGCGGCGGAATCAAGCCGCGAGGAAGCCTGCAATCGCCGCGCCGAGTTCGGGCTTCGTCACGCTGCCCATGTGGGTGCCGGGCACCTCGATATAGCGCGCGTCCGGCAGCAGCGCGGCGAGGTCTTCGGCCGAGCCGTTGTCGCGGTCCTCGTCGCCGCAGATCACGGCGGTGGGCATGGTGATGTTCGTGAGTGCAGCGAGGTCGAAATCGTCCATCGCGTCCAGTAACAGCCGCGCGGCGACCCGGTCGACCCCTTGGGACTTCAGGAAAGTGCGCGCGGCATAGGCCGGATCGCCGGGACGGATCGTGTCGAATTCGTCGATCACCCGCTTGAAGAAATCCGCCCGGCGCGCCCATCCGGCAAGCCCCGCGACCCCCATCCCGCAGATGCACAGGCGGCGCGGTTCGAGCACGCCGTGGGCGACCGTGTGGACCGCAGTGCGCGCGCCCAGCGAGAAACCGACCAGATCGAAGCCGCCCGGCTCGAGCGCGCAATGATCGGCCAGCGCGGCGACATCGCGCACCAGCACGCCGGTGGGATAGGCGGCCGCATCATGCGGCGCGTCGCTCTCACCATGGACCCGGAAATCGAGCATGATCGCCCGAGACCCTGCCGCCGCAAGCCGCTCGGCATGGCCCCACTTGATCCAGTTCATCTGCGCGGAGGAAAACAGCCCGTGAAGCAGGACCACGGGGCGCCCCTCTCCCAGCGTGTGGACGGCAAGGTGGGTGCCGTCGAAGCTGGCGAAGCGTGACGTTTCCGGCGCGCTCATGCCAGCCCCACGAAGGCGACCCATTCCTCGGTGGTGCGCGGCTGCTCGTCCATCACCTTCGCGCATTCGGGCAGGCCGATCCACGGCTGCTTGCTCTTCACCCACACGTGCCCTGCAGGGACGAAGGACGCGCTGCTGTCGAGCGTGCCGCAGCGCAGGCTCGCCATGCCCTCGCGCGCGTCGTTGGTGGCATAAATTCGCGCCTTGCACTTGGCGCAGCCGTAAATGCGCGCGCGCGCCCCGCTCGGGTAGTCATATTCGCCAACATCGAGTTCTCCGGTGATTACGAGGTCGGCGAGGGCGAACAGCATGTGCTCGGAAAAGGCGCTGCCGGTGCGGCTCTGGCAATCGGTGCAGTGGCAGGCATAGGCGTTGAGGCGCATCCCTTCGCGCAAGGTGTAGCGCACCGCGCCGCACAGGCACCCGCCGGTGAGTTCGCCCTTCATCGCCGCTGCAGTCCCTTCTGCTCCATCCGCCACTTGGCCATGGCGATGCGGTCCTGCCCGAAGAAGGGCTCGCCCTCGAACACCAGCGTCGGCACGCCCCAGTGGCCCGCGGCTTCGAGCGCGGCCTGATTGGCTGCGATCTCGGCGTCGAGCGCCGCCGCATCATCGGCCGCCTCTGCCTCGAGCGCGGCGAAATCGAGCCCCGCGCGGGCGGCCGCCTCGGCAAAGTGATCGCCCTCATGCCAGTCATCGACCGTGCCCGACCAGATCACCGTCGCCACCTCGTGCGCGAAGGCCAGCCCCTGCCCCGCCCGCTCGGCCGCCTGCCCCATGCGGCACAGGCGATGGATATGCGGCTGCTCGGCCGCGATCTCGCGGGTCATCAGGTTCTGCACCACCGGATCGGGCCGCGGCCAGCGATAGGGGATGCCGAGCATCTGCGCCGAGCGGGCCGCATCATTGAAGATGTAGCGCCCGACATTGGGGCTGCCGGTGAACAGGATCGAGGGATCACGAATCGCGATCGGCAGCACAACCCGCAGCGCAATCGCGAGGTCAAATTCCTCGCACATCTGCCGGTATCGCCCGATGGCGAGATAGGAATAGGGCGAGCGGAAGCTGAAGAACAGATCGGCGTGCAGCGTCATGCCGGCAGGTTCAGCGGAAGAAACACTGGGTTCCGGCATAGAGCATCTCCACTTTGTCGTCGTTGATAAAACCGCCGAGCCTGTCGCCGAGTGCGAACTCCTCGCCCAGCGTGCTGCCCTCGACCTTGGCGAAACCGGGTGCGGCCTCGACCTCGGTACGCGGGGAGCCGAGCTGCACCTTGCCTGCCAGCGCGATGGTGCCGCTCGCCGCGCGGTCGCCGTCCTGCGGCAGGTGCCAGTTCCAGCCTACCAGACGCCCCTCCTGGAAATGTGCGGTAAGCCCGCCGGCATAGTCGGTAAAGGTGATCGGCCCTGCCCCGCATTCCGGGTTCTCGCCGCTGCGCAGCGCAACGCCCAGTGCGCTGGCGAGCGCAGCCTCAACCTCGGCCTTCCCGGCGGCGAAGAAGAAGCTCTCGGCCCCCGCCGTCAACCCGTCGGGGCGCAGCGCAACAGAATTGGCCGCGATCGGAGCTTCCTGCCCTTTGCCCTCGAGCTTTTCGGCCGGGCTCGGCACCCCGCCGCTGTCGCAACCCGCCAGAGCCAAGGCGCCCGCAAGCACCAGCAGCGCCAATCCCTTCTTCATTCCGCAATCCCTCTCCACCAGCCCGCGCGGCGCACGAGCGGCACCGTCAGCACGGCACCCAACCCGGCTAGCGCCATATCCTTCTGCGCGTCAAACATGTCGCCTTGCTCGCCATTGTAAGCCCCGGCGTCTTCGGGCGCGAGGGCGAGCGTGAGCGACCATTCGAAGATCTCGTAGAGCCCGCCGACGGCGAGCACGAAGAGAATCGCGAAAACCACCGCCATGCGCGGCGTGAGGCTCCCGTAACGCGCGCCTGCTTCGACCATCGGCACCATCGCGAGCGCGCCAAAGGCGAAGTGCACGAGCCGGTCGAAATGGTTGCGCTCCGTCGCCATTGCCGGGAGCCATGCGTCATAGGGGACGAAGCTGTAGGACCAGCGCGCCGCAAACAGGTGCAACAGCACGAAGGCGGTGATGCAGGCCGCCGAGGCATTGCTGATCGGCGCGCGGGCAAGCAGCCGCCATGCAAATGGCAGCGCGAGGGCGACAGGCCCGACCTGAAGCCAGGTGTTGGTAGGATAGAGCGCCCCCCAGGCGCTCAGCGGGATGCCGAGCATCACTGCCACCAGCATCCAGCCCTGCGCCTTGGGAAGCGGCGTCATCCCGAAAAATCAGCCCTTCTTGAGGTGACGACGGCCCAGCAGCTCGGCGATTTGCACCGCGTTGAGCGCAGCGCCCTTGCGCAGGTTGTCCGAGACCACCCACATGGTCAGCCCGTTCTCGACCGTCGGGTCCTCGCGCACGCGGCTGACGAAGGTCGCCGCATCGCCGACGCATTCGATCGGGGTGATGTAGCCGCCGTCCTCGCGCTTATCGATCAGCATGACTCCCGGCGCCTCGCGCAGGATGTCCATCGCTTGTTCGGCGCTGAGTTCGTTCTCGAACTCGATGTTCACCGCTTCCGAGTGGCCCACGAACACCGGCACGCGCACGCAGGTGGCGTTGAGCTTGATCCGGGGATCGAGGATCTTCTTGGTCTCGACCACCATCTTCCATTCTTCCTTGGTCGAACCATCGTCGAGGAAGCTGTCGATGTGGGGGATGACGTTGAAGGCGATCTGCTTGGTGAACTTCTGCGGTTCGACCGGATCGCCGACGAAGATGGCGCGGGCTTGCTGGAACAGCTCGTCCATGCCCGCCTTGCCCGCACCGGAAACCGACTGGTAGGTGCTCACCACCACGCGCTTGATCGTCGCGGCATCATGCAGCGGCTTCAGCGCCACCACCAGCTGCGCGGTCGAGCAGTTGGGGTTGGCGATGATGTTCTTCGCGGTGTAGCCGTCGATCGCGTCGGGGTTCACTTCCGGCACCACCAAAGGCACATCGGGATCCATACGATAGAGCGACGAGTTGTCGATGACTATGCAACCAGCTGCTGCAGCCTTGGGGGCATATTCCTTGGCAGGGCCGCTTCCGGCCGCGAACAGAGCAATGTCCCAGCCAGCCCAATCGAAATGCTCGATGTTCCGGCACTTGAGCATCTTGCCGGTGTCGCCGAACTCGACTTCGCTGCCGGTCGAGCGCGGCGAGGCAACCGCGGCGACTTCGTCGCACGGAAACTCGCGCTCGGCCAAGACCTGCATCATCTCGCGCCCGACATTCCCGGTCGCGCCGACCACTGCCACCCGGTAACCCACTTTGCATTCTCCTGAGACTTCGCGGGTGCGAGATAGCGCGCGCTGGCGCATGCGCAACATCATTCGTCTTTGCGCAGACCTATACTTACTTGGGCGGCATCACCCCGTGGCTCTCGAGGAAGCGGAAGATGCTGTTCCACACGTGCGGGCCGATCTTGGGGCCGGAGACCCGGTGGGTGTAGCCGGGGTAGAGCATCATCTCGAAGGGCGTGTTGCTTTCCTGGAGCACGCTGATCAGTTCCGAGGAGTTCTCGAAGATCACGTTGTCGTCGGCCATGCCGTGGATCAGCAGGAGCGGGTCGGCGATTTTGGTCGCTTGCGGGATGGCGCTCGCCTTCGCGTAAGCCTCGGGCACCTCGCGCGGGTCGCCCATGTAGCGTTCGGTGTAGTGGGTGTCATAAAGCTCCCAGCGGGTCACCGGCGCGCCCGCGATGCCCGCGGCGTAGAGCCCCGGATCGGCCTCGAGCATCTTCAGAGTCATATAGCCGCCATAGGACCAGCCATAGGTGGCGATCTTGGCGGGATCGACATAATCGAGGCTCTTGAGGAACAGCGCGCCCGCCTTCTGGTCGCGGACCTCGGCCCCGCCCATCGCGCGGTAGAGCGGCTGCTCGAAATCCACCCCGCGATTGGCCGAGCCGCGGTTGTCGAGCTGGAAGAAGATGTAGCCCTTGTCGACCACCGCCTGCGCGAGCGCCCCGCCCCAGGCCTTGGTCACGGTCTGCGGACCGGGGCCGCCATAGTGCTGGAAGAAGACGGGGTAGCGCTTGCCCGGCTCCATCTTCGGCTTGAGCATCATCCAGTGGAGCGGCGTGCCGTCCTCGGCGGCGATGGTGCCGTATTCGGGCACCACATGGCTCGCGAGGAAGGGCGCATAGGGGTGCTCGCCCTCCACGCGGTTCTCCTCGATCCAGGCGACCTGACTGCCGTCGGGCGTGGCGAGGTAGGACTGCGGGGGCTGGTTGGCGCCCGAGCGGCTGACATAGAGCAGCCGGCCTGCGCTATCCATGCTGGCGCTGTTGGTGAAGGCGGGATCGGAAAGCAGCTCGGGCTCACCCGTCCCGTCCAGCCGCGCGCGGTAAATCTGCTGGGTGAGAACCTCGGTGGTCGCCTGATATGTGAAGGTGCCCGCCGCCTCGTCCACCCCGACCAGCGAGGTGGTGGGCGAGTCGCCGCGGGTCAGCTGCGTCCAGGTCCCGGCATCGAAGATGATCAAATCCTCGCCGTCCCGACCCTTGTTCTTGCCATTGGGATCGTAACGATAAAAGTGCCCGAAGCCGTTGCGCTCGGACCACCACAGCAGGCTGCCGTCCTTGAGGAAGCGGTAATTGTCCGAAAGGTTGACCCAGTAGTCGGGGCGCGCAGCGGCCTCGGCAAACCATATGATGCTCCGCCCTGTCGCCGGATCGACCTTGAGCACATCGATCTTCGTCTGCGCGCGGTCCTGCCGCTGGACGTAAATTGCGCTGCCATCCGGCGCCCAGTCGACGCGGGCGACATAGATGTCGATGTTGAGCCCGAGGTCGATCTTGACGCTGCCCGAGCCGTCGGGATTCATCACGAACAGCTCGACCACGGCGTTGTCGGTTCCCGCTGCCGGATAGCGCTGATCGTAGACCTTGGTGCCCTTGGCGCCGATCGCCGCGCGGGTAACAACGCCGACGCTTGCCTCATCCGTGCGCTGGACGACGATGCGCTTGTCATCGGGCGACCACCAATAGCCCTGAAGCCGCGCCATTTCCTCCTGCGCGACGAATTCCGCCTCGCCCCAGCGGATCGTGTCCGCCTCGCCTTCCGGCGTGATCGGCTGGGCCTCGCTCCCGACCGGCCCAACCCACAGCCGCCGGTTGCGCACGAAGCTGACGAAGCCGCCCTTGGACGACAGCTGCGGGTTCAATTCGGTGCCTTCCGTGTCGGTCAACCGGGTGACCGTGCCATCGAGCTTCGCCAGAAACAGATCGCCGTCGAGCGGCACCAGCACGCCCGCGCCATCGCTCGCCCACTGGTAGGAAATGATCCCCTTGAGGCTGCCGACCCGCGCACGCTCGCGCTGCATCTTCTCGTCTTCCGACAGCTCGCGCCCGCTGCCGAGCCTTTCGGAATCGACCAGCATCCGCCACTCGCGGGTCTCGATGTCATAGCCCCACAGATCGTAGCGGTCGCGGTCATCCGCGCGGTTGCGCAGCAGGGTGAGGAAGCGACCATCGGGCGAGAGCTTGACCTGCCGCGGCGCAGGGCCATCGAGGCCGGGGGAGGCGAAGACACGTTCGAAGGTGAGATTGGGGGCCTCGGTGGTCATGGCATCCTCCGCCATTGCGGGTGCAGACAGCAAGGCAGCAGCAAGAAGCAGCGAACGCATTTCAAGTTAAACCTCGTCATTGCGAGCGAAGCGAAGCAATCCACGGTCCGCCATGGATTGCCGCGCAACCTAGTGGTTGCTCGCAATGACGAGAATCTGGCGGGAATGCAAAGCCGCAAACGAAAAGGGCGGCCCCTTGCCGGAGCCGCCCTTCCTGTTTCGGTGGCTGATAGCCTTACGCCTTGGGCGCGTTCATCTTGCGCTCGACGATACGTGCGCTCTTGCCGGTGCGGCCGCGCAGGTAATAGAGCTTGGCACGGCGCACCACGCCGCGGCGGACCACGGTGATGCTTTCGACGATCGGCGAGTAGAGCGGGAAGACGCGCTCGACACCTTCGCCGAAGCTCATCTTGCGCACGGTGAAGTTCGAACCCATGCCGCGGTTCGAGCGGGCGATCACGACGCCTTCATAGGCCTGGATAC